>NZ_JAOWIG010000073.1:0-134812 GCF_030332245.1 Citrobacter sp. Cy070
ACCTCCTTCGGATTAGCCAGATAACCCGTGGTATCCCCGGTCGGGCGGCTATTGGCATTTGGTTTGATGACGATGCTCGGTTTGGTAAAGTGCGCACCAGGGAGCGGCGCTACCGCGGCCAGGGTGCCGTGTTTTTTACGCAGTTCCTCTATCGGGCCGAAGTCCAGCGCACGCAGCGGGCAGGATTCGACACAGATGGGTTTCTTACCCTCAGCAACGCGTTCATGACAGCCATCGCACTTGGTCATGTGTCCTTTGGCGGCATTGTATTGCGGCGCGCCATACGGGCAGGCCATGTGGCAATAGCGACAGCCAATGCACACATCTTCATCCACGACCACAAAACCATCTTCACGTTTGTGCATCGCGCCGCTTGGACACACCTTGGTACAGGCCGGGTCTTCACAGTGGTTGCACGCAATGGAGAGGTAGTAGGCGAAAACGTTCTGGTGCCAGACACCGTTATCTTCCTGCCAGTCACCGCCGGCGTATTCGTAAATACGGCGGAAACTGACGTCAGGCGTTAAATTTTTGAAGTCTTTGCAGGCCAGTTCGCAAGTTTTGCAACCGGTGCAACGGGCGGAGTCGATAAAAAATCCGTATTGAGTCGTCATGGGTTACACCTTACGCCTTTTCAACCTGAACGAGATTACTGTGGGATGGATTCCCCTTCGCTAACGGAGAAGGACGATGTGACGTGAGAATGTTAATAGAACCACCGTGATCGATCTGGTCACCAAACATATCAGCATTGAGCCATGCGCCTTGGCCGATGGCTGTCACGCCGGGCAAAATACGCGGTGTAACTTTCGCGGCGATCAGCATCTGACCATTGCTGTTAAACACCCGTACCGTATCGCCGTGATGAATACCACGTGAACGAGCATCGACGGGGTTAATCCAGATTTCCTGCGGGCATGCCTGTTGTAAAACATCAATGTTGCCGTAGCTTGAGTGAGTTCGCGCCTTATAGTGGAACCCGGTGAGCTGCAGCGGGTACGTTTTGCGTTTGGGGTCGTCCCAGCCGTCAAAGCCTGGCGCATAAGCCGGTAGCGGATGCACAATCTCGTCTTGCTTGAGTTCCCATGTCTCGGCAATGGTGGCCAGTCTTTCAGAGTAAATCTCAATTTTCCCTGATGGCGTTTTCAACGGGTTTGCCGCAGGATCTTCGCGGAATGAACGGAAGGCAACATAGTGTTCTTCCGGGCATTTTTTCTTGAAAATACCGGTCGTTTTCATCTCTTCGTAATCCGGCATTTCCGGGTTACGTTCTTTGGTTTTGGCATGCAGATATTTCACCCACTCGTGTTGGGTGCGGCCTTCCGTGAATTTTTGATAGACGTCCGGGCCCAGGCGTTTAGCGACTTCACTTAACATCCAGTAGATGGGTTTTCGTTCAAATTTAGGTGAGGTAGCGGGTTGTCCGAGGATCACATAGCCCATATTCCCGGCGGACTCATGTGAGATGAGATCTTCCTGTTCAGTAGGCATCAGATCCGGCAGCAGGATGTCGCAGTACTTCGCCGATGCGGTCATAAAGTGCTCAATGCCGACAATCATTTCGCACTTACTGTCATCCTGTAAAACGTCATGAGTATGAGCAATATTGCCATGCTGGTTGATGAGCGTGTTACTGGCATAGCACCAGATAAACTTGATAGGCACATCCAGTTTATCTTTGCCACGGACACCGTCGCGGGTGGCTGTCATTTCTGCGCCATGATCGATAGCATCCGTCCAGGTGAACACCGATATCTGTGTTTTGACCGGGTTCTCTAACATGGAGAACCATTCAACGCCCAGATCCCAGGTCCCTTCTCGCATACCGGAGTTACCGCCGTTAATTCCCACGTTTCCTGTCAAAACAGAGAGCATGGTGATTGCTCGGGCTGTCTGTTCACCGTTGGAATGGCGTTGCGGTCCCCAGCCCTGACAGATGTAAGCTGGTTTTGCCGAACCTATTTCACGCGCTAACTGGATGATTTTGTCCGCAGGGATGCTGGTAATCTGAGATGCCCATTGCGGTGTTTTGGCAATTCCGTCCGGACCGTCACCTAATATATAGGCCTTGTAGTGCGCATTACGCGGTGCGCTGGCGGGGAGAGTGGTTTCATCGTAGCCGACGCAGTATTTATCAAGGAAAGGTTTATCAATCAGATCTTCTGTGATCAGCACCCAGGCGATAGCGGCGGCCAGTGCAGCATCCGTCCCAGGGCGAATAGGCAACCATTCATCTTCACGACCTGCGGCGGTGTCGTTGTAGCGTGGATCGATAACGATCATTCTGGCATTTGACCGCTCACGTGCCTGCTCGACATACCAGGTTACGCCACCGCCGCTCATACGCGTTTCGGCTGGGTTATTACCAAACATCACAACCAGTTTTGTGTTGGCGATATCGTCGGGGCTGTTACCGTCGTTAGCACCAAACATGTATCCCATGGCGGCGCTGATTTGTGCGGTGCTGTAACTCCCGTAACGGCTTAGATAGCCACCACAGGAATTCATCAAACGGTAGGGGACGTTGGAGTTCGTGATATTACCGCCATCCACACCGGTACCGTAAAGAACGTGAACGGCTTCATTACCGTAATCATGCAAAATACGTTTCAGATTTCCGGCTACGGTATCCAGCGCTTCATCCCAACTGATACGCTCAAATTTACCTTCACCGCGTTTGCCAACGCGTTTCATCGGGTATTTGAGGCGGTCAGGGTGGTTCATACGACGGCGAATCGAACGACCACGCAAGCAGGCGCGAACCTGGTGGTTACCGTAGGTATCATCGCCGGTCGTGTCAGATTCAACCCAGTAGACTGCATCATCTTTCACATGCAGACGTAAAAGGCAACGGCTGCCGCAGTTAACCGTACAGGAACTCCAGACAGCTTTATCTTCAACAGGTTGCACGGATTGCTGTACTGCAGCAGCAGCGGCACGAATACCAAAGGGTAGTGACAGGCCTCCGGCAGCAAGTGCCAGTGAACCTATAGCCGAGGATTTCACTAACGTCCTGCGGCTAATACCTCCATATTGCTCATCTTCAGACATAACCCACTCCATTGTAATTGTCGTTATATACATTGTTTTATAACGAAATAACTAGCTTGCTAACAATGAAGTTGAGTCTACCTATTTATAGGTAAATCTTATTAATGCATATCAAACAGGAGTGACCCTCCGCGAACGGAGGGTAAAAATTTATTGCGGTTCAGCCACGTGACCGTCCTGAGAAGGGCTACTGTTTGCGGGTGCGTTACCGCTGTTAGTTCGGGTATAGAGGATCTTGTGCGTATCATTGGCACAATGACCGACCACCAGTGAATCAGGCTGATCGGCCTGGTCATTAGGAACAATATTCAACGTGAAACTGGATTCCGCGACACCATTATTAATAATGCGCTGCTCGATATCACTCTTCACGCGCTCACATGACGCGGGTGCAGCCAGGATCTGCGGGGAAGCGACCAGTAATAAGCTCGCGGCAATTCCTGCTATGTATTTCATCATCAACTCCTTTCGTGATCGACATAAACTAAGATTAGCATTTCTGGTGTAAATAACTGTATTTGCTAATATGATTGAGAATTATCTTCTTATCCCGGTGAAAAATGTGAAGAAACAGACCCTGTTAGGTTTCCTGTGTATCGTGTTGGTTGGGTGTGATAACGCCAAAGGGCTGGTGTCCTTTACGCCGGAAATGGCCAGCTTCTCCAATGAATTTGATTTTGATCCGCTGCGCGGCCCGGTGAAAGATTTTAGTCAGACGCTGCTCAACGACAAAGGCGAAGTGACTAAGCGCGTCACAGGTACGCTCTCGCAGGAAGGCTGTTTTGATACGCTGGAATTGCATGATGTCGAAAATAATACGGGTATGGCGTTAGTGCTGGATGCGAACTTCTATCGGGATGCCGAAACGATGGAAAAACGGATCCGTTTACAGGGGAAATGCCAACTGGCGGAACTGCCTTCTGCGGGCGTAGTGTGGGATACCGACGATAACGGTTTTGTTGTGTCCGCCACGGGAAAAGAAATGAAGGTGCAGTACCGGTATGATGCGGAAGGCTACCCGCTCGGCAAAACCACCGTCAGTAAGGACAATACGCTGCAGGTTGAGGCTAAACCGTCAGCCGATCCATTGAAAAAACTGGATTACACGGCAGTAAGCATGCTGAACGATCATCCTTTAGGTAACGTCAAACAAACCTGTGAGTATGATTCGTATGCTAATCCGGTCAACTGCCAGCTGGTTATCGTTGACGAAAGCGTAAAGCCGGCAGTTGAGCATCATTACTCGATTGAAAACACCATTGATTACTACTAACCGTTTTTACTGAGCGGTAGGTTGTAACAGGTTGGAACCCGGTGTTTTGTGATCGGCCAGATATTGCTGTTGGAAGATACACATGCGAATGGTGTTGCGATATTGGCCGTTAATAAAGAACTCATGAATCAATTCACCTTCGACCATAAAGCCAAGTTTGCGGTAGATGTGAATGGCTTTTTCGTTCTCTTTATCAACGATCAGATACAGCTTATATAAATTAAGCACGGTAAAACCGTAATCCATCGCCAGCTTTGCCGCGCGCGTTGCCAGACCTTTGCCCTGGTAATCCGGGGAAATGATGATCTGAAATTCAGCCCGGCGGTGCACATGGTTTATTTCAACCAGCTCCACCAGCCCGGCTTTCTCACCGTCACACTCGACCACAAAACGGCGTTCACTTTGGTCGTGAATGTGTTTGTCATACAGGTCTGACAGCTCAACAAACGCTTCGTAAGGTTCTTCAAACCAGTAGCGCATGACGCTGGCGTTGTTATCAAGCTGATGGACGAAACGTAAATCTTCACGCTCCAGCGGGCGCAGCTTTACACTGAGGGCGCTTGCCATATCGTATCCTTTCAATATCTTCTAGTGAGCACAATGATTATGGGGCAACGGTGCGGCCAGTGCGGCGATCGAGACAACGCAGTGTGTTAGGCTCCCAATACGCATTCAGGTTCGCGCTTTGTTCGCATTTATCACGGCTATCAAAAGCAGCGTCGGCTTTGTCCCACTCTTTCTCTGTACGCTTGTTGACTTTCTGACGCAACTGACGCGTATCGTTCCACTGTTCCTTTTCCATTGCAGCCTGTTGACGACTTTGCGCACTGTCCCCGGACTCTATGACCAGTTTACTGGTTTCAGCAAATACGGAAGAGGTGTACACGGCCGCCGCCAGCGTCAGCATGGCCGTCAGACACAGGCGTTTGGTCAGTGTAATTTTCATGGCGAATTCCTTTAATGAGAAAGGGAAAAAACGATAAAACAGGGTTAAATTCTACACTATTCCTGCGCCAGGGCATACCCACTGGGCGCATATGGATACGTTGGACATATTCTGTCGTATCATGGTTAAACCGAAGGTAACTGAATTACTTCAATGCTTAAGACAACATTACTTTTCTTCGTCACCGCGTTATGCGAAATCATTGGCTGCTTTTTACCCTGGCTCTGGCTTAAGCGTGGGGCGACGGCCTGGTTGCTGGTTCCCGCTGGGGTGTCATTAGCGCTGTTCGTCTGGTTGCTGACGCTACATCCGGCGGCGAGCGGGCGGGTATATGCCGCGTATGGTGGTGTCTACGTGGTGACTGCACTGCTCTGGTTACGCATTGTCGATGGCGTAAAACTGAGCCTGTACGACTGGTCCGGCGCGTTAGTAGCACTGTGCGGGATGTTGATCATCGTTGCCGGATGGGGGCGCGCATAGCGCCTTTTTTGTGATCAGTGAGCGTTTTTTTGATCTTCATGCTTGTATGGTAGTAGTTCAGTTGGGTAAATTTCCTGCATCACAAGAAGAGATGTAAGGATTAAAAAATGAAGATTGTCGGGGCTGAAGTTTTTGTTACCTGTCCAGGACGTAATTTTGTCACGCTGAAAATCACGACAGACGATGGGATCACTGGATTAGGGGATGCCACGCTTAACGGGCGTGAATTATCCGTGGCGTCCTACCTGAAAGATCATGTGTGTCCACAGCTAATTGGACGTGATGCGCATCGAATTGAGGATATCTGGCAGTTTTTCTACAAGGGGGCTTACTGGCGCCGCGGCCCGGTAACGATGTCGGCGATTTCTGCGGTGGATATGGCCCTGTGGGATATCAAAGCGAAGGCGGCGAATATGCCGTTGTACCAGTTGCTGGGGGGCGCATCACGCGAAGGCGTCATGGTGTACTGTCACACAACGGGTCATTCCATTGATGATGTGCTGGAGGATTACGCGCGTCATAAAGAGATGGGGTTTAAAGCGATCCGTGTGCAGTGTGGTGTACCGGGAATGAAGACCACCTACGGAATGTCTAAAGGTAAAGGCCTGGCCTACGAACCTGCGACCAAAGGCCAGTGGCCGGAAGAGCAGCTGTGGTCGACGGAGAAATATCTCGATTTCACACCGAAATTGTTTGAAGCCGTCCGCAACAAATTTGGTTTTGATGAACATCTTCTGCATGACATGCATCACCGTCTGACGCCAATTGAAGCGGCTCGTTTTGGTAAGAGCATTGAACAATACCGTTTGTTCTGGATGGAAGACCCTACCCCCGCTGAAAACCAAGAGTGCTTCCGCCTGATTCGCCAGCATACGGTCACGCCGATTGCGGTAGGGGAAGTGTTCAACAGTATCTGGGACTGCAAGCAGCTTATTGAAGAACAGCTGATCGACTATATTCGCACCACTATTACCCACGCAGGCGGTATCACCGGTATGCGTCGTATTGCTGATTTTGCCTCACTTTATCAGGTACGCACGGGTTCTCATGGACCTTCCGATTTGTCGCCAGTCTGCATGGCCGCTGCGCTGCATTTCGATATGTGGGTACCCAATTTCGGGGTGCAGGAATATATGGGGTACTCAGAACAGATGTTGGAAGTGTTCCCGCATAACTGGACCTTTGATAACGGCTACATGCATCCAGGTGACAAACCAGGGCTCGGTATTGAGTTTGACGAAAAACTTGCAGCGAAATATCCGTACGATCCCGCATATCTGCCGGTCGCCCGTCTTGAAGATGGCACGTTATGGAACTGGTAAATGTAAATTTTACGTACGAAAGATGTTGATTAACCCAATACCCTACAGAAGGTTAAACTTATGGTTAGTTCAGTCGATATTAAAAATAACGTAGATAATAAGCCCATTATTCGTCGAGTGGCTTCAGCATCCGCAATTGGTACTGCTGCTGAGTATTATGATTTTTTTGCATACGGGACAGCTGCTGTACTCTTTTTTGGTCATTTATTTTTCCCAAGTGACGATCCGTTAATAAGTACTCTCGCGGCTTTTGCTACCTATGCTGTTGGTTTCCTCGCAAGACCATTAGGAGGAATTGTCTTTGGCCATATTGGCGATAAGGTCGGGCGTAAAAAAGCACTGGTTATTACCATATTAATTGTTGGTTTGGGGACGTTCTGTATCGGGTTATTACCTACATATGAGAAAATAGGTGTATGGGCTCCAGCTTTACTTATTTTTATTCGTGTATTACAGGGATTTGGGGTTGGAGGAGAGCAAGCCGGTGCAGTACTGATGACTGCTGAATATTCTGAACCCAAACATCGTGGATTTTTTTCCAGTTGGGTTCAAATTGGTGCCCCGGTTGGTTTCCTACTGCCGTTAGCACTCTTTGCGTTGTTAAATGCCACACTTTCTCCAGAGGCAATGATGGATTACGGGTGGCGAATACCGTTCCTGTTGAGTCTGTTACTGGTTATTGTTGGGCTGTTTATCCGCTTAAAAATTGATGAGTCACCTGTCTTTGCTCAGATTAGGGAGACAAAAGCAGAAGAATCACGTCCACTCGTTGAAGTTATCCGCGATTTTCCTGGCATTGTTGTCAAGGGAGTCTGTGCGAAACTGATTGAAGCTTGCACATTTGCAATGTTCACCGTGATTGTTTTGGCTTACGGTAAGGCAAATAATCTTGATGCTAATATTTTGATGGAGACAATGATAGTTGCGGTGATAATAGAAATCATTGCCATACCGTTGATGGGGTCGCTATGCGATAAAATTGGACGTAAACCAGTCTATATTATCGGTGCGTTGCTGCAGGTCGTTATGATTATTCCTTTTTTCCTTGCGATTAATCAGGATAGTTTCTGGCTTACACAAATAGTAATGATCATGGTGCTGAGTATTGGACATAGTATGTGTTATGCACCTCAGGCTTCATACTTTCCGGAGCTTTTCCCAACGCATATTCGCTGTAGCGGAATAGCATTAATTTGGCAACTGGGGTCGCTAATAGGCAGTGGGATTCTTGGCTTAGTTGCAGTAAAAATTCTGCAAGTAACAGGTGGACATTACTATGGACTTGCAACCTATGTGATTGTACTTGGAGTTATCTCAATTATTGGTTTGTTGATGATGCCGGAAACCGCTCCGCAAAGACTTAAGCGTGAATACCAGCAGTGGCAGAAACATTAATATTCGTTGGCGGCAGTATGCCGCCAAATTCACCGATCTTGGTATATAACTCAATAAATGATGTCATACCAATCATAGAAAGCTTAATGCAAATCAAAACATACAACCATACAGGCGTTACTCTGGAACAGTCCTGATTTCATTGATAAGTAGGTCATACAATGCAAAACAAGCTCTTAGCGGCAAAGGCTGCACTTCCTGGCTACGATCGTACAAAACTGGTTCCGCGTATTGTTCATCTGGGGTTCGGTGCTTTCCACCGTGCACACCAGGGGGTATACGCTGACATCCTGGCAGCAGATCACAATAGTGACTGGGGATACTGCGAAGTAAACCTGATTGGTGGAGAGCAGCAGATTGCTGATTTGAAACAGCAAGATAACCTGTACACCGTTGCGGAAATGTCTGCGGATGCCTGGACCGCAAGAGTTGTTGGCGTGGTTAAAAAGGCGTTGCATGCGCAGGTTGATGGTCTGGAACCTGTACTGGCTGCACTGTGCGAACCGCAGGTGGCGATCGTTTCCCTGACCATAACTGAGAAGGGGTATTGCCATTCTCCGGCTACCGGGCAATTGATGCTGGATAACCCGATGATTGCCGCCGACCAGCAAAACCCAAAACAGCCGAAGACGGCACCGGGTGTGGTGGTTGAAGCACTTGCACGCCGTAAAGCCGCAGGTTTAGGTGCGTTTACCGTGATGTCCTGCGACAACATGCCTGAAAACGGCCATGTGATGCGCAATGTTGTCACTGCGTATGCCCGGGCGGTGGATGCTGAGCTGGCTGCATGGATCGAACAACATGTGACGTTCCCGTCAACAATGGTTGACCGTATTGTCCCGGCGGTAACCGCAGATACGCTGGACAAAATTGAACAACTTACCGGGGTACGCGATCCGGCGGGTGTGGCATGCGAACCGTTCCGTCAGTGGGTCATTGAAGATAACTTTGTCGCAGGGCGTCCAGAGTGGGAAAAAGCCGGGGCTGAACTGGTGGCAGATGTTATCCCGTTCGAAGAGATGAAGTTGCGTATGCTTAACGGCAGCCACTCTTTCCTTGCTTACCTCGGCTACCTGGCAGGATATCAACACATCAACGACTGCATGGGTGATGAGAACTATCGTGTCGCCGCCCGCGCGTTGATGCTGCAGGAGCAAGCGCCAACATTAAAAGTGAAAGGGGTGGATCTTCAGCATTATGCCGACTTACTGATTGACCGCTATAGCAACCCGGCGTTGCGCCACCGTACCTGGCAGATTGCCATGGACGGTAGTCAGAAACTGCCGCAACGTATGCTTGACTCTGTGCGTTGGCATATCGTGCACGGCAGTGGTTTTGATCTGCTTGCACTCGGTGTGGCGGGTTGGATGCGCTATGTCGGGGGCGTGGATGAGCAGGGACAAGCCATTGAAATTAGCGATCCGCTGCTGCCAGTGATCCAGAAAGCGGTACAGAACAGTCACGAAGGTGAAGATCGTGTGCAGGCGCTATTGGCTATTGACGCTATTTTTGGCGACGAACTGCCACAGGTTGAACGGTTTAAAAAGCGGGTTACAGAAGCGTACCTGACTTTGCTGGCGGAAGGCGCGAAGGCAACGGTTGCAAAATATGCTGCGAAATTACTGTCAGTAAGATAACGCTTTATGTCGCCATCCGGCTTTAACGACAGCCAGATGGCGCATTGTTTTTGGCATTCACACCAATTAGTTCATGCCTAAACGAATCAGTTCGAGGGGGGCATATTTGCCTTCACATCCTTCGATTTCCACTGTTTTACCGCGGCGGATTTGCTCAGCGGTCAGGCCATCGGTGTCAATGGCTGTAATACGGCCGGTGAGTCCGGTGTCACTAATCATGACACGGCTGCCAGTGGTGATTGCGTTGCGGTTACGATCGTATGTTTTCATGGTGTTTTCTCCTTTCCAACTTACCGTCAAAGCCCGTGGGCTTTTAGTCCCACGTAACGGGCGCAATATAAATACGCTTCTCGTTAATGATTTTTTTTGTTTTCGATCAAAATCACAGCTTTTTTTATCGGGATATGCAGGAGAGGGAATTGTTCGGGGAAACTCACCTCAGTGAGAGGTGAGCTACGTATTAGTCTTCGCTAAACCAGTCGCTATTTTCCTGACGAATAAGCTGAACAGATTCGCTAATTTCCTGTAGATGCAGCATCATTGCATGCTCGACGGCATCGCCATCATGTTTTACCAGCGCTGCAAAGATATCATGGTGCTGACGAAGTAGCATTTCAGGTGGGGAGACATGATCCAGACTCATATAGCGCACACGGTCAATCGTGGCTTTAATATTCTCGACGGTGTCCCAGGCAAGCTGGCAATCAGCGATTAATGCCAGCTTCTGATGAAACTCATCATCAAGCTGGAAGAAATCGTTGAGCTGCTTACGGTCGATGGCAATGCGTTGCTGGTGCAGATTCTGTTCCAGTTGATAGCACTGGTTATCGGTGATCATCGAGGCGGCGCGGCGGGCTACGGCACACTCAATGGCCTGACGTACAAAACAGCCATTTTGCACCTGCGACAGCGAGATCTTATTCACGTAACTGCCACGTTGTGGACGGATCTGAATCAAACCGTTTTCTGCCAGTTTGATGAATGCTTCTCGTACCGGCTGGCGAGACACGTTAAAGCGTACGGAAACCTCTTTCTCCGACAATGGCGTACCAGGTGCAATCAGACAATGCACGATATCGCTGCGAAGAATACGGTAAATCTGTTGATTTACCGGCTGTGTAGGGTTGAGCTGCGTTTCTACGGTCATTCATTCTTACTTATTAGAGAGTTAACCCGGCTATTTTATCACTTATCGAGCGCTTTCTATACCCGGCACAAGGCCGGGTATCTCATTTAGCTTCGATGCACGCTAAGCCCGGCAAAAGACTGGGTGACTGGCATCATCTCAAGGGTATTGATGTTGACATGAGCCGGTAACGAAGCAACCCACCATACAGCTTCAGTGACATCCTGCGGAGTCAGTGCAGTGGTATTTTCGTAGGTTTTACCTGCTTTATCATCGTCGCCTTTGAAACGCACATTAGAGAACTCGGTACCGCCAACCAGTCCGGGTTCAATGTCGGTAACGCGGATCGCCGTGCCGTGTAAGTCTGTACGCAGGTTCAGACTAAACTGACGAACAAACGCTTTGGTTGCACCATAAACGTTCCCGCCAGCGTACGGCCAGCTACCGGCGGTAGAGCCGATATTAATTATGTGTCCGCGGTTACGCTCGACCATGCCAGGCAGAACGGCACGAGTCATATAAATCAGGCCTTTGTTGTTGGTATCGATCATGGTTTCCCAGTCATCGACATTCGCTTTGTGGGCTGGCTCAAGACCCAGCGCCAGACCGGCATTGTTGACCAGGATATCGATATTGCGCCATTCGGCAGGCAGGGTGTCCAGCATCTCTTCAATGGATGCGCGATTGCGTACGTCAAGCTGGGCGATATACAGATTATTACCCAGTTCATCTTTCAGTTCCTGCAGACGTTCCTGGCGGCGTCCGGTGGCAATAACTTTATGCCCATTCTCAATAAAACGACGCGTAATGCACTCACCAAAACCTGCTGTTGCTCCGGTTACTAAAACGATCATCTCACTGTTCCTCAACGCTTTTTATGTAGTACTACCATAGCACGTCATTTCTGTTCAGAGCTATTCCTGCTTAACGAGATTGCGGTCAAATCCTGGGAGGCCTACTCTAGTAAACAAATCGTTTTCAGGAGGAAAAGATGTCGTTAACAAATCCTTTTTTGCACCACAGCACATTACCTTACCAGGCACCGCAATTTGATCAGATTGAAGATTGCCATTATCGGCCCGCGTTTGATGAAGGTGTGAAACAAAAGCGCGCTGAAATAGCGGCGATTGTGCAAAACCAACAGGCTCCTGATTTCACAAATACGTTGCTGGCGCTTGAGCAAAGTGGGGCGTTGTTGACGCGCGTCACCAGCGTTTTCTTTGCGATGACGGCAGCGCATACCAACGATGAGCTGCAGCGTCTTGACGAGGAGTTCTCCGCCGAACTGGCCGCGCTGGCAAATGATATCTATCTCAATGACGCACTTTTTGCGCGTATAGATGCCGTCTGGCAGCAACGCTCTTCGCTGGCGCTGGAAGGTGAATCATTGCGTCTGTTGGAGGTGGTTCACCAACGCTTTGTGTTGGCTGGTGCATGTCTTAATGATGCCGATAAAGCGCGCCTGAAAGCGCTAAATACGGAGTCAGCGACGTTAACCAGCCAGTTCAATCAGCGTCTGCTGGCGGCGAACAAAGCGGGTGCACTGATCGTGGATGATGTCCGGCAGCTTGACGGACTCAGCGCAGAAGAAATTGCCGTTGCGGCGCAAGCCGCCAGCGACAAAGGACTTGAGGTTCGCTGGGTTATCCCACTATTGAACACCACACAACAACCGACACTTGCTGCGTTACGCGATCGACAGACACGAGAAAACCTGTTTACCCAGGCATGGACGCGGGCGGAAAAAAATGATGCCAACGATACCCGCGCTATCATTAAACGGCTGGTGGAGATCCGTAGAGAGCAGGCAACATTACTGGGTTTTGCGAATTTTGCTGCCTGGAAAATTGCCGATCAGATGGCGAAAACGCCAGAAGCGGCACTTTCTTTTATGCGGGCGATCATGCCCGCTGCACGTCAACGCGCGCTGAATGAGCAGGCTGAAATTCAGAAAGCGATTAATCAGCAACAGGGACAATTCGAGGTTGAGGCCTGGGACTGGGCATTTTATGCCGAGCAGGTGCGTCGTGAAAAATATGCTCTTGATGAAGCTCTGCTTAAACCTTACTTTGCCCTGGATACGGTGCTGAATGAAGGTGTTTTCTGGACAGCAAACCAGCTATTTGGCATTAAATTCATCGAGCGCTTTGACATCCCTGTTTATCATCCGGATGTACGGGTTTGGGAGATTTTCGATCATGATGGCGTAGGACTGGCGCTATTTTATGGTGATTTCTTTGCCCGTGAATCAAAAAGCGGTGGTGCCTGGATGGGAAATTTTGTTGAGCAATCTCTGCAAAATGAAACCAGGCCGGTAATTTACAACGTCTGCAATTATCAGAAACCTGCTCAGGGCCAACCCGCCTTGCTGCTGTGGGATGATGTCATCACGTTGTTCCATGAGTTCGGACACACGTTACATGGTCTGTTTGCCAGCCAACGGTATGCGACGCTGTCGGGCACGAATACCCCGCGTGATTTCGTCGAATTCCCGTCGCAGATAAACGAACACTGGGCGAGTGATCCGCAGGTTTTCGCGCGTTATGCTCGCCATGTTGAAACGGGTGAAAAAATGCCCCAGCCATTGCTGGAGAAGATGCAACGGGCCAGCTTGTTTAACAAAGGCTATGATATGACGGAGCTTCTCAGTGCTGCATTGCTGGATATGCGCTGGCACAGCCTGGAGCAGTGTGTGTCATCGCTGTCAGTTGATGAATTTGAGCAGCAGGCCCTGGCTGCGGAAGGATTGGATCTGCAGGCTGTACCGCCGCGTTATCGCAGCAGCTATTTTGCCCATATCTTCGGTGGTGGCTATGCCGCAGGGTATTATGCCTATTTATGGACGCAAATGTTGGCCGATGACGGCTATCAGTGGTTTGTAGAGCAGGGCGGATTGACCCGTGAAAACGGGCAGAAATTCCGCGAAGCGATTTTGTCCCGTGGTAACAGCACTGACTTAGCTGAGCTTTATTGCCAATGGAGCGGCAGAGATCCAAAAATGGAGCCAATGCTCAAACATCGAGGTTTGAGCGCCTAAGGCATTGTCTGCCAAAAAATTGAACCGGGCGCGATGCCCGGTTTTTAGCGTGATTTTTTCTTGCCCAAAATGTGAGATGGATGAATGACGATGAGGTTGCCAACAAAGGTAGAGCTGATTTCATTCTGCTTTGCTGTTACCTGGGTTATTTGGTGTGTATGGGTAGACAAAATCACTCATGACACGTACCTCTTTGACGGGGTGCTTTATAAGTCAGTTATTGTTGGAGTTGCCTTTCTGCCAGGCGTGTTCATGGCCTGGCGCGTGTACCTAAGAAATAAGTACGCAACAGGTAGATAAGCTGATTTCAGGTATGGGCGGGCAGATTCTTTACCACGAAGCCGTTCATTGAGGAAATCGTTTTCAAATATCACATTTCATGCGGTTAATATTATCGTCATTTTTGCGATTTAACTCATGGGTGTTCGGTTCCATTAAATATAAAACAAGGAAAATAGAATAAAATCTATCGCATTGATTACCATGATTATTTTAATTTCAAGTTAATTTATTATCATGCGAAGTAATCTTTGTTTTCTTTCCTTAATATTAATTACTATTAAAAAATTTACATAATTTTTCCTTTTTGGCGCTAAAATGCCCATGTCTAAATGTTCATACAGGGAAGGAAACCGTGATGATCAGAAGAACGCAGGAAATAGATGTAATTTTAATCGAACTTAACAAATCAATTGATGCTCATTATAAGTGGCTAGTGAAAATGTTCCGCTGTGTGGTGTCATCAGATGTTACTCAGCCTGATATTTCGGGCGATGACTCTCACGCTGTTTGTCAATTTGGGCAGTGGCTCAAAGACCATCCACAGCACGATGATGATGAATGCAGTTATGTCAGCAATATTTACGCGACACATGAGAAAATGCATTTGTTAGGCAAGGAATTGCTATTGGCAATCGTGGAAGAGCGTAGCCATTCATGGCATTTCGACAGTTTCCAGGATGCGTTACTGGGATTTACGTCTGCGGTCATGGACTACAAAATATATTTACTGACTATCCGCAGTAATATTGATGTGTTAACAGGTTTGCCTGGCAGAAGAATGCTTGATGAGTCGTTTGACCAGCAGTTACTCGATGCTGAGCCGCTTAACCTGTACATATTGTTGCTGGATATCGACCGTTTTAAACATGTTAATGATACCTACGGACATCTGGTTGGTGACATGGTGTTGCGCAGTCTGGCGTCAAATTTATTAGCATGGACTCGATACGATGAGGTTGCTTATCGCTATGGTGGTGAGGAGTTTATTGTCATCATCCGAACCAAAACGGACGAGCAGGCATGCCAGGCAGGGTTGCGTCTTTGTCATCTGATTGGCCAGAAAAAAATCCCTTATCCAGAAGGCGAAATCGGCATAACGGTAACGGCTGGCATTACCAGAGTTCAACAGGGTGAAACACTGGACAACGGTCTTGGACGTGCTGACAGAGCCATGTATGAAGGGAAACAGACCGGCAGGAATCGCTGCATGTTTATGGATGAAAAAGAGAAAATCACGCTAGTTGGCACTAATGATCAACTGACACCGCGCGTCAGAGCGTGAATTTTATCAGTGTAGACCGGCTGTAGTTACGTTTCGTTTAACTTCCATTGTGGTTGTCGATGATATGTTAGCCGACTATTCGTTATCTTCGCAGGGAATTGCCAGATAACGTATAAAGCAAAACACAAATCTATCCATGCAAGCATTTACCGCTGGTTTCTCCGGCGGTTTTTTTTATCTGTAATTCTGAGAAATGATTCAGGGAAGGGAAGCAGGTAAAAAAATGGCCCCTTGTGCAGTTATGCGACAAGGGGCCGGTTCGGTGCAGGATTATCTCCGTTCATCAATCATCCCATCTGTGGCTAAAATACGCGGCCAGGAAACCGGAAAATAAAATAATTCCCAGAACAGCCATAAAAATATTCATATTACCCAGCATAGTAAATGCTCCTTTATCTATTGAGTTTCCTCTCTTACCTTAATTTCACCTCGTTAATGACTATAGTAGCAATTCGAACTTAAACAAAGAGTGAACTGTGTGAATATTTCGTCTGAAATGTAAGGTTTTGGCTTTTTCTCGTCGAAGAAAATAAATAATCGTGACGAAACAGGCGCACCCATCTGCAAATAATCATAATTTTATCTTGTAATCCGCTGCAGCTACCGGGTTGTCCGGACACAAGATGTTGCACGTTTATAATGCAACACTGTGTCATGGTGGTTCAATTCTTCTCTCTTGCCGTCATGGCGACGCATTCTTTTTATCTGCATTTCATTGATGGTGTTTATAATTTATTGAATTATATACCTTTTTCATATCTGGCACTGTTTTTGCCTTATTCCTTCTGAACACCCTTAATTTGCACCGTTTTGCCTTTCCGGCTGCACCGGAGCTTTCAGCAAGTCTACTTTCAGGAGTGAAACTATGCAGCGTCGTACATTATTAAAAGCCTTTGCTCTTTCGGCCTCTGTTGTGGCTATGGGGATGAGTTTTAGCGTTCAGGCTGCCGACACCATTAAAGTTGGCATCATGCATTCGTTGTCCGGGACAATGGCTATTTCTGAAACACCGCTGAAGGATGTGGCGTTGATGACCATTGATGAGATCAACGCCAAAGGCGGTGTACTGGGGAAAAAACTGGAGCCGGTAGTGGTTGATCCGGCGTCAAACTGGCCGCTGTTTGCCGAAAAAGCCCGTCAGTTGCTAAGCCAGGACAAAGTGGCGGTGGTTTTCGGTTGCTGGACATCGGTTTCGCGCAAATCTGTACTGCCGGTATTTGAAGAGTTAAACGGCCTGTTGTTTTATCCCGTGCAATATGAAGGTGAAGAGATGTCACCTAACGTTTTCTATACCGGCGCCGCGCCCAATCAGCAGGCCATTCCGGCGGTTGAGTATCTGATGAGTGAAGACGGTGGCAGTGCAAAACGTTTCTTCCTGCTGGGCACCGATTACGTCTATCCGCGAACAACTAATAAAATTCTCCGTGCCTGGCTGCATTCAAAAGGCATTGCGGATAAAGACATTGAAGAGGTTTATACCCCGTTTGGCCACAGCGATTACCAGACCATCGTCGCCAGCATCAAAAAATTCTCCGCCGGGGGAAAAACGGCGGTGGTATCAACCATTAATGGCGACTCTAACGTTCCGTTCTATAAAGAGCTGGCAAACCAGGGTCTGAAAGCGACCGATGTTCCGGTTGTTGCGTTCTCTGTTGGAGAAGAGGAGTTGCGCGGTATTGATACCAAACCCCTGGTAGGCAATCTTGCGGCCTGGAACTATTTTGAATCCGTTGATAATGCCACCAATAAGCAATTTATCGCTGATTACCGCGCCTATGCGAAAGCGCACAAACTGCCGAATGCTGATTCTGTGGTCACGAACGATCCGATGGAAGCCACGTATGTTGGCCTGCACATGTGGGCGCAGGCGGTTGAAAAAGCCGGAACGACGGATGTCGATAAAGTCCGTGCAGCCATGGCGGGGCAATCATTCTCTGCACCTTCTGGCTTTACGCTGACAATGGATGCAACGAACCATCACCTGCATAAACCCGTCATGATTGGCGAAATTGAAAGTAACGGTCAGTTTAACGTGGTATGGCAAACGGATGCCCCGGTCCGTGCCCAACCGTGGAGTCCGTATATCGCCGGGAATGATAAAAAATCTGAGCAGCCCGTCAAAACCGCCAGCAACTGATCTTACGCCCTCCTGTTGGAGGGCCCAATTTTGGAGAACGCTATCATGAAAGCCATGCGCTTTATTCGTGGCGTGTTGTTGCTGACGTGGCTTTTGCCGTGGATAGCGCAGGCAACAGATGCCGATACCTTCGCCGCGGCCAGTCGGACACAGCAGGCGACATTACTGGAACAATGGGCGATTAACCCCGATGTTCAGCGTTTACCTTTGCTTAATGCCCTGAGTGGCGAAAAACTGCTGACCGACGACGTTAAAAATGCATTCACGATGAACGGTTCGCGTGTGCAATCTCTGGGGGCGGCCAGCACACCCAGTGGTGAATTAAAAAAAATCCGCCTGACTAACCGCCTGCGTAACCTGGTGGCTGGCACACTGTCTGTTCATCAGTTATTAAGTGACAATGTCACTTTTAGAATGGCTGCTGCCCGAACATTACAACGTGAAGCACTGCCAGTGATGCTGCCATTTTTGCAGCAAAGGCTGCTGCAGGAGACGGATGCTGGCGTGAAATCCGCCCTGGCGGCTGCTCTGGCAAACCTGCAACTGAACAGTAGTTCGCCCGATGTCAGGCGCCGGGCCATCGAATTGCTGGGCGCATCCAATGATCCTGAAACACAAGCACGATTACAGCCTTTCACCCAGCTGGAACATGAACCCGATGCGCGTGTACGCGCTGCCGCCAGCGAAAGCCTGAATACCATTGAACATCGAATGAAGGTTGGAGAGTTGCTTGGCCAGGCGTTTATGGGATTATCGCTCGGGTCTATTTTATTGCTGGCGGCGCTGGGGCTGGCCATCACCTACGGGTTACTCGGCGTCATTAATATGGCGCACGGTGAAATGCTGATGCTTGGTGCTTATTGTACCTGGATAGTGCAACAGCTGATGAGCCAGTTTTTCCCGCAGTGGTTAGCCTTTTATCCGCTGATTGCGCTGCCGGTTGCCTTCCTGCTGACCGCCGCTATGGGAATGCTGCTGGAACGCACAGTGATCCGCCATTTGTACGGACGCCCACTTGAAACGCTACTGGCAACCTGGGGGATTAGCTTGATGCTGATCCAGTTGGTGCGCATGACCTTTGGTGCGCAAAACCTTGAGGTAGCTAACCCGGCATGGCTGTCGGGTGGTATTCAGGTCTATGCCAATCTGATTTTGCCGTGGAACCGGATTGTGGTGCTGGGATTTGCCATTCTGGTGCTGTCCTTCACCTGGTTGTTGCTGAATAAAACCCGTCTGGGTATGCGCGTGCGTGCAGTGACACAAAACCGCAGCATGGCAGATTGCTGCGGCGTTCCCACGGGGCGCGTGGATATGTTGGCATTTGGTCTCGGCTCCGGCATTGCCGGACTTGGGGGCGTGGCGCTATCGCAGTTGGGCAACGTTGGGCCAGAACTGGGGCAAAGCTACATCATTGATTCATTTTTGGTGGTGGTGCTGGGAGGCGTTGGACAGCTTGCCGGGAGCGTCGCGGCGGCGTTTGGTTTGGGGATTTTCAACAAGATTCTCGAACCGCAGGTTGGGGCCGTCCTCGGCAAAATTATGATTCTGGTGCTGATTATTCTGTTTATTCAAAAACGTCCGCAGGGGCTGTTTGCGCTAAAAGGGAGGGTCATTGACTGATGACGATGCCAATGACATTAACGCTGGCGCGCAAAGCGCCGCGTATTACCTGTGTGCTGGGGCTGGCTTTACTGCTGGCACTGATTATTCTGCCATTTCTCGCGCTGCTGCCTACGGATCATCCGCTGGCGATATCTGTCTGGACACTGACACTGGTTGGGAAAATTCTCTGTTATGCCATTGTGGCAGTTGCCCTAGATCTGGTGTGGGGATATGCGGGAATGCTCTCGCTGGGCCACGGTATTTTCTTTGCGCTGGGCGGTTATGCGATGGGGATGTACCTGATGCGCCAGGCATCTGGTGAAGGGGTGCCAGCTTTTATGTCGTTCCTGTCGTGGACTGAACTTCCGTGGTTCTGGTGGGGAACGCAGCATTTTCTTTGGGCGATGATGTTGGTTGTTATGGTGCCTGGCTTGCTGGCGTTGGTGTTTGGCTGGTTTGCCTTCCGTTCAAAAATCAAAGGGGTCTATTTCTCCATCATGACGCAGGCGCTGACCTTTGCCGGCATGCTGTTGTTCTTCCGTAACGAAACCGGGTTTGGCGGCAATAACGGATTTACCGGTTTTACCACCATTCTGGGATTTTCGGTGACGGCGACCACGACACGTATCGCGTTGTTCCTGGCGACCGTTGTGCTGCTGATTCTGGCGCTGTGGCTCGGATGGGCGCTGGCTCGCAGTAAATTTGGCCGTATTTTGACAGCCGTTCGCGACGCTGAAAATCGGTTGATGTTCTGCGGGTATGACCCAAAGGGTTTCAAACTACTGGTATGGACACTCTCTGCCGTCCTGTGCGGGCTGGCGGGGGCGCTGTATGTTCCGCAGGTGGGGATCATTAACCCCAGTGAAATGTCACCCACCAACTCAATTGAAGCCGCGATTTGGGTCGCACTGGGTGGGCGCGGTACGTTGATTGGCCCGGTGTTTGGCGCGGTGCTGGTGAACGGCGCTAAAAGTTGGTTTACCGTCATCATGCCTGAATACTGGCAACTGTTTCTCGGCCTGATTTTTATTGGCGTTACGCTGTTTTTGCCTCGAGGCGTAATTGGTCTGTTTCGCAAGGGAGACAAATAATGCAGCCAGATGAAGGGCTTTTTACCCGCCAGATGCCGGGCGATCGTTTTCGCAATCAAACAGATCCGGTGCTCCAACTGGAAAAAATAAACGTTAACTTTGATGGTTTCCAGGCGCTAACGGATTTGACGCTCAATATTGGGGTTGGCGAGTTACGCTGCGTTATTGGACCCAATGGCGCGGGAAAAACCACGTTGATGGATGTCATCACCGGTAAAACGAAGCCGCAAAGTGGGCGGGCGATTTACGATCAATCCATTGATTTAACATCACTCGACGCCATCGCCATTGCTCGCCAGGGCATTGGTCGCAAATTTCAGAAACCGACCGTTTTTGAAGCGTTGACGGTGGAAGAGAACCTCGAGTTGGCGATGAAAAATGATAAATCCGTTTGGGGGTCATTACGGGCGTGTTTATCGGGAGAACAACGGGATCGCATTGATGACATGTTGACGCTGTTGCGACTGAGTAACGAACGCGCCCGTCGTGCCGGACGCCTTTCCCATGGACAGAAACAATTTCTGGAGATTGGTATGTTGCTGGTGCAGGAGCCGCATTTGTTGCTACTGGATGAGCCAGCTGCCGGGATGACGGATGCTGAGACGGAATACACCGCTGAACTGTTTCGCCAGCTTGCCGGAAAACATTCTCTGATGGTGGTTGAGCACGATATGGGGTTTGTTGAGAGCATTGCTGATCACGTCACGGTATTGCACCAGGGGCGGGTACTGGCCGAGGGGAGCCTGCGCGATGTTCAGGCCAATGAGCAGGTGATTGAAGTGTATCTCGGACGCTAAGGAGTGCTGATGCTACAGGTAAATGAACTAAATCAATACTATGGCGGCAGCCATATCCTGCGTGGCGTGAGTTTTGAGGCGCGTATCGGTGAAGTAACATGTCTGCTGGGGCGTAATGGGGTTGGCAAAACGACACTGCTGAAGTGCCTGATGGGTCTGATTCCAACCCGCAGCGGCAGTGTTATCTGGCAGGGTAAAAACATTACTCTCCGTAAGCCACATCAGCGGGTGCAGGCGGGGGTAGCGTATGTGCCGCAGGGCCGCGATATTTTTCCTCGCCTGACGGTTGAAGAGAATCTGTTGCTGGGACTCTCCCGGTTTTCAGCGCAAGAGGCAAAACGTGTACCGGATGAAATTTATGCGTTGTTTCCGGTATTACAGGAGATGAAATACCGGCGGGGTGGTGATTTGTCGGGTGGGCAACAGCAACAGTTAGCTATTGGCCGGGCGCTGGCCAGTCGCCCGCAGTTGTTGATCCTCGATGAGCCAACAGAGGGGATCCAGCCTTCGGTGATAAAAGAGATTGGCCTGGTTATTAGCCAACTGGCCCATCGTGGTGATATGGCTATATTGCTGGTGGAGCAGTTTTATGACTTTGCCGAACAGCTTGCAGACAAATACCTGTTAATGTCGCGAGGCAGCATTATTCAACGTGGATCAGGTGAAAATATGGCAGCAGAAGGTGTGCGTGGGTTGGTTGCCATCTGAATCAGGCGACAGTGCCGTTTTGGCACTGTCGCAGTAATTTTCAGCAGACTGCCGGCTGGCTCCAGGGTTTGGCGCGCATGCCTTTTATCATTAACGCCCAGGCCAGGACAATCGCCACCATTAGTGCGACAAACAGCGACCATGGGGGCAGTGTGGTCAGGATGACCCCGCTGACTAATGGGTTTACCGCCGCGCCAAGCCAGCCCAGTGACTGGGCGGAAAAGTAACTGGCTTTCATACCTGCCGGTGCGATGTTGTCGATCAGCATGTATTCACCCGGCGCGTAGATGACCTCGCCAATGGTGAAAAAGGCGGCTGAAATCCCCCAGAACAGCAGGCTGTTGCCAGAGAAGGTAAAACCGACCAGACCGATAACAAAAAAAAGTGTACCCGCAGCCATCAGCGGGCGGATGTTTGCAGACGTCAGTCTGCGTCCGACAGCATATTGCAGCGATACCACAATTGCTGCGTTGACGGGCAGGACGACCGCCACCACTTTCTCAGCAAAATCACCATCGGCAACCACCATCACGTACTGAGAAATACAGGATGCAAATGCACCACCGACAAACGAGGCCAGAAAAGCAGACAACGTAAACCAGCATAATGCTTTATCGCGCAGCAAAACTGAGGGTGACCATACTGTCGTGTTCAAACCTTCAGAGGGGATTGCGGAGCGTTTTACCCATGTCTGGATAAACACCAGCGGGAAGGCTGAACATATGGCCGCCAACCAGAACGGCAGGTTAATACTTTGCATGACCAGTAGCGTGCCCAACGGCGGGCCAACGGTCCAGCCGATGTTCAGCACGGTGTAGTTAAGTGAGAAAATCTTTGTTTTAGTGGTGGCTGAGAGGTTATCGGCAAACCAGGCTTTCAGCACGGTTGCAAACACGGAGTAGGCACAGTTGATCAGCGCGAAGAGCAGAACCACCACCACCACGTTATGCACCAGAGGAATCGCTATAAAGCCGCAAGCAAAGCCCGCGATCGCCAGTAGCATAAAGCGTTTTTTTTCAAATTTATCGGCCAGGATGCCGAATCCAAGACTGAAAACGACGCCAATAGTCAGTGCTACTGTCATTGCATAACCGATCAGATCGACACCCAGGCCATACTGACGACTGAGGTAAATCGTCATGAATGGTAGCGTGGCTCCGCGTCCAATAGTTAATAACAAAGATGACGCGAGTAACGCGAGAGTGGACCTTCTCAGTGAGATATTCATTTTTCTGCCCGACAATGCATGTTGTTATGTTTTTTTTAGATATCAGAAACAAATAGCATGCTAAAAGTGTGATGTACACTCAATAAGTTGTCTGAAAATGCCCTGTGTGGCCTACCTGAATTAATGATCTGTTACGGTACAACGATTTCCGTTACCTTAACTTGTTTACAAAAATTTAATATTTGCAGGGGCGGTGGTATGTCGCGTAAAGATGGGTTGCTGGCGTTACTGGTTGTCGTAGTTTTGGGGCTGAACTTTGTTGTCATTAAGGTGGGACTACACAATATGCCGCCGTTGATGCTGGCAGGCTTGCGCTTTTTACTGGTGGCGTTTCCCGCAATCTTTTTTGTTGCCCGCCCGAAGATCCCGCTCTCGCTGTTACTTGGCTATGGCCTGACCATCAGCTTCGGTCAGTTCGCTTTTCTGTTTAGCGCCATCAAGTTTGGGATGCCTGCCGGTCTGGCATCGCTGGTTTTACAGGCGCAAGCTTTTTTCACTATCGTGCTGGGCGCGTTCGCCTTTGGCGAGCGTTTACAGGGGAAGCAACTGGTCGGTATCGCGCTGGCGGTGTTCGGTGTGCTGGTATTGATTGAGGCGAGCCTCAATGGACAACATGTTGGTATGCTTGGCTTTATGCTGACGCTGGCGGCGGCACTGAGCTGGGCCTGCGGCAATATCTTTAACAAGAAAATTATGCAGCATACTTCGCGTCCAGCGGTCATGTCGCTGGTGGTGTGGAGCGCATTAATTCCTGTCGTACCGTTTTTTCTGGCATCGGCATTGCTTGATGGCCCAGCGCAAATCGTGCAGAGCCTTGTGGCGATCGATATGACTACCATCCTGTCCCTGGTGTATCTGGCCTTTGTGGCGACCATTGTGGGCTATGGCATTTGGGGTTCTCTGCTGGGGCGCTATGAAACCTGGCGTGTTGCACCATTGTCGTTGCTGGTACCCGTGGTAGGGTTGGCCAGTGCCGCAGTGCTGCTGGATGAAACGTTAACCGGGCTGCAACTGCTTGGTGCGTTGTTGATCATGGCGGGGTTGTATATCAACGTGTTCGGTTTTCGCTTGCGCAAGATTGTGCAGGTGAAGGGTTAAAAAAAAGCCCCGCAGTGACGGGGCTAAATAATTACAGGCTGTGCATATTGTAATAAGGCACGCCTAACTCATCGGATTTATCGCTGCCGGCACCCATATGATTAAAATCGAACGGGGACTGATCGTGCGCAGGGGGCATAATCATCGCGTCGCGATTATTTTGCGTTGTCGGTTGCGGGGTCTGTTCCGCCATGCTCTGGCCCGACGCAACAAGCAGCAGGGCCAGCATCGCATAAGACAGAAGTTTCATGATTTCCTCGGTTACGTCGTTAACTGGCGATTAGCAATTGCATTGATTGAGCGGGAGCAAATACCGGGATTCGCCATGCATATTCGTCACCCGATATTTATGCGGCGGTACATCAAAATAGTTCTTGAAGGTCCGGGTCAGCGTTTGCTGAGACTCAAAACCGTAACGCTCTGCAAGATAGAGGATCGGTTCGTTACTCTCTTTCAATTTTTGCCCTATTTCAGTCATTTTGCGGCTACGGATGTATTGACCTAATGAATGGCCGGTTTCTTTTTTGAACATCCGCTGCAGGTGCCATTTGGAGTAACCTGAACGCTCAGACACTTTTTCCAGCGAGAGTGGCGATTCAAGGTTATTTTCGATCCAGTCCAAAATGCTATGAATAGTGATTGTGTCAGTATTGCGTCTGGACATCGTCATACCTCTTTCTGTTTACGGCAGGATCCTCTTAAGCAAATGCTCAAGTGTTGCTACTTCTTCCGCCGTTAAGTTTTTTGTTAGTTCCTGGTGCAGGTCTTGCCCTACTAATTGATGACACTGCTCGCAAATTGCTGCGCCGTGCTCGGTGAGTTTTACCAGCACACCGCGCTTGTCATGTGGATTCGGAAGCCTTTCTATCCAGCCTTTACAGGCCAGTCTGTCCAGCATCCGCGTCAGGGCGCCAAGATCGACAGACAGCACTTTTTTCAATTCGACAGGGGTAATGCACACCGCACAACGGATGGAGCAGAGCACCTTAAACTGCGATGCCGTGATATCCAGCGGTGACAAATAGTCGTTTAATAAACGATCTTTTTTCTGATTAACCATGTAGATCAAACGACCCAGTGGGATGATTTCATTGAACAGATCACTGGTGCTTTTCACAATGGTTGCCCTGGCAAGTAGTTAGTCACGGCTGATATTATTGCTTAGGCAAATATAAGTCAAATGAATGAGTGGCCGCATGCCACGTTTTGCTAAAACATCAGGAACGCGCTACGCATAGCGCGTTTTTAACGTTCTGATCCGTAGGGTTTATGCGTAAAGAGAACTAATGAATCCTTACATCGACAACATGGCTTAACCCTGGAGTTTGCCCTTATACTTGCCGTTGACGAAAAACGCACAGGAAAGATGACATTATGATGGACTTGTTTAAAGCAATAGGACTGGGGCTGGTAGTCCTGTTACCGCTGGCAAACCCGTTAACCACCGTGGCGCTGTTTCTCGGCCTTGCTGGCAACATGAACAGCGCAGAGCGTAACCGTCAGTCATTAATGGCGTCTGTCTATGTATTTGCCATTATGATGGTCGCGTACTACGCCGGGCAGGTGGTAATGAATACGTTTGGGATTTCGATTCCCGGGTTGCGTATTGCGGGCGGGTTAATCGTTGCGTTTATCGGCTTTCGTATGCTGTTCCCTCAGCAGAAAGCGCATGATTCTCCGGAAGCGAGAAGCAAATCCGAAGAACTGGAGGACGAACCGACGGCCAATATTGCCTTTGTTCCGCTGGCCATGCCGAGTACTGCCGGCCCGGGGACGATTGCAATGATCATCAGTTCGGCCTCTACCGTGCGGCACGGTTCCGAATTCCCGGACTGGGTGATCATGGTTGCGCCGCCCATTATTTTTGCCGTCGTCGGGATTATCTTGTGGGGATGTCTGCGCAGTTCTGGCGGAATTATGCGGCTGGTGGGGAAAGGCGGGATCGAAGCTATTTCCCGTCTGATGGGCTTCCTGCTGGTGTGTATGGGTGTGCAGTTTATTATTAACGGCGTGCTGGAAATCATCCAAACCTACCATTAAACAACGGGCCCGGTATATCTACCGGGCCTTTTTCTTATTGCTGCTGTGGTTGCTCTTCCAGCGTTACCGGCCATTTGCGGAAGATAATCACTGACCAGATCAGCGCGGCAACGGCAGGAAGTGCACCGACGTAACCAATCGTCGACATCGACCAGTGCAGACTTACCTGATTTCCCACCAGCGCTCCCGCGCCAATACCAATATTAAAAATACCGGAGAACAGCGCCATTGCGACGTCAGTGGCATCCGGAGCCAGTGCCAGTACTTTCACCTGCATTCCCAGGCCGATCACCATAATGGCGATGCCCCAGAAAATACTCAGGACAGCCAGGTGCATTTCGCTATCAGCAGCAGGCAATAGCAGCACCAGGCACAGGGTCAACAGGGCAATAGCCGCGCTTATCAACACCGAGGCATACTGATTACCCAGCTTGCCAAAAATTACGCTGCCAATAATACCCGCGCCACCGAGAACCAGAAGCAGCACAGTGGCAAAGTTAGCGCTCAGCCCGGCGACGGTCTGCACAAAGGGTTCGATATAGCTATAAGCCGTATAATGCGCGGTGACCACAATCACCGTCAGCAGATACAGGCTCATTAACGCCGGACGGCGGAATAACACCGGCAGGCTTTTTAATGAACCGGAATGCTCACTGGGTAATTTGGGCAGAAGCTTAATCAGGCAAAGCAGGGTAATTAGCGCGCCCATACCGATGGCGAAGAAGGTAGTGCGCCAGCCAAAATACTGGCCGACGATGCGTCCGATAGGCAGGCCTAATACCATCGCCAGCGCGGTGCCGGTCGCAATCAGGCTGAGTGCCTGCGCGCGTTTCCCGGCCGGAGCAAGGCGTATCGCCAGCGATGCAGTGATCGACCAGAAAATGGCGTGTGCGAAAGCAATACCAATACGGCTAATCACCAGCACGGTAAAATTCCATGCCAGGAAAGAGAGTACGTGGCTGGCGATAAACACGACAAACAGGCAGATCAGCAGCTTGCGGCGTTCTACCTGACTGGTGAGCAGCATGAAGGGCAGCGACATCAGGGCCACCACCCAGGCGTAGATCGTCAACATGATCCCAACCTGCGCGGTCTGCATATTAAAACTTTGCGCAATGTCGGACAGCAACCCGACCGGGACAAACTCAGTGGTATTGAAAATAAAACCGGCAATAGCAAGCGTAACTACCCGTAGCCACGCGACCTTGCGGGAAACAGTGTTTGTTGTCATATGTATAAATCGGGTTAGCTGCAAAAAGGAGAGGTGGCGATCTTAAAACGTTTACTGGTGAAAATACAATCATTTCGTGATTAAGATCACGCTGTTTTGCGGATGATAATGCGGTGCATTACGAGAGAAAATAAAGCCGGTCAGTACTACTGACTGACCGGAGAATACCGTTACCTGAGCGAGTTTAGTGCAGCTGCGCTTCTTTCATGCACAACGCTTCATGCTCACTGTCGATGATTGGCTCAACTTTACCCATCAAAAACAGATAGTTCAAAATTCCCAGAACCACCAGTGCGGCAGAGAACACCAGCGCCCAGGTAAAGGAGCCAGTGGCTGCAACAATGGCTCCGGTAATAATTGGTCCTACCGCGCCTCCCATATTGGAGACAGTATTCTGTAACCCTGCAACAATCGATACGCTGTTTTTAGGCGCAACGTCACCCGGTAGTGCCCAGACCTGCGAGGCGGCAACCGTGGTGCCTGATTTCGCCACACACAGTAAAAACACGGTCATAAACACGGAATCAGTAAAAGGGGCAAAACCAATACATAAAGCCATTAACAGACCGATTGTCAGGAATAATTTTCTTGTGGCAGTCAGCGACAGGATCCGCTTATGTACCATACGGTCAGAGGCCCAGCCGGCAAAGACTTCGATCACCATCCCACATAATAATGGCAGGGCGGCAACCATCCCCATTTTGATAAAATCCATTCCTTTGTCTTTTACCAGATAAGTGGGTAGCCAGGTAATAAAGAAATAGGATGTATAGTTGATGGTAAAGAAACCGATACACATTGCCCAAATGTTACGGTAGCGCAACAGTTTATACCAACGCATCGGTAATACGGATTTGTCGCCGTGTTTTTGCTTTTGCCCTTCGCGAATATGTTTAATTTCGCTTGTACTGATCCTTTTGTGGTCCTCCGGGTTTTCTGTATAAATAAAATACCAGGCAATGACCCAAAAAATGCCTACACCACCAATAATCAGAAATGTCATCCGCCAGTCAAACTGGTAGATCATCCAGACAATAAGCGGCATCGCGACGGCACCACCAAATTTAGAGGCACTGTCAAACAATCCTGAGACGGTGGCCCGCTCCCGATCCGGGAACCAGCGCGCAGCGATCCCTGCATTGCTTGGATAGGCGGCGGCTTCACCGACGCCCAGAGCGAGTCTCAATGCGAGTAGAGATTTAAATCCAGTGGCTAAACCCATCATTGAGGTGGCGATTGACCACCACGCGACGGCAAAACCCAGACCTTTTTTCTGACCAAAACGGTCAGCAAACCAACCTGCCGGTATTTGCAGTAAAGAATATGACCAGAAGAACGCCGCCATGATAAACCCCATCATTTCAGGATCGAGTTTTAGCTCATCAATGAGGTGAGGTGCTGCAGCAGATAATACCGTCCGGTCAATATAGTTAATTGCAATAGCAAGCCACATTAATCCCGCAATCCACCAACGAATTCGGGATTTTTCTGCAAAATTATTCATATATCTGGCCCATGGTAGATGTTCATTTTTATTATTGTGGAAAGGGTAGGGTTATCTCCACAATGTTATAATCCGTTCATTATATTTTTAGGCTTACGCTGATGAATGACATGTTCAATGATGTTATAAACACATTGCTCGCCTATATTGCTGATCGCACCCTCGGTATATCCTGCAATATGTGCCGTAGGGATGAAATTATCGAGCGCAAATAAGGGGTGTGAATTGCACGGCTCTTGTAAAAAGACATCGGCGGCAGCGCCCTTAATGACACCCTGCGTGAGAGCCAGAAAGAGATCCTCTTCATTAACGACACCACCGCGTGAAACGTTTATGAGATAACTAGTGCTCTTCATTTTTTTCATCTGCGCTAAATCAAAGAGATTTTTGGTTTCAGGCGTCAGCGGAGTGTGTAACGTGATGAAATCACTTTGTTCTGTTAGTTCATCGAGCGAAACGTATTCAATGTGATTATCTGCGGCGAACTGTGCATCCTGCCATGCGTCGTGAGCCAGCACGCGCATATTAAAGCCGCGGGCTCGCAGTGCAACCTGTTTACCGATGTTACCTAACCCAATAATGCCAATCGTTTTTCCATATACATCGGAGGCGAAGATCCGTGGCCAGTTTCCCGCGCGGGTTTGTTCAATCGCGTAGGGGAGTTGACGCGCACAGTTAAGGATCAGGGAAAACGCAAAGTCTGCGACGGCATGCTTATTGGCATCCGGCACATTGGTAACAAAAATACCTTTTTCACGCGTGGCATTGAGGTCGATATTATCGACGCCCACGCCGTGTTTGCAGACGATTTTCAGATTCGGTGCCGCAGCTATTAGTCCGGCATTAACATCGGTAAAAGCGACGATCATTGCCACTGTCTGTTCCAGATGAGGTGCAAGCGCTTCTAAACCGGCATCTGCAGGTAGCATGATTAACTCAAGTCCGGCGTCGTTAAGCAGTTTGATCGGTTGCTGATCGTATTTGGCAAATGAAGGTGATGTACAGATGACTTTCATAATACAATCCTGTTAGTTAAGCGGCGTTGCCGCCGCTGTAAAAGTGTCTATCGTAAATAGTTATTGATAATTTGCTGGATCTGGCGTTCCTGATGAGCATCAAACGTGACAGCGTAACGGCTTGCGCCTACCTCATGCCCCATGATTTGCAATGCTTTTTTGACTGCGGCGGGCGAGAACGCAACTTTATAGAGCTCGGTTCGCAAACCTGTGACGCTTTCCTGTGCTTCATGCGATCCGACAACATCACCGGCCTTGAATCGCGCCCAGATAGCGTTAATTTCTTTTGGCGCTACGTTCGCCAAACCGGAAATACAGGCTGAACAGCCATCAACAAATCCCTGATGAATGAGTGAATCTGGACCATTCAGCACATCAAATCCCTCGATATCTTTAACTGCATCCAGGAAGCTGCTAAGACTTTCATAACTGCCGGCACTGTCTTTGATCCCGATAATGTTCGGGTGTGCCGCCAGCACTCTGGCTGTTTCCGGTTCAATGGTATTTCCCGTACGTGCCGGAATGTTGTAGAGAAATACCGGTACCGATAGCGCGTCGGCAATCGCGGTATAGTGAGCTATCAGTTCCTGCTGTTTGAGCGGAACAAAATACGGGGTAATCACCGATACGGCATCGACGCCCAGTTTTTCTATTTGCTTGCCCAGACGAATGGTTTCACGGGTAGAGATTTCACCAATATGCGCCACTACGTTCGCCCGCCCAGCAACTTCCTCAACGCAGGTGCGGGTCACTGCTATTTTTTCTTCCTCGTTGAGCACAAAAAACTCACCGTTTGTGCCGCCGCAGAAAATACCGTTTCCGGCATTTAACTGGCGGTTTACCTGGTTTCTCAGTTCTTTAAGGTTAAGCCCGCCGTCGTGGTCGAACGGGGTAACGATTGCCGTCAGTACACCACAGATTTTCTTACTCATGATTCACTCCTTTGGTATTCAGTTCTGGAAACAGAGTTTGATAAATGGCCTGAATATCCTCATGACTCACCTCGCAGGGAGCATTATTCATCAGGCGTTTTACGTTCAGTGCGGCATCGGCCAGTGCGGGAATATCAGTAGACGGTACACCAAGCGTTGCCAGGTTATCGGGCAGGTTCAGTCGTTTCACGAGTGTGGCGAAGTACTCCACCAGGGCGCGGGATTTTTCTTCGGCACTGAGTGTTGAGTCAGCGTCAGGCAGCAGATCCCACACAAGGGCAAACTTGTCGACCACAAATGGGCGAATCACTTTCATGCAGGGTGCTAACAGAATGGCGTTAGCGACGCCATGTGGGAGATGGTATCGACCGCCGAGCGGGTAAGAGAGCGCGTGGACCAGGTGAGTACCAGCATGATTAATCGCCACACCGCCGTAATACGATGCCCACAGCATCTCCAGTTTGGCCAGCAGATTTTCCGGCTCATTGACGGAGATTTCGATATGGTTGAGTAGCTTACGCAGGCCAATGAGCGAAGCGTTATCACTTACCGGATTGGCGACGGTAGCGGTAAAGCATTCGATCAGATGACATAGCGCGTCGATGCCAGTGGACGAGGCAATATGCGCCGGCATGCTGGTGGTGAGTTCTGGCAACAGGGCCACGTAATCCGGTAATAGCGCCGGAGAAATGATGCCGACCTTGGTGTTTTGTTCCGGGATCGCCAGAATCGCATTGGGAGTCGCTTCAGAACCCGTACCTGCTGTGGCGGGGATCAGCACAGAAGCAACGCGTTGCAGCGGTTTTTCTCCCGCCAGCATGGCATCAAGCGTCGGAGATTCAGGATGGCATAAGACGGAGAGCAGTTTCGCCACATCCAGTACGCTACCACCGCCGATACCGATCACCATTTCTACGTTGAGACCTTGTACGTTTTTTAATAGTGCGCTGACATCGTGATGCCCGGGTTCTGCAGGCACATTGTCAATCAGAGCCACATGACGTCCATCGTTGGTCAGTAAGTTGCGGATCTGTGTTACCGCGCCCAGTCCGACAATATTGCTATCCGTCACCAGTAACAGCTGGCGTTTACCTGCCAGTAACGGCTCCAGTGCGGGGATAGCATTCGAACCGCTAATGACGGTGCTATTGATTGTTGCCACAGCATTCTCCTGTTGTTCGAGTGATTGAATTCGCTCACTGAGATTCAGGAACGATTGCATCATGGGCTAAATTTATAATTTATCTCGGAGATGAATAACTTGAGCTTGCTCACATTTAATCAAATGTGATTGAATATAATCATTATCAACATACAACAACCCGGAGCATGGATGAGTAGACATGTTGTAAGACCCCAGATCCTTGTCATTGCTGATGACTTTACGGGGGGAAATGATGCGGGGGTGAGTCTGGCGCTGACGGGAATGACGGTAAATGTCGCTTTCACATTGCCCTGTGCCGATGATGCAGATGTGCTGGTCATCAACACGGATAGTCGTGCGCTGGAGGCAGAGCAGGCCGCCGCCAGAGTAAGTGAGCTGGCTCTGACGAGTCAGGCTGGTCCTCAGACGCAGTGGCTGAAGAAAATAGATTCAACATTGCGCGGAAACCCGGGGGCCGAACTGGACGCGTTAATGCGGATTACAGGTAAAAAGCGGGCCATCGTGGCACTGGCTTGTCCCTCAGTCGGGCGAACCACCGAGCAGGGGCAGTGCCTCGTTAACGGTATTCCGGTAACGCAGACCGAATTTGCCAGCGATCCGAAAACACCGGTGATGAGTGCCGATATTTGTGAGGTGATACAGGCGCAAACCACCATTGCGTGTCGGGCGATGTCACTGAATGACTACATGCAGCACCTGCGCGAGCCTGCTGTTGAGACGCCGCAGATTTGGGTTGTGGATGCCCGGACTGACGCTGACCTTGATGTGATTGTTACTGATGCGCTGATGCAGGATGAGCTGCCGCTGCTGGTGGGGTCTGCCGGGATCTGTGACGCGCTTGCCCGCCATGTCCGGACACCGTCCTCACAGTGTTTACTGGCGGTAGTGGGTTCAATGAGTGAAATCGCTCAACAGCAGATTGCCGCTGTGTACCAGGACCCGCAGGTGGGAACTGTATTCATTGATATCGAAAATATCTTCAGCGGTAGCTCGACAGAGTACGCGCAGCACATCGTTAGGATCCTCTCCTCTGGTAGGCACTGCATTGTTCGCACAAGTCCCGACAGTGAAGCACGCCATCATATTCCGCAGCTGTGCGTGCGTGTGGGGATGAATCGCGCTCAGCTCGGTGAAAAAATCTGCCAGTTTCTTGGACAGCTTATCCGGCAGGTTTTGCAGGAGGTATCGCCAGGCGCGCTGTATCTCTCTGGTGGTGATGTGGCGATGGCGGTTGCAGACGCCCTTAAGGCAACAGGATTTCGTATTACTGACCGTGTGGCCCAGTGTGTGCCGTACGGTCATTTTGTCGGTGGCGACTGGCAACGCCCGGTTATGACAAAGGCAGGGGGATTCGGTGACGAAACGACGTTGCGTCAGGTTTTAAATTTTATCGAGGAGAACATGAGTGAATAACATTATTGCAGTAACTATGGGCGACCCTGCAGGTATTGGACCTGAGATTATTATTAAATCGCTGGTGGAGGGAGAACTGTCTGGCGCGCCGGTTGTGGTTGTGGGATGTGCCCAAACGCTGCGTCGTATCCAGTCATTAAATGTCACGCCGCCAGCGGAACTCCGGGTGATCGATAACGTAACCCAGGCGCAATTCGCCCCCGGTGTTATCAACGTGATTGACGAACCCCTTGCCGATCCTGCGGCGCTTGAACCGGGGGTGGTGCAAGCGCAGGCGGGTGATTTGGCCTATCGCTGTATTAAACGCGCTACAGCACTCGCGCTAAGTGGTGAAGTTAAGGCCATTGCCACTGCGCCGCTGAATAAAGAAGCACTGCACATGGCGGGACATCATTATCCCGGCCATACCGAACTGCTGGCACAACTGACCAACAGCAAAGACTATGCGATGGTGCTGTATACCGAACAGCTTAAAGTGATTCATGTCACCACACATATTGCACTACGTAAATTCCTTGATACGCTCAGTGAACAGCGTGTAAAAACAGTCATTCAGGTCGCAGATGATTTCCTGCGTCGTGTCGGGTTTGATAATCCACGTATTGCGGTCGCAGGCGTCAACCCCCATGCCGGCGAAAATGGCCTGTTTGGCGAGGAAGAGATAACGATTGTCGGACCCGCGGTGCAGGCAATGCAAGCGAAAGGGTTAAATGTTACGGGACCATGTCCACCAGATACTGTCTTTATGCAGTGCCACGAAGGTATGTATGACATGGTGGTGGCAATGTATCACGATCAGGGCCATATTCCGCTAAAATTGCTGGGATTCTATGATGGGGTGAATATCACCGCCGGATTGCCATTTATTCGCACTTCTGCAGACCATGGCACGGCGTTTGATATTGCCTGGACAGGTAAAGCCAAGTCTGAGAGCATGGCCGTGTCCATCCAGTTAGCAATGCAAATTACGCGGGATTAAAATGAAGGGATATAATCGGTTAGAACAGATTATGGATTATCTGAAAGGGCATAATCTGGCGACAGTTGAACAGCTTGTCGCTGTGACTCAGGCCTCTCCGGCGACCATTCGCCGCGACCTGATTAAACTCGATCAGGAAGGTGTTATCAGCCGTACTCACGGCGGCGTGACGCTTAACCGGTTTATCCCTTCGCAACCAACCACACATGAAAAAATGCAGCGCAGCCTGATGGAAAAACAGGCTATTGCCTGCGCGGCGGCAAGCCTGGTGAAAGCCGGGGACGCCATTATCCTGGATGCGGGAACGACGATGATTGAACTGGCGCGCCAGCTTACCCATCTGCCGTTGCGCGTCATCACCAGCGATCTGCACATTGCGCTATTTCTTTCTGAGTTCAAGCAAATTGAAGTGACGATCATTGGCGGGCGTATTGATGACTCCAGCCAGTCCTGTATCGGCGAGCACGGGCGTAAACTGCTGCAAAACGTGTGGCCGGATATCGCGTTTCTAAGCTGTAACGGCTGGGATCTGACCCGCGGGATCACCGCACCGACGGAAGAAAAGGCCGGTCTGAAGCGCGACCTGATTGCAAACGCCAAACGTCGCGTACTGCTGGCAGACAGTTCAAAATACGGTGCATGGTCACTTTTCAACGTCACACATCTGGATGCGTTGACGGATATCGTGACCGATGCGCGACTCAATGAAGAGGTGCGGCAGCAGCTTGAGCAACTGCCTTGCCATCTGACGTTCGCCAGTTAATCTGCATTTTGCGACAGCTGAGGTTCCAGTACCTCAATAAATGCTTCCAGCTGTCGCGTCATCGCCCCCCGACGCCAGACCAGCCACGTATTTAACCAACGCCAGTTTTCACTCAGCGGCCAGGCATTGACCTGATGGTGGCCTGGCATGCTTTCCAGCATAGAACGTGGAATCAGCGCGATTCCCGCGCCGGCAATCACACAGGCCAGCATGCCGTGGTAGGACTCCATTTCATGGATCGTGCCTGGCATGGCACGATCGGCGTGAAACCAGCTTTCAAAGTGGCGACGATAGGAACAGTTGGCGCGAAAGGCATAGATATTGTAACCATTCACATCGCTGGCCCGTTTGATGGGGGGGTGGCCGTGTGGGGTGACAATCATCATCTCTTCACGGTACACCGGCATTCCTTCAAGACCTGGATGGGTAATAGGGCCATCAGCAAAAGCGGCGTTCAGCGTACCGTCGAGCACACCGTCCAGCATGGTACCGGACGGTCCTGTTGCCAGTGCAAACTGGATTTTAGGGTAGCGCTGATTATATTCGGCAAGTGTGGCCGGAATACGCACGGCGGCTGTACTTTCCAGCGATCCCAGAGAGAACAAACCCTGTGGTTCATCACCTGCGACCACCATCCTCGCTTCTTCTACCAGCGCCAGGATCCGCTGGCTGTAACGCAAAAAATTGTGCCCGGAGGGAGAAAGCCGCAGACGTTGATTTTCACGAATAAACAGATCGACGCCAAGGTCCGCTTCAAGCTGGCGAATACGCGTGGTGAGATTGGACGGCACGCGATGCACTTTCGCCGCAGCCTGCGTGATGCTGCCGGTCTCTGCGACGGCATTGAACATTTCAAGTTGCGTCAGGTCCATAATTTTCTCTGTTCGTGAATGGTATGGTTAATATTATTCATTTTTCAGAAAGAGTAAACCTGCGCATGATATAACCATACCTTGCGAGAAAGAGAGGCACTTATGACCATCACAGCAGCAACACATGCTATTTCCGTTGACCCGACCTGTGGCGAAATGCTGACGGCAATGCCGTGGGCCAGCGCCGATGAGATTACCCACGCGCTGAATCTGGCGGCGACGGGATTCAACGCATGGAAACGCACGACCGTCACCCATCGCGCACAGATGTTGCGCCGGGTCGGACAAGCGCTGCGTGAACGCGCCGAAGAGATGGCGCAGTGTATCTCGCGTGAAATGGGTAAGCCCGTCAGGCAGGCACGTGCGGAAGTGGCAAAGTCTGCGGCATTATGTGACTGGTACGCCGAATATGGGCCAGCGATGCTCAGTACCGAGGCCACGCAGGTTGAGAATCATCAGGCCGTGATTGAGTACCGTCCCCTGGGGACTATTCTGGCGATCATGCCGTGGAACTTTCCGCTCTGGCAGGTTATGCGCGGCGCCGTGCCGATTTTGCTGGCCGGAAATGGCTATCTGTTAAAGCATGCACCGAATGTCACTGGTTGTGCCGCGATTATCGCCCAGGTCTTTACCGATGCGGAAATACCCGCTGGGGTATATGGCTGGGTGAATGCCGATAACGCCGGGGTGAGTCAGATGATCAATGACCCGCGTATCGCGGCGGTCACGGTGACGGGCAGCGTTCGTGCTGGTGCTGCGATTGGCGCTCAGGCTGGTGCAGCGCTGAAGAAATGCGTGCTTGAGTTAGGCGGTTCCGATCCGTTTATCGTGCTTAATGATGCAGACCTTGATTTAGCGGTTAAAGCCGCAGTGGCAGGGCGTTATCAGAATACCGGGCAGGTTTGTGCCGCAGCGAAACGCTTTATTATTGAAGAAGGGATTGCGGCAGAATTCACCCACCGTTTTGTTGCGGCAGCCAGTGCACTGAAAATGGGCGATCCGCTAAATGAAGAGAACGATCTCGGCCCAATGGCACGTTTTGATCTGCGGGATGAACTGCATCAGCAGGTTGAAGATTCACTGGCTCAAGGGGCGCGCTTACTCCTCGGTGGGGAAAAAATAGCCGGTCAGGGTAATTACTATGCCGTGACGGTACTGGGTGATGTTACGCCGGAAATGACGGCGTTTCGTCAGGAGCTGTTTGGCCCGGTTGCGGCGATTACCGTCGCGAAGGATGCTGAGCACGCATTAGCACTGGCTAATGACAGCGAGTTCGGCTTGTCGGCGACGTTGTTTACCGCGGATGAGGCACTGGCGCAAACTATGGCGGCCCGTCTGGAGTGTGGTGGCGTGTTTATTAATGGTTACAGTGCCAGTGATGCTCGCGTTGCTTTTGGCGGCGTGAAGAAAAGCGGTTTTGGTCGTGAGCTTTCTCACTTTGGTCTGCATGAGTTTTGCAATGTGCAAACCGTCTGGAAAAACCGTCTCTGATAGCCCGGGTGCCTCTGCAGGGGCACCCGTCTTATTTCTGCAATAAATTTGTCATTTACTCTGCGTACACTCGCGCCTAACGCTTTGATACAGAAGAGTAATATGAACATAACGCAAATTTTTCGTCGCCTGACTCCCCGTCAGTTTGGTCTGTTAACCGGTATCATTTGTATTATTGCACTGTTCTCTGTTTTGCAGATTGCATCCTCGCTTATGCTCTCAGCCTCTGTCAGGGACGCGCAGATTAATGAACAGCATAATCAGCAGGTGCTTTTGCAACAGTCGAAGATCGATGAAGCAAGGGTGGCGTTGTTATCTGCCAGCGACTTACTTAATCGTGCTGGCGTTTACTTTATGCAGGATGCGGCTACCGGCTCGGAAGGGAGCTGGCGCCCGTTAATGGAAGAGGCCCAGCATGCGTTAACGCAGTCAAAAACGGCATGGGATGCCTGGCTTGCAATGGATCCGCATCAGCCTCCCGACTTGATGGAGAGCTATCAGCGTTTTTATAGCGGTATTCAGGAGCAGGCCGATGGATTAATGCAATCCAATAGCATTGATGCGTTTTTTGCCGTGCCTGTTCAGGCGTTTCAGACAGACTTTAATGAAAATTATGCACGTTTTCAGCAAGACAATTTCCAGCAGACGGAAAAAGGGCGAGAGCAGCTGTTGACCAGTCTTGAACGTTTACAGCACCTCTTTTTATTTATTCCTCTTGTGCTGGTGGTGATTGCGGTACTGGTCTGGCGCAGTATGTCCCGCTGGGTAATCGCGCCACTGAGACGACTGATCGATCATATTGATGTGTTAGCGGCTGGCGATCTTTCCCGTCCAGCCCCCCAGGTGAGCCAGTTTAATCGTGAAGTGACACAACTGAGCTCACGTATCGACGCGATGCAGCAGGGGCTACGGATGCTGGTGCAACAGGTGAATGACGCTACGACCTCAATGGTGGGAAATATCACTCAGCTTACGCAAAGCAATAAACAGTTATATCAGCAATCCGCGAAACAGAGCGATGAGCTAAATACGGTGACATCACATATTTCGTTTCTGGAAACACATGTCGAGGATAACAGTGGGTTTGCTCAACTGGCGAATCAACGCGCCGTGCAGGCGCGGGATATTGCTGCGGGTGGCAACCGGATGATGGCAACGGTAAATGCGTCGATGCAGGCAATTGTTGCCCGTTCATCAGAGATGCGCGGGATCATCTCACTGATTGACAGCATCGCGTTTCAGACCAATATTCTGGCGTTAAATGCGGCGATTGAAGCTGCGCATGCTGGTGAACAAGGGCGTGGATTTGCGGTTGTTGCAAAAGAAGTTGGGTTGTTGGCGAGAAAAAGCAGTCAGTCCACGCAGAATATTCAGGCGCTGATTCATCATTCCTTAGCGGGTATTGACGAAGGATTTCATGCGGTGAACGGACTGGATGACAACTTACAGCAGGTTATATCGCTGGTGGAAAATCTTGGCGCCTTACTGAATGATATTTCTGCTGCGACGATGAATCAGGGAACCCGTATTCACGAGTTGACCAGTCAGCTTCAGGCTCTGAATAACGAAGCCCGACAGACCAGCGATCTGGTGAACGCTGCGTCTGATTCCTCCTTACAGTTACGTCATGAATCTCATCAGCTTATGCAGGCCGTTGCCAGATTCCGTCTTCCGGCCTGACGCTGTGTATTCAGCTCTGTTATACTCGCAGGCCTTTCATACCTGCGAGCAAGGAGCATGTTGTGGCCAGGGCCATGGACAATTCAATTTTAGAGACCATTGTGCAGCAGGTTCGTCCGCTGATTGGTCAGGGGAAAGTTGCCGATTATATTCCTGCATTAGCCTCTGTCGATGGCTCAAAACTGGGTATTGCCATTTGCACCGTTGATGGTCAGCACTATCAGGCGGGGGATGCGCAAGAACGTTTTTCTATTCAGTCGATTTCAAAGGTGCTTAGCCTGGTTGTCGCAATGCGTCATTACCAGGAAGACGAGATCTGGCAACGTGTTGGCAAAGATCCTTCCGGTCACCCGTTTAACTCGCTGGTGCAGCTGGAAATGGAGCAGGGTATACCGCGTAATCCCTTTATCAATGCCGGGGCATTGGTGGTTTGCGATATGCTGCAAGGTCGCCTGAGTGCGCCACGGCAACGAATGCTGGAAGTGGTACGTGCATTAAGTGGCGTTTCAGATATTGCTTATGATACGACGGTGGCACGCTCTGAGTTTGAGCACTCAGCCCGCAACGCGGCAATTGCCTGGCTGATGAAGTCCTTTGGTAATTTTCATCACGACGTGACGACCGTTCTGCAAAATTATTTTCACTACTGCGCGCTGAAAATGAGCTGTGTGGAGCTGGCGCGCACGTTCGTCTTTCTGGCGAATCAGGGGCATGCCTTTCATCTTGCGGAGCCCGTGGTCACGCCGATGCAGGCGCGGCAGATTAACGCGCTAATGGCGACCAGCGGTATGTATCAAAATGCCGGGGAGTTTGCCTGGCGGGTAGGTTTGCCGGCGAAATCGGGTGTCGGTGGCGGTATTGTGGCGATCGTGCCGCATGAGATGGCGATTGCGGTCTGGAGTCCGGAACTGGATCCCGCAGGGAACTCGCTGGCGGGTATTGCGGTACTGGAACAATTAACTCAACAGTTAGGGCGCTCGGTTTACTGATGAACACGCTCGACTCGCTTTTTGCCCGACTGGCGAAATCGACTTTTCGATCGCGGTTTCGTCTCGGTCAGAAAGAAAGACAATATTGTCTGGAAAAAGGTGCGCCGGTCATTGAACAACATGCGGCCGATTTTATTGCTAAGCGCCTGGCTCCCGCGCTCCCGACCAATGACGGAAAGCAAACGCCGATGCGTGGACATCCGGTGTTTATCGCTCAACATGCCACGGCGACCTGCTGTAGGGGATGTCTGGCCAAATGGCATGATATACCTCAGGGGCAACCGTTGAGCGAGCAACAGCAACGTTACGTTGTCACTGTTATCTACCACTGGTTAGTGCTGCAAATGAATAAGCCATAGATAACATAATCCTATGATTCGACTCCTTGTGTTATGTAATTGTTAATTGCAGTATGAAGGGGTCAATCTAAGGAGACTAAATGGCTACCCACACCCCCTGCTTTATACTGAGCGCGGAACAGATCCTGTCGAGAATCGACGAGCTTAGTGATGTCCTTGAACAGTGCGTGAACGATGGCGCATCTGTCAGTTTTATGCTCCCTTTTAACCGCGATAAGTCGCGGCCTTTTTGGACACGTGTTGCACAAAGTGTCTCTTGTGGAGAACGCATTGTTCTGGGGGCTGAAAATGCGCAAGGGACCCTTGTTGGGACCGTTCAGCTCATTATTGATCAACCCGAAAACCAGCCTCATCGTGCAGACGTTGCCAAACTCCTGGTTCATACCTCTGCACGGCGGTGCGGGATAGCCCGGGAATTGATGAATACACTGGAAATTTGCGCCCATCATGAAGGGAAAACCCTCCTGGTTCTTGATACGTCTACAGGCAGCGCCGCCGAGTTGTTCTACCACAATTGTGGATGGCAAAAAGCAGGGGTAATCCCTGACTATGCAAAAATGCCTGATGGAACAGTGGCCGGAACCACACTTTTTTATAAAACGCTCTAATTTGTCATCGGGGATTGATCAAAACAGGGTTTCATTGTATTAAAGTTTGCTAACCTATTAGACCAATTCAATCAGGTTGTATGACTAATCAAAAAGGGAACCCATTGTGCAAACACTAAATCGTCGCGATTTTCCCGGTGCTCACTATCCTGAACGCATTATTCAGTTTGGTGAAGGAAACTTCCTGCGCGCCTTTGTTGACTGGCAAGTTGATCTGCTGAATGAACATACCGATCTGAACGCTGGTGTGGTCATTGTTCGTCCTATCGAAAGTACTTTTCCGCCGTCACTGAGTACCCAGGATGGTCTCTATACCACCATCATTCGTGGTTTGAATGAAAAGGGCGAGGCCGTCAGCGATGCCCGTTTAATTCGTTCGGTTAACCGCGAAATCAGCGTCTATAGCGAATACGATGAGTTCCTGAAGCTGGCGCATAATCCTGAAATGCGTTTTGTTTTCTCTAACACCACGGAAGCGGGTATTAGCTACCACGCGGGTGATAAGTTTGATGATGCGCCGGCTGTGAGTTATCCGGCAAAACTGACCCGACTGCTGTTCGAACGCTATAGCCATTTCAACGGTGCGCTTGATAAAGGCTGGATTATCATTCCTTGCGAGCTGATTGATTACAATGGTGAAGCGCTGCATGAACTGGTTTTGCGTTATGCTCAGGAATGGGCGTTGCCGGAAGCATTCGTACAGTGGCTGGACCAGGCAAACGCATTTTGTTCTACGCTGGTGGACCGTATTGTTACCGGTTACCCACGTGACGAAGTTGCGAAGCTTGAAGCTGAACTGGGTTATCATGATGCGTTTCTTGATACCGCAGAACACTTTTATCTGTTTGTTATTCAGGGGCCAAAATCATTAGCCACTGAACTTCGCCTCGATAAATACCCGCTGAATGTTCTGATTGTTGATGACATCAAGCCGTATAAAGAGCGTAAAGTCGCCATTCTCAACGGTGCGCACACAGCCCTGGTACCGGTCGCCTGGCAGGCAGGGCTTGATACCGTGGGTGAGGCAATGAATGATGCTGAGATTCGCGCCTTCGTTGAGAAAGCTATCTATGAAGAGATTATTCCGGTGCTGGATCTGCCGCGTGATGAATTGGCTTCATTTGCCAGCGCGGTGACCGGCCGATTCTGCAACCCGTACATTAAGCATCAACTATTGTCGATTGCGCTTAATGGCATGACCAAATTCCGCACCCGTATTCTGCCGCAGTTGTTGGCAGGGCAGAAGGCCAGCGGCCAACTGCCGCTGCGTCTGACATTTGCCCTGGCAGCCTTGATTGCTTTCTACCGTGGTGAGCGTAACGGTGAATCTTATCCGGTTCAGGATGATGCGCATTGGATGGAGCGTTTCCAGGTGTTGTGGGCTCAGCATCGTGACCGCCAGATTACTACCGCAGCGCTGGTCAACGCGGTATTGGCCGTAAAAGATCACTGGGAACAGGATCTGACACAGGTTCCCGGGCTGGTCGAACAGGTTTCTGCCGACCTGGATTCTATCCTGGCGAAAGGCATGCGCGAAGCGGTTAAGCCACTGTGCTAATACGTTAACCCGGTTCAGGCCGGGTTTTTTTATCGTCCTTATTTAGTTACAACATACAATATAACTTCTAAAAATGGAGCACACCTGAAGCTTCAATGCCCACTATGGTCAGCAGGAAAAGATGTTTAGATAATGTTGCTATAAGCTTGCAACATTGATCGCGATCACGTTTAATGTCCCGGCTTTCACATTTTCCGAAGATAACCATGATCGTTCGCCCCCAACAACACTGGCTACGCCTGATATTCGTCTGGCATGGCTCAGTATTATCCAAAATCTTTTCACGCTTGCTGCTGAATTTCCTGCTCTCCATTGCCGTTATCATCATGCTGCCATGGTATACGATGCTGGGTATCAAATTTACTTTGGCACCATTCAGCATTCTTGGTGTCGCAATTGCAATCTTCTTAGGCTTTCGTAACAACGCCTGTTATTCGCGCTATGTTGAAGCCCGACATTTATGGGGGCAGTTGATGATTGCTTCCCGTTCGCTTCTGCGTGAGGTGAAAACGACCTTACCAGACGATGCTGAACTGGGACAGTTCGTTCGTTTGCAAATCGCATTTGCCCATTGCCTGCGTATGACTTTACGTCGACAACCGCAGGCGGAACCCCTGGCGAAATATCTCAGCGAGAGCGATTTACAGACCGTTTTTGCGGCTCAATCACCGGCCAACCGCATTCTGCTGATGATGGGGGAGTGGCTGGCCGTTCGCAGACGAAATGGGCAGCTATCTGATATATTATTTCACAGTTTAAACAACAGGTTAAATGATATGTCAGCAGTGCTGGCAGGTTGTGAGCGTATCGCGAACACACCCGTTCCGTTTGCTTACACCTTAATCCTGCATCGCACGGTATATCTGTTTTGCATCATGTTGCCATTCGCGTTAGTGGTGGATTTACACTATATGACACCGTTCATCTCGGTGCTTATTTCCTATACTTTTATCTCGCTCGATACGCTAGCCGAAGAACTCGAAGATCCGTTTGGTACAGAGAATAATGATCTGCCACTCGATGCGATTTGTAACGCGATTGAAATCGATTTGCTGCAGATGAATGATGAAACCGTTGTGCCGGCGAAACATATGCCAGATAAGCATTACCAGCTGACATAGCATCCGGTAGAGCTGGTAACACGACCAGCTCTTATTGTTTCACGGAAGGAATAGGTAAGACTTGATGCGCCGGTGAGTGCGGTTTTAGCCGAATTCTCTTTGCCACCACGCAGGCTGCATATCGGTAAATGAATGAAACTCGGGGGCCAGATCTTCATCATTGGGATCATCAAAAACGCCCGCTAATAGCGCTATTACCGGAGCATCATCAATGCCACCAACTGAACTTCCGCATTGAGGGCAAAAAGCGCGACTGGAGGTTTCTGAAGAACGCCAGGTAGTCGGTTTACCCGCTTTTCCCGTCCATTCTACATTTTCAGCATTAAATTCAATCCAGACGACGGTTGGTGCACCGGTATGCTTGCGGCAAATATCGCACGAGCAGGTATGCGAATTATTAGGGCTCGTCGCGGTAAAGCGAACAGAGCCACACAGACAACCGCCAATGTAGATTTTAGACATGACAACCCCCGTCAGTAAACGTTCTCAGACACTAGCAGATGACTGGCTTCATCACTAGATCCTCATCGTAAAAAGGCGAGGGCGCGCATGGGGAATTCACAATAATTATCAGCCCCTGGTATAAAGAGGCTGATACCAGGAGGTCAGTGCTTAAGAATTGTGTTTAGCAACGATAAACAACCGCGGAAACGCCAGCAGTATTTTCCCATTCTCTTGCAGTGGATATTGCTCCTGCAGCAATGCATGATAACGCGCCAGATAGCGATGTTGTTCGCTTTCACTCAGGTCCTGCAACCAGGGACGCAACCCCGTCGAACTCACCCAGTCGATAATTGACTGGTGTGAATCCATAACGTGATAGTAGGTTGTACGCCAGATATCAACATCGCAACCCATGTCAGTCAAAATATCATAGTACGCATGCACTCCGGGAAGAGGCGCACGGCCGCGATCGGGGTAACCCAGTTCATAGGCAACTTCACGCATCAGAACATGCGTTGGCTCCAGCCAGTTATCCGGCATTTGTACAGCCAATACGCCATCTTTCCCCAGCAGAGAGACCAGGTGGGGGAACAGCTGATAGTGATCGGGAACCCATTGCAAAGATGCGTTTGCATACAACAGATCTACGGGCTCTTCTGTCTGAAATGCGCTAATATCCGCTTCGATAAAATGACAGCCAGGCAACGCGTTACGCGCTTCGCTCAGCATTGCCGGCGAAGAATCCACGCCTGATATTTGCGCTGATGGCCAACGTTGATGTAGCAATGCGGTGCTGTTACCCAGGCCGCAGCCGAGATCGACGACTGAGCGGACATTCTCCAGCGCGACTCTGCTGAGTAATTCAGCTGCGGGTCGCGAACGTTCGGTTTCATATTGCAGATAGAGCGAAGGGTTCCAGTCAGCCATGTTTCTGTATCCTGTATGCGATGAAATAGTATGATTCTGAGCCAGCAATTTCCATCACGCCCTCAGAATCAATGATTCTTGTTCCTTCCCAGCATAGTAAGTGTAGCTTTAAAGGGTAAAAATAGGACAAATCGTATTACAAAAGATAATAATTCATAATCTTTCTTATACTTCTTTTGCTTTCTCTTCAGGATCGCGATCTCTCTTTGGGCATTCAAAAAGCTTCTGACATAACATTCACCATTATTATGGTTGTCGATAAAGTCATCACCGTAGTTGCTCTCATAGAGGCTTATGCAGTATTTTATTTTTTCCTTAATAGATTCAATGTCATCAAATTGAATCCAATATTCAGATAATAAATATGCTATCAACTTCTCCTGGAAAACAGACATGGTACTGTGTGTATCATTCAAAAATATCGCATCGAAATCTTCTAAGGCTTCAATTTTATGTGTAGCTTCGTACCATTCGCTTCGCCCAAAGCAATAAACTGGTTTACCGAAAATCAAGGCTTCAATGCTTGTGCCAGAATTACATGCGATAACGGCAGAACTCCCTTCAATTAATTCGTGGATATTAGCATCAACAGACAAAACATTCTCGTTGGTTGCTAATAGATACGCAATCTTGGCATCAACACCTCTGGATTTACACATCGGGTGGCGTTTGATTACCAACTTTCGATTTGTCTTTTTAGCCAATGCCGCAACATAGTCTAATGCCTCCATGGCGCTGATGTTCTCATGATCGGTAACCGAATCAGAGTTGACCTGCATGGGGAAAAAAAGGTAATTCGAGGGTAGAGCAACGTGGTTATGTGGTTGTTGATGCTTGGAGAGTTTTGTCTCCCTGAAAAATTCCCGCTTCTCGCCAATGATACTTTTGGCACTGTCGTGATCTATTTTATTTATTTTATCGATATATGAACTGAAGTTAACACAAATATCTGCCCATCCCGAATATCCATTTTTATCTACAGAGTACAGTCCATATATAGGTGATTCTTTTATCGAGAAAACATTTTTGTCATTATTATATGAGTGGAAGGAGAATGTAATAGAGTCTTTAATTGCCAGTCTTTTAAGACCATAACAGGGAAAACTAACTGGATTCAGTACTACTTGTAATTGTTCATCATGGAGACAAGATATAAAGTTACCAATAAATTGTCGATGAATGCCTTCACTCTTACCTAGCCATTGTGGTAAGTCAAAGTAAAAACGATTTAAATCATTCATCATAACTCCACGTGATTAATGTAATTAAAACTTTGGGTTAGTCTAATCTTTATTTGGCAGTCGGCTGTCCGCTAAACAGTAACGATTATCATTAAAAGTATGCAGGTATTATATTATTTCATAGGGTCAATACAATCCGGTACTCTTGAATAGAAGTGGAGACAGAAGGGGGATATCGATATGACATAGACCCTACTGGTGCCGATGTCATATTCAGAAACAAGTATGCTGATTAATATATTTCCCTACATCAACAACTTTATTTGTATCGGGGTCAACATTGAATACTATAAACCGCATTTGTGGGCAGAACAGTTCCAGGCTTTTTTTACTGCATTCCGTTTGTAACCATTTATGACTGCCACTTTCGGTTTGTACCTGATTGAGGTTTGCATCCTTACTGCACACAAAACCATCCACGATTGCTTTTTGCCTTGCAGCATCCAGATTCAAGCCAATAACATTTAGCTCATCGACGTCTTTGTCATGTGAGCTGGCAGAGACGCGGGTCAACGCACAACCGGTCAGTGTGAATGAAAGAACCAATAGAAACGTGACACGTAAGATAGCGTTGTCATTTTGATGAACATGGATAGTTCTTTGCATTGGCTGTAGGGTCCGTTGCTGTGAAATTCCAGGGCACAGGTTTGTGTCGTACCTTGTGGTTGTACGCGAAAAGGACTGAGTGAGCAATTGCAACGTCAGCGATTTGACGTATGCGTAAAGTATATGGTTTGAATGGTAGTCGGTGAACAGCCTGAATCCAGGAACAACGCTGTCAGGCGTTATCAATGACCAGCACAATGATGAACCCAGTATGGCAGATTTCACTTCTCTCTATCTAAGTGCGCATAATGTATATTATGTTAAATCAAATCAATGCGTACCTGACTCATAACCCTCTACGGGTTCCCCCCATTACAAAATATTCATAAAAGGCCCGGGCCTTGTCATCAATGGCATGCACCATGATGGCCTTGATACCCACTTGATCAGCTAAGTTAGAAATGCGCAATACAACATCATTAAGCAGCCATTTTCCAAAACTATGACCTTGCGTACAGACATCATTAGCCAGGTCGCTGGGAATAGTCACTTCGCCCTTCTCTTTCGCCTGTTTCAAGTACTGCGCGCACATTGCTGGCCTGGTACTCATTCACCGTGCTATGCCGGTTTATACCATTGCTGGTCGCCTTGCTTTCTTGTAACCTTGCGCTCGTGCAACTGACAAAATCTGGAACCACCGAACTGGACTTCATATGAATGCTCACATTTCTAAAGACCCCTTACATGGCGTGACGCTTGAAATGCAGGTCAATGCCCTGGTTAATCGTTATGGTTGGGCTGAACTTGGCCAACGGATAAACATTAACTGTTTTAAAAATGAACCGAGCGTTAAATCCAGTTTGAAGTTTCTGCGTCGTACGCCGTGGGCGCGAGCAGAAGTTGAAGCACTGTATCTTGATTCTCTGTATGACGTTGCACCAGAACCCACTGCTCCTGCTATTGATCCCTGGGCTAACAGCCGCAACAAGAAAAAATAAGAGCAAAATTCGATGTCAGCATCCGGTTTTTTTTCAGGTCATTATCAGAAAAAACTGGCGACTCTGCTCGCCCGTTCCCGCAACTCGCTACCGCTAACCAACGTGAAATGGTTCGCTGCACTGGTTGGCAGTATGCTGTTACTTGGCAGTTGCTCTTCACAACCGCCAGGACCGAAGGTTAACCCTCACCCCCCGGTCACAACGCCGCAACAGAGCAAAGAACCGGTTCGTGGTATCTGGCTGGCAACGGTTTCCCGTCTGGACTGGCCGCCAGTCTCATCCGTAAACATCAGTTCGTCCGCCATCCGCATCAGCCAGCAGCAAAAAGCGCTGACGGATAAGCTGGATAATCTGAAACGTCTTGGGATCAATACCGTTTTTTTCCAGGTGAAACCGGACGGCACTGCGCTGTGGCAATCCAAAATTCTCCCCTGGTCAGACACTCTGACCGGCACCATTGACCAGGATCCTGGTTACGATCCGTTGCAATTTATGCTCGATGAGGCGCACAAACGCGGGATGAAAGTTCATGCCTGGTTTAACCCCTACCGTGTCTCCGTCAATACGAAGCCTTCAACGGTCGCAGAATTAAACCGCACGCTGTCGCAGAACCCGTCCAGCGTTTATGTTCTGCATCGGGACTGGATCCGTACATCGGGTGACCGTTTTGTACTGGACCCGGGTATTCCTGACGTGCGCGACTGGATAACCAGCATCGTGGCGGAAGTCGTTGAGAATTATCCGGTGGATGGCGTGCAGTTTGACGACTACTTCTATACCGAATCGCCGGGTTCGGCGCTTAACGACAGCCAGACTTTCAGACGGTATGGCCAGGGTTTTGATTCAAAAGCGGACTGGCGACGTCATAACACGCAACGGCTGATCGAACAGGTTTCACAGACCATCAAAAAGCTTAAGCCTGACGTGGAGTTTGGCGTCAGTCCTGCAGGCGTGTGGCGTAATCGCTCCCACGATCCGGCAGGCTCCGACACCCGTGGTGCGGCAGCGTATGATGAATCGTATGCCGATACCCGGCGCTGGGTGCAATTAGGTCTGTTGGATTACATCGCACCACAGCTGTACTGGCCTTTCGCCCGTGATGCGGCGCGTTATGATGTACTGGCAAAATGGTGGGCTGGCGTGGTGAAATCCACCAATACCCGCCTGTATATTGGCGTGGCGCTGTATAAAGTGGGTGAGCCGTCGCGAAAAGAACCGGACTGGACGGTACAAGGCGGTGTGCCGGAGCTTAAAAAACAACTCGATCTGAACGAGTCCGAACCGAATATTAATGGCACTATCTTGTTTCGAGAGGACTATCTTAACCAACCGCAAACCCAGGAAGCCGTGACCTATATTCGTGACCGTTGGGGACGCTAAGTATTGCCGGGGGCTGGTGACCGGAGATAAACGCTGACGTAGCGGATAAATTTCCCGATAAACACCCCGGCGAGCACGCCACCGGTAATAATTGCCAACGCACTCATTACCGGCTGGCGTAAAATATCGGGTGCGATAGCATTCAATACACCTTGTACATATTTGATGCCAAAGGCCAACATCATGAACGGTAATGCAGAGTAATCTGCCGGGCGATGAATGCTGCGTGGTGCGCTACTGCGTGTCAGACGACCGGGGTTTATCAACATATAGCCCACTATCGCGCCGCTAATAATACCAACCATCCACTGCAGATACGTACTGATGGACTGATCGCGGTAAGTGGCTAAATCGTAAATATCCCAAAAAAGAAAGAGCGCCGGGATCAGTGCCAGCTTTTCCAGCGTAACGGTAGCGGGTATCCTGGCTTTAATCCCCCGAAATAACAGGAAGACCAACAAGACATACACCCACACCGGTGTGTGCACCAGCATCGCTACGACAAACTCAGCCATACTCCGGCTCCCGACGTGTTAACTACGTTAAGTGTAGCCTGGAGTTATCCGGGTGCAGACGATGCCCCCGGATACTTTACGTGGGGGTCAGGCCGCTGAAGGCTCCGGCAATTTGAAGGAGGAAACCAGTAGCGCTAATTGTTCCGCCTCTTCTTTCAGTACCTGGGTTCGCGTGGCAGCATCATCAATCAACGATGCGTTTTGCTGCACGGTGCTGTCCATTTCGGTGACGGCGAGCGTGACTTCGGAAACGCCCTTACGTTGCTCGTCACCCGCGACACGGATTTCCCCCATCAGTTGGCTAACCTGACGCACGTTGTTGACCAGCTCTTCCAGGCGCTCACCTGCATTGTGGATTTGCTGGCTGCTGCTGCCAACATGCGAAACGGACTCATCAATCAACGCTTTGATTTCCTGGGCTGCAGTGGCACTGCGCTGTGCCAGGGTACGAACTTCAGAGGCAACAACCGCAAATCCTCTGCCTGCATCCCCTGCTCTGGCGGCTTCAACGGCGGCATTCAGCGCCAGGATATTGGTCTGGAATGCAATACTGTCGATGACGGCTACAATTTCCACCATTCTACCGGACGAGGCACTGACGTTATCCATTGTCGAGATCACACCTTGCATCACGTCGCCACAGCGATTCGCCGTTTGCGCAGTGTTGTCGGAAAGTTCATCTGCCAGTTGCGTGTTGCTCGCATTTTGATGAACGGTCGCATTTAATTGTTCCATCGCGGCCGAGCTCTCTTCCAGCGCAGCCGCCTGCTGAGTTACCCGTGAAGAAAGCTCCATGTTACTGTCGGCCAGGCTGACGGCGTTATTGGCTACCACCACGCTACTGCTTCTGACGGTGATCAGAATGGCGGAAATTTTATCGACGAACAGGTTAAAGGCTTCCGCGATATCTGAAATCTCATCTTTACCTCTAACATCCAGACGTCGGGTAAGATCGCCTTCACCCTGTGCGATATCATCGAGTGCGCGACGTGTATCATCGAGACGAGAGATCAAGCGACGCACCACCAGCCATGATCCTACCAGCAACACGGTCATAATCGGGATCAGCACTTCCAGCACATCCTGCATCATGACTTTGGCGAGGCCAACGATGCGCGTTTCCGGTGTCACCAGCCCTACGACCCAGCCAGTATCAGCCATCGGGAACAACATTACGCGTGACGGAGCATTCAGTACGTTATCGCTTTCCAGCGTGATGGTTTTCACGCCATCAGTCGCGCGCAGCGATTTCAGCCCGGCTTCTACCGGAGCCAGCCAGTGTGCGCTTTGCGCCAGATCGCTAAAGGTTTTGTATTTTGTCTGATCGGCCTGGGGGAAATAGAGGATCTGCCCCTGTTTATCAACCACAAATGCGTAGCCGCCGGTGCTGTTGCCTTGCTGCTGCATAAAGGTCGCTACGTTATCCAGACGAATATCGGTGGTGGCCACACCGGCAAACTTGCCGGCTAATTGATACGGAATACTGCACGTCACCATGTTCACGCCGGAACTGGCATCCTGGTAAACATCAGACCACAGGCAACTGTTCTGTGAGTGACCTTTGGCATGCTGATACCAACTTTCATTGTGATAACCGGCAGATCCTTCGGCATTATAATCATTCGAAAAATCAAGCTTGCCCTCAGCATTGCGCGCCCAGAAAAAGCTACGTTTATCTACTCCCGGGGTAAACGCGTTTGGCTCTGGCCAGATCCCGCCGCCGGTAATAATTGAGTGGCTGTCTTCGCCAATCAGGTGTGGAACCACGCTTTGATACAAAGACTCATCATTAGGCAGTACTTCGGCCAGTCGTGACAGACTGACGGTTTCGCCCTCGATTCGGGATAGCACAGTACTCAGTTGACGGGTTAAACCTTGCCCTGTTTCTTCTATCAGAGCGGTATTGATTTCGACGACGCGTGGCTGACCACGCCAGAGCATAATTGCAACAATAACAAGGGTGGTCACCGCAAGCAGCAGGATGCCGCCAATGGTTAACCGCGTTGAAATACGAGTAGGATACCAGGCCATACAAACTCCTTCTGCAAAAGGCTAACTTTTACCCAGTATCGGCACAGGAGTTTATATCTTTATAACGTTTTCTTAAGTATTACGAAATAAATAAGTGACGTTGTCACATATAGCAAAACCCAGCACTCTGACTGGGTTTTAATACATGGCTAATCTTATTTAGATAATTCTTTTTTGATTTCTTCTTTTATTTTACTTAATTCACTTTGCGGATGTTTTTTGCAAAGTTCAACGGTCAGAGGCACAGCTGTAGTGATGGTTTCGTTATAGTCAACGAAGTCGCCGCCTTTGAAGTCTTCGTCTTCATTCAGCACCCAGAAAGCAACCGGAGCCATAGTTTGCGGGTTCAAATCAATAAACTCCTGGCAGCTCATGCCTTTCGGAGTGACTTCAGTTTTAGCGTTATCAGTTGCTGCATTGACGCTTACACTGGTTAACAGCGCTGCGACCAGGATGCCTGCTGTAGAAAGGGAGAATTTATTCATTGTAGTACTCCATTTATAATCCAGATAATATCTACACTTGCGCTTTAAACCGTTAATGTAGTTCGCAAAAAATAATACTCCCACCGTCATAGGAATAAAGGTTACGGCCATCGATATGGCTGAAATTTATATTTCACATTACTGATTCTGATGTCTGATAAGAAATGTTGCACACAATGTGATCGTTACGACGAAATCAGCAGATTCATCCCTCACTTACCCTACCTTTGCACCAAAACTGAACTACGCTGCACAAATGTTGATCATTGGTTAATGAAAATTGATGTTTTTTAACAAAGAACCCCGACGCAGCGCTGTCGCCGACCTGGCACGCGTCCTGCATTGTTAATCCGGTAACAGTGACGCGGTATCTGACAAACAACTAACAGCGAGATGGTAATGACATCAAAACCTGAGTTATTTGCCCGCATAGAAAGGACCTTTAGCCAGCTAACGCCCAGCGAAAAGCGCGTTGCCGGTTGGTTGTTAGCGCACGCTGCACAGATCCCTTTTGAAACGGCAGACGGCATCGCGAAAGCAGCAGGAACCAGTGGCATTACCGTCGGGCGCTACCTGCGTAAACTCGGGTTTCGTAACCTGGAAGATGCGAAAGCCAGCCTGCGTGAAATACCGGCTATTCCCTATCAGCCCTGGGGAATGAACGAGCGCCTGGACTCCTGGCACCAGCAGCAAAATCTACCTGACCGCGCACAACAGTCGCTGTTGCTGGAGATTGACGCTATCACCCACGTCTACCAACTGGCGCAAAGCGAGACATTTTTACGTATTGCGCAGCAATTGGCGCAGGCAGAAGCCGTTTATATCCTTGGGATCCAGTCCACCCGCGGGATCGCTAACGCCTTTTTTAGCCATCTGGAATATCTGCGCCCGAAAGTGAGTTACTCCGAAGGACTTTCCGGTAGCTGGGTTGAGTCGCTGAACTCGGGATTTAATCAACCTTATGTCGTGATCACCGATACGCGCGCTTACTCGGCGACATCCCGACAATATTGCCGCGTTGCCAGTGAGCGCGGCATTCCTCTGGCGTTAATCACGGATGTATGGTGCCCCTGGGCCAGAGACTATGCCATTGATTTACTTCAGGTGAAAACGGATACCGGGCACTTCTGGGATTCGCTTGCTCCGGTAAGTTGCCTGTTCAACTTATTACTCTCCGCGGTGGTGGCGCAACTGGGCGACTCCCTCGCGGGACGCCTGCAAACTAACCGCCAGTTACAACAACAATTTGGTCAATTCGAACAATAAACAGGAAACGTGCTATGTCAGATACCCCAGAACTGGTCGATTTGTCGGTGATTTTCCCGTCACTGCATATCGACCTGAAATACGCTACAGCCGATAACATTACCGGCGCGCCCATCTACCAGGAAGCGCGCTGCCTGCTGCATTCCGAGGCCGTCACTGCACTGGCTAAAAGCATCAGCATCGCGCAACTGGCGGGTTTGTCATTGGTGGTGTATGACGCCTACCGCCCACAACAGGCGCAGGCGATACTGTGGAATGCCTGTCCGGATCCGCAGTATGTGGTGGATGTGGCGATCGGTTCGAATCACAGCCGGGGTACGGCCATTGACGTCACGCTGATGGATGCTCGCGGTAATGTGCTCGATATGGGGGCTGGTTTTGATGAAATGCATGACCGTTCCCATGCCTGGCACCCTTCAGTTCCTCCGGCTGCGCAGCGTAATCGACTGCTGCTCAATGCCATCATGTTCGGCGGCGGTTTTGTCGGCATCAACAGCGAGTGGTGGCATTTCGAACTGCCAAATGCCGCGCGTTACCCGCTGCTTGACGATCAAATAGCTTGTTACACTGTCACGTCTATAACAACACAACATCCCCTTTAATTCTGGAGCCTGGTTATGAAGACTACACCTGCGTTAACCTCGTTTTTTCGCCCCGCTCTGTTAGCCGTTGCGCTGGCGGTCGCTTTGCCTGCCGCACAGGCCGCCGTCCCTAAAGATATGCTGGTTATCGGTAAAGCCGCCGATCCACAAACGCTCGACCCCGCTGTAACAATCGATAACAACGACTGGACGGTGACCTATCCCTCATATCAGCGTTTGGTTCAGTACAAAACAGAGGGCGGCAAAGGTTCCACGGAAGTTGAAGGTGATTTGGCCAGCGGCTGGAAAGCGTCTGATGACCAAAAAGAATGGATCTTTACCCTGAAAAGCGATGCAAAATTCGCCGACGGCACGCCAGTGACCGCTGATGCAGTAAAACAATCTTTTGAGCGCTTGCTCAAGATCGGTCAAGGGCCGGCTGAGGCATTTCCGAAAGATCTGAAAGTTGATGCCATCGACAACAACACGGTGAAATTTACCCTTAGCCAACCATTCGCGCCGTTCTTATATACGCTGGCAAATGACGGCGCCTCAATTATCAACCCGGCGATTTTAAAAGAGCATGCCGCTGATGATGCCCGTGGATTTCTGGCACAAAATACGGCCGGGTCTGGTCCCTTCATGTTGAAGAGCTGGCAAAAAGGACAACAACTGGTACTGGTACCCAACCCACATTATTCCGGCCCTAAACCCACGTTTAAACGCGTATCGGTCAAGATCATCGGAGAAAGCGCTTCCCGTCGTTTGCAACTGTCCCGTGGCGATATCGACATTGCCGATGCGCTTCCTGTTGACCAGCTTGCTGCCTTAAAACAGGAAGGTAAAGTCAACGTGGCGGATTATCCCTCGTTGCGCGTCACCTATCTGTATCTGAATAACAGTAAAGCGCCGCTCAATCAGGTGGATTTGCGCCGCGCCATCTCGTGGGCCACCGATTATAAAGGCATGGTAAATGGGATCCTCAGCGGTAACGGCAAGCAGATGCGTGGCCCTATTCCTGAGGGGATGTGGGGTTTTGATGACAAGGCCATGCAGTACAGCTTTGATGAAGCGAAAGCAAAAGAAGCATTAGGTAACGTTGCCAACAAACCCGAAACCCTGAGCTTCCTGTATTCCGATAACGATCCTAACTGGGAGCCAATTGCGCTCTCCACTCAGGCCAGCCTCGGCAAGTTAGGCATTAAGGTGAAACTGGAAAAACTGGCGAATGCCACCATGCGAGATCGCGTCGGTAAAGGTGACTATGACATTGCCATCGGTAACTGGAGCCCGGACTTTGCTGACCCGTACATGTTCATGAACTACTGGTTCGAATCGGATAAGAAAGGCTTGCCGGGTAACCGTTCATTCTATGAAAACAGTGAGGTCGATAAGTTGCTGCGCAGCGCGCTGGCCACCACCGACCAGGTCGCCAGAACCAATGATTACCAGCAGGCGCAAACCATCGTCATTGATGAAGCGGCTTACGTCTATTTATTCCAGAAAAACTACCAGCTGGCGATGAATAAAGACGTCAAAGGTTTTGTCTTCAACCCCATGCTGGAACAGGTCTTCAATATCTCCACCATGAGTAAATAAACCACATTAATGCGGAGTCGATTTGGCTCCGCAAGGGGAAGCCAATGACCTTCTGGAGCATTTTACGCCAGCGATGCTGGGGACTTATCCTGGTGGTTGCCGGTGTCTGTGTAATCACTTTTATTATTTCACACCTGATCCCGGGCGACCCTGCACGACTGCTGGCCGGCGATCGCGCCAGTGATGAAATTGTCGAAAATATTCGCCAACAGCTGGGACTGAATCAGCCGCTGTATATTCAGTTTTTCCGTTACGTCAGCGATATTTTTCAGGGTGATTTAGGCACATCCATTCGCACCGGCCGTCCGGTGCTGGATGAACTGCGCGTATTCTTCCCTGCCACTCTTGAATTGGCCTTCTGCTCTCTGCTGCTGGCGCTGATCATCGGTATCCCGCTGGGTATTCTGTCTGCTGTCTGGCGCAACCGTTGGCTTGACCACCTCGTCCGCCTGATGGCGATCACCGGTATTTCGACCCCGGCATTCTGGTTGGGCCTCGGCGTTATCGTGCTGTTTTACGGTCATCTGCAAATTTTACCCGGCGGTGGACGTTTAGACGACTGGCTGGATCCACCTGCTCACGTCACCGGATTCTACCTGATTGATGCACTGCTGGAAGGCAACGCCGAAGTCTTTTTCAATGCGCTTCAGCACCTGATTTTGCCGTCGCTGACACTGGCTTTTGTACATCTTGGGATCGTTGCCCGCCAGATTCGTTCCGCCATGCTGGAGCAACTGAGTGAAGATTATATCCGCACCGCGCGTGCCAGTGGTTTACCGGGTTGGTACATCATTTTGTGTTATGCACTGCCGAATGCGTTGATTCCGTCAATAACCGTGCTGGGTCTGGCCCTGGGCGATCTGCTCTATGGCGCGGTACTGACCGAAACGGTCTTTGCCTGGCCGGGCATGGGCGCCTGGGTTGTGACCTCCATTCAGGCGCTTGATTTCCCGGCCGTGATGGGATTTGCCGTGGTGGTCTCCTTCGCCTATGTGCTGGTTAACCTGGTGGTGGATTTGCTCTATCTGTGGGTAGATCCTCGAATTGGACGTGGAGGCGCACAATGATGCTCACACAAGAAACACCAGCGGTCCCGCAGACCGCCCGCCGTCGCACGGACTGGGCCAAATTGTTCTGGATGATGAAAAGCAGCCCGCTGACGCTGATTGGCGGCGTTATTATTGTACTGATGCTACTGTTAATGGTGCTCTCTCCGTGGATCACCCCTTACGATCCTAACGCCATCGATCTGACCGCTCGCCTGTTGCCACCGTCGGCCAGCCACTGGTTTGGCACCGATGAAGTGGGTCGTGATCTGTTCAGCCGCGTCCTGGTCGGAAGTCAGCAGTCAATTGTCGCCGGTCTGGTGGTGGTGGGTATCGCTGGCGGGCTGGGCTCGCTGTTGGGATGCCTGTCTGGCGTGATGGGCGGACGTGCCGATGCGATCATCATGCGTATGATGGATGTTATGCTGTCCATTCCTTCGCTGGTACTGACAATGGCACTGGCCGCTGCATTAGGGCCAAGCCTGTTCAACGCCATGCTGGCGATTGCGATTGTGCGTATTCCTTTCTATGTACGCCTCGCCCGCGGTCAAACGTTGGTCGTTCGTCAGTTTACTTATGTACAGGCCGCGCGAACCTATGGCGCATCACGCTGGCATCTGATCAGCTGGCATATTTTACGCAATTCACTTCCCCCGCTGATTGTGCAGGCATCACTGGATATTGGCAGTGCGATCCTGATGGCCGCCACGCTCGGATTTATTGGCCTCGGCGCCCAACAACCCAGCGCTGAATGGGGCGCAATGGTGGCAATTGGTAGAAACTACGTGCTTGACCAGTGGTGGTATTGCGCATTTCCTGGTGCCGCCATTCTGATTACCGCCGTGGGCTTTAATCTCTTTGGTGATGGTATTCGCGATCTGCTGGATCCGAAAGCCGGAGGAAAACAGTCATGACACAACCTGTCCTGGAGATCGAGAATTTACATCTGAGCTTCCCCGGTTATAAAGCGGATGTGCATGCGCTGAATCATGTGTCGCTGCATATCAACCGGGGTGAAATTGTCGGCGTGGTTGGTGAGTCTGGCTCAGGGAAATCCGTCACGGCCATGCTCGCCATGCGTCTGTTACCCGAAGGAAGCTATCGTATCCATCAGGGGCGCGTTACGCTGTTGGGTGAAGATGTTTTAACTGCCAGCGAAAAAAAAATGCGCCAGTGGCGCGGCCAGCGCGTGGCGATGATTTTCCAGGAGCCGATGACGGCGTTGAATCCAACACGACGAATCGGCCAGCAAATGGTGGAGGTCATCCGTCACCATCAGGCATTGAGCCGCACGGATGCCCGGCAGAAAGCCATTGCGTTACTGGAAGAAATGCAAATCCCGGATGCCCCGGAAGTAATGTCCCGCTTCCCGTTTGAGCTTTCTGGGGGGATGCGTCAGCGCGTGATGATTGCGCTCGCGTTTTCCTGTGAGCCAGACCTGATCATTGCCGATGAACCCACCACCGCGCTGGATGTCACGGTACAGCTTCAGGTGCTGCGCTTACTGAAGCGTAAAGCGCGGGCCAGCGGTACCGCCGTGTTGTTTATCAGCCATGATATGGCCGTCGTCTCGCAATTGTGTGACCGGTTATACGTTATGTATGCCGGGAGCGTGATTGAAAGCGGCCCGACGCAAACCGTTATTCAGCACCCCACACATCCCTACTCTATTGGCCTCCTGAAGTGTGCGCCTGAGCACGGTGAACCGCGTGCTTTGCTCCCCGCGATTCCGGGTACCGTACCGAATTTAACCTGTTTACCCGTCGGATGTGCGTTCCGCGATCGCTGCTTTGCCGCGGGGCCTCGCTGTGAAGAAACACCTGATTTATGCAGCCAGGGCGGTGCGGATCAACAATCCGCCTGCTGGTACCCACAACTGGAGACGACACATGTCTGATATTTTACTGGACCTGCAGGATGTTCATATTAACTTCCCCGCGCGAAAAAACTGGCTCGGCAAAGTAACAGAGCGGGTGCATGCACTCAACGGTCTGGATTTACAAATCCGCCAGGGGGAAACGCTGGGGATTGTTGGCGAATCCGGCTGCGGTAAAAGTACGCTGGCACAACTGCTGATGGGGATGCTCAAACCGAGCCAGGGGCACTATTCTTGCGGCGGTGGCAAACAGCATAACGGTATGCAGATGGTCTTTCAGGACCCGCTTTCATCCCTGGATCCGCGCTTGCCGGTATGGCGAATAATCACTGAACCGGTATGGATCCAAAAGCGTAGCCCTGAACGCGAACGCCGCGCCCTGGCCGAGGATTTGGCTCGCCAGGTAGGGATTCGTCCGGAATACCTCGATCGCCTGCCGCATGCCTTTTCTGGCGGACAGCGTCAGCGTATTGCCATCGCCCGCGCGCTGTCATCGGAGCCGGATGTGATCGTCCTTGATGAGCCGACGTCGGCACTGGATATTTCGGTACAGGCGCAAATCCTCAATCTGCTGGTTGCATTGCAGGCACGCCGGAATCTGACTTTTGTGCTGATATCGCATAACGTATCGGTCGTACGGCATATGAGCGACCGCGTGGCGGTGATGTACCTTGGGCAAATTGTTGAGCTGGGCGATGCGCAACAGGTTCTCTCGCATCCGGCGCATCCTTACACCCGTCTGTTGCTGGATTCGGTGCCTAAAACGGGTACGCCGCTGGCTGAAGACCTGGTCCTGCGTAAAACCGAACTCCCCGGCAACAGGACACTACCGCAAGGCTGTTTTTTCCGCGACAGATGCCCGCTGGCAACCCACGGATGTGAAAAAAAACAGACATTACTGAAAAATGAAACCGGACGCGAAGTTCGTTGTTGGCGGGCCATTGACATCTGCTGACTACGCATTTTCAGGCGAGATACGCCTTTTTCAGCGCGTCCACCAGCATTCCCGACGCGGTTGATAATTTATGGTGTGCCGAACGCAGCACCCCGATCCGCCGCTGGATCACGGGACCGTCAAGCTCTATACAGGTTGCGCCAAGTTCCGTCATTTGTGTTCGACACAGTGCGGGGACTGCGCTGCCGCCTAATCCGCTTGCCACCATACGGCCAACGGTCACCAGTTGATGGCTTTCCAGCGCCACGTCCAGCGTATGTCCGCTTTGCACCAGTTGTTCTTCCAGCATCAGGCGCACGGCAGATGGGCGTTGCAGCGTAATAAAATCCAGCGTCAGCAGTTCGCGCCACGCAATACGCTCTCGCCCCGCCAGCCTGGATGTTGGCGGGACGATCGCCACAAAACGATCGACACCGAGCGGCGTGAAGTGTAGTTGCCCTGAATAATCAGGCTCGAAGGCGATCCCCATCTCCACCCGCCCTTCACTCACCATTTCAATGACCTGTTCGTTGATCACATCGTGAACCGTCACGTTAATACCGGAATAGCAATCCCGAAAGGTTTTCAGTACCTGTGGCAGGACGTTAGCCGCAAACGAAGGCATGGCAGCAATGGAGATTTTACCGCGTTGCAGTGTAAAGCGCTGGCGCATTGCTTCTTCCGTATTCTCCCAGTCCGCCAGCAGTTGTCGCCCCATATTCAGCAGCGTTTCTCCTTCCTGCGTCAGGGTCACTTTGCGGGTGGTTCTCAACAGTAACGCCCCGCCCAGCGAGTCCTCAAGTCCTTTAATCGCCAGGCTTAATGCGGGCTGCGACATATTCAGTCTTTCACTGGCATGAGCAAAATTCAGAGTGTGAGCTACCGCTAAAAACGCGCGTAACTGTTTGATGCTCATTCCCATTTCGCATTCCTTTAACCTATTGAATACCTTTAATTAACATTAAATTGATAAAAAAACCCAATGAGTGAGTCACAAATTTAAAATTAACAAATCATTTTTCACCCCCAATGATGTCGGCAAGGACAACTGGAGGGACAAGTGTATGGCTGGACTGGATAAACGTGTCGCCACGTATCAAGAGGCGCTGGCAGGGCTGACCGACAATATGACGCTGCTGGCGGGCGGTTTTGGCTTATGCGGTATTCCTGAAAACCTGATTGCCGAAGTACGCCGTCGGGAGGTTCAGGGACTGACCGTCGTTTCAAACAACTGCGGCGTGGATGGTTTTGGCCTCGGTGTGCTGCTGGAAACACGTCAGGTACGTAAAGTGGTAGCGTCCTATGTTGGCGAAAATGCGCTGTTTGAAAAGCAGGTACTGAGCGGTGAACTGGAAGCCATTCTGACCCCACAGGGCACGCTGGCTGAGCAGTTACGTGCCGGCGGCGCAGGGATCCCGGCGTTTTTCACCGCCACAGGATACGGTACACCCGTTGCCGAAGGCAAAGAGGTACGTGAATTTGACGGCCGTCCTTACATTATGGAACAGGCGATTACCGGTGATTTTGCGCTGGTCAAAGGCTGGAAAGCCGACTGGTACGGCAACGTTATTTATCGCCACACCGCACAGAATTTTAATCCACTGATGGCCGCCGCCGGGCGTATTACCGTCGTGGAAGTCGAAGAAATTGTCCCTCCCGGCGAGCTGGACCCCGCCGCAATTCATACCCCGGGAATTTTCGTAAACCGCATCATTCAGGGGCAGTTTGAAAAACGCATTGAACAACGCACCCTGCGCCAGAAAGGAGCCTGACCATGTTAACACGTGAACAAATGGCGATGCGTGTCGCCCGGGAACTGCGCGACGGTTATTACGTCAACCTTGGGATCGGTATTCCAACTTTAGTGGCCAATTATATTCCCGATGGGATGGACGTGATGCTCCAGTCGGAGAACGGTCTGCTGGGGATGGGCCCGTTTCCGATCGAAGACGAAATTGATGCTGACATGATCAACGCCGGTAAACAGACCGTGACGGCGCGCAAAGGCGCGGCGATCTTCGACTCGGCGCAATCTTTCGCCATGATCCGCGGCGGTCACGTTGACCTGACGGTGCTCGGCGCGTTTGAAGTGGATGTTAACGGCAATATCGCCTCATGGATGATCCCCGGAAAAATGGTGAAAGGCATGGGTGGCGCGATGGACCTGGTGGCCGGGGCTGAAAACATCATTGTGGTGATGACGCATGCGTCCAAAAACGGTGAGTCCAAGCTGCTCCCCGCCTGCACCCTGCCATTAACCGGCGTGGCCTGCATTAAACGCGTGCTTACCGACCTGGCGTTGCTGGAGATCGCCGATGGCGCGTTCATTCTGCGCGAACGTGCGCCGGGCATCAGCGTGGATGAGATTGTCGCCAGAACAGCCGGCAAGCTGATCGTTCCCGAAAACGTCCCCGAAATGCAATTTAGCTGAGGAGCTGACCATGCAGGATGTTGTTATTGTCGCCGCAACGCGCACACCCATTGGCAGTTTCCACGGGGCGCTGGCACCGCTCAGTGCCGTGGAACTTGGGGCAGTGGTGATCCGCTCTCTGTTGGAAAAAACCGCCGTCGCGCCGGAGCAAATTGACGAGGTGATCCTGGGGCAGGTTCTGACGGCGGGCAGCGGCCAGAATCCGGCCAGACAGACAGCATTACGGGCTGGCTTGCCGGTGACGGTCCCTGCGCTAACCATCAATCTGGTATGTGGTTCAGGTCTGAAAGCGGTGCAACAGGCGGTGCAGGCTATCCGCTGCGGTGATGCGGACATCATCATTGCCGGAGGCCAGGAAAGCATGAGCAATGCGCCCTATTTTCTCGACGGCGCACGCTCGGGTCTGCGTCTGGGGCATGCCAGTCTGAAAGACAGCGTGGTACACGACGGGTTGTGGGATGCGTTTAACGACTACCACATGGGCATTACTGCGGAAAATCTGGCGGATAAATTCGTTATCAGTCGCGAGCAGCAGGATGCCTTTGCGCTGCAGTCTCAGCAGAAAGCCGCGGCGGCAATTGAAGCCGGTCGATTCAATGCAGAAATCACGCCGGTCAGTGTTCCACAAGGGAGAAAACCACCACGTTTGGTTGAGCGTGATGAACAATCGCGCCCGGATACTCAGGCGGAGAAACTGGCACAACTGAAACCGGCTTTTCGTCCTGGTAATGGCACAGTGACCGCCGGGAACGCCTCATCAATCAACGACGGCGCGGCGGCGGTGATGCTGATGAGCGCCGCCAAAGCAACAGAACTTAATCTGCCGGTTCTTGCCCGGGTGGCGGGTTACGCCGTTTCCGGTGTCGACCCGGCCATTATGGGCATTGGGCCGGTAGAGGCGTCACTCCAGTGCCTGAAGCGAGCGGGCTGGACGTTGAATGATGTCGATCTCATTGAAGCCAACGAAGCCTTCGCCGCACAGGCGCTGGCGGTTGGCGAATCCCTGAACTGGGACAGCGACCGGGTGAACGTAAACGGCGGTGCGATTGCGCTGGGTCATCCGATTGGCGCCTCTGGCTGCCGCATTCTGGTGACCCTGTTACATGAAATGGCGCGCAGTAACGCGACCAAAGGGCTGGCTACGCTGTGCGTAGGCGGCGGTCAGGGCGTCGCGCTGGCGGTAGAGCGTTCAACAGGAGAACAGCATGCAAAATAATCACTTTAGCGTCCTGGGCGCGGGTTTAATGGGCGTCGGCATTGCCACCCATTTTGCCCGTTTTGGCCATAATATCTGGCTATTTGATACCGATAGCGACCGGATTGCTGAAATTAACGCCGTTGCCGGGAGCATTCTCGATGAGCTGATCGCGACTGACCAGTTTCACGCAGAGGAAAAAGCGTCGGTTCTGAGTCGCTTGCACGGTACGACTTCGCTGCAGGATATCGCCACCGCGCAATTACTGATTGAAGCGATCCCGGAACGACTCGAGCTCAAACACGCACTGTATGCACAACTGGAAGCATTAATCGCCCCAGATGCGGTGATCGCCAGTAATACCAGTGGCCTGCCGCCGGATGCGCTGGCAGAAAAACTCACCCACCCCGAACGGTTGCTGATTGCCCATTTCTGGCATCCCCCCCACTTTATTCCGCTGGTTGAAATTGTGCCGGGTTCAGCAACGAAACCGGAATATCTCAGCGAGTTGCAACGTCTGTTGCTCTCGATGCAACTGGAAGCGGTGGTGCTCGATCGCGCCGCACCGGGGTTTGTCGGTAACCGTTTGCAATTCGCACTGCTGCGTGAAGCGCTACATATCGTCAAAAGCGGGATCGCCAGCGCGGAAGTGGTGGATCAGGTGATGCGCGCCTCCCTCGGGCGTCGCTATGCGATGGTCGGTCCGCTGGAGGCGGCTGATATGACAGGACTGTCCACCGTGCAGGATATTTGCCGCCATCTGCTCCCGGAGCTGGCCACCGGCAGCGACATGATGTCACTTGTTGCTGACAAGGTTGCCAACGGCGACACCGGCTTGCGCAGTGGTCAGGGCTTTTATCGCTGGGATGATTCGCGCAAGGAATACATCCAGCAACGCCGTGAACATCAACTGCGCTTTGCCCTGAAGCCATAACGTCTCTTTCTGTACCCCACTATAATAATAAGGAGTCATGATGAGTGTATTAATCGCCCTGGCAGCGCTGGGCTTGCTGATGCTGGCAGCCTATCGCGGATACAGCGTTATCCTGTTTGCCCCCATCGCGGCATTAGGTGCTGTTCTGCTTACGGAACCGAGCGCCGTCGGCCCCGCCTTCACCGGTCTGTTTATGGAAAAAATGGTCGGTTTTGTAAAGCTTTACTTCCCGGTGTTCCTGCTGGGAGCGGTGTTTGGCAAGTTAATCGAGTTATCCGGTTTTTCCCGTTCAATCGTTGCTGCTGCCATCAACATTCTCGGACGTCGTCACGCCATTCCGGTGATTGTGCTGGTATGTGCTCTCCTGACCTACGGCGGTGTGTCGCTGTTCGTAGTGGCCTTTGCGGTGTATCCGTTCGCGGCTGAACTGTTCCGTCAAAGTAATATTCCGAAGCGCCTGATCCCGGCAACCGTGGCGCTGGGGGCATTCTCTTTCACGATGGATGCCCTGCCGGGGACGCCGCAGATCCAGAACATCATTCCAACCAGCTTCTTTGGGACTAACGCCTGGGCCGCGCCGTGGCTGGGGCTGATTGGCTCGCTCTTTATTATCTTTGTTGGCCTGATGTACCTCGAGCGCCAGCGTCGGAAAGCGCAGGCTAAAAATGAAGGCTATGGCACTGAGCTGTTAAACGAGCCGGAGACGCCGGATAACATTAACCTGCCAAACCCGATTATTGCTATTTCTCCGCTGATCCTGGTGGGTGTGTTTAACCTGCTGTTTACCCGCTGGATCCCGCAGTGGTATGGCGCAACGCATCAATTGGAACTCCCGGGGCTTGCCAAACCTATTACCACTGAAGTGGGGAAAATTACGGCTATTTGGGCGGTAGAAGCGGCATTGATATCGGGGATCCTGCTGGTGGTGGTGTTCGGCTATCGCAATATCAAAGGTCGCCTGGCGGAAGGCAGCCGAACGGCGGTTGGCGGCGCTATCCTGGCCGCGATGAATACCGCATCAGAATACGGTTTTGGCGCGGTTATCGCCGCCCTGCCGGGATTTCTGGTGTTGTCAAAAGCGCTGGCTGCGATTCCCGATCCGTTGCTCAATGAAGCGATCAGCATTACCACGCTTGCCGGGATCACCGGCTCGGCATCCGGCGGGATGAGTATTGCGCTCGCGGCGATGTCTGATACGTTCATTGCTGCCGCCCATGCCGCCAATATTCCACTTGAAGTCTTCCACCGCGTCGCATCGATGGCAAGCGGCGGCATGGACACTCTGCCACATAACGGCGCGGTCATTACCCTGCTGGCGATTACCGGCCTCAGCCATCGTCAGGCGTACGGCGGGATTTTTGCCATCACCGTAATCAAAAGCCTGGCCGTGCTGTTTGTGATCGGCGTTTTCTACACCACCGGTATTGTTTAAGGAGAATCATCATGAACTTAACGGGAAAAGTTGCCCTGGTTACCGGCTCTACCAGCGGTATCGGATTAGGCATCGCGCAGGTACTGGCGCAGGCGGGCGCGACGCTGATCCTTAACGGATTTGGTGATGTCGATGCCGCCAAAGATGCCGTTGCGCAATATGGCAAAACGCCAGGCTATCATGGTGCGGACTTAAGCGATGAAGCGCAAATTGCCGACATGATGCGTTATGCCGAAAGCGAATTCGGTGGTGTGGATATTCTGGTCAACAATGCCGGGATCCAGCACGTTTCACCGGTAGAGACTTTTCCGGTTGATAAGTGGAACGCGATTATCGCCATTAACCTCTCTTCTGTTTTTCATACCACGCGCCTGGCGCTTCCCGGCATGCGTACGCGTAACTGGGGACGCATCATCAATATCGCCTCTGTTCATGGTCTGGTGGCCTCAAAAGACAAATCTGCTTATGTGGCAGCGAAGCATGGCGTGGTGGGTTTAACCAAAACCATTGCGCTTGAAACCGCGCAGACGGGAATCACCTGCAATGCACTGTGTCCTGGCTGGGTGTTGACCCCGCTGGTCCAACAGCAGATCGACAAACGTATTGCTGATGGTGCAGAGCCCACTGCGGCGCGTGACGCTCTGCTGGCGGAAAAGCAGCCGTCACGCGAATTTGTCACGCCGGAACAGTTGGGTGAGCTGGCGCTATTTCTGTGCTCAGACGGCGCAGCGCAGGTGCGCGGCGTAGCGTGGAATATGGATGGCGGCTGGGTGGCGCAGTAATACCCTCGGGTGCCGGATAAGACGTGGTCGCATCCGGCACGCCATTACTAAGATTTCAATTGATAATCCAGCGTAATTTCCGCTTTCAGAACCTGCGACACCGGGCATCCGGCTTTCGCTTTCTGAATAATGCCGTCAAACGTAGCGGCGTCTATCCCCGGAACGCTCACCTGGCTGTGTAACGCCACTTTGGTGATAGCAAACCCGGCATCCACTTTATCCAGAGAAACATCGGCAGTTGTATCAATGGCATCTGGCGTAAAACCTGCTTCGCCCAGCATCAACGACAGTGCCATCGAGAAGCAGGCAGCATGTGCTGCGCCAATCAACTCTTCAGGGTTAGTGCCTTTGACGCCTTCAAAACGTGTATTAAATCCATACGGTTGCTGGTTAAGTACGCCACTTTCGGTCGACACGGTCCCTTTACCGCGTTTAATGTCGCCTTCCCAGTGGGCCTGACCTTTCTTATGGATAGTCATTACCGCTCTCCTGTGTTGTCATCGGAGTAACAAGTATAGGCCTCATGGGAAAATGCATGACCATAATGGAAAGTTCTGCATTTCCTGCTTAAGCATTGACCTTTCAGATAAAATGACCGACCATCCAGAGAGCCGTTAGTTTACTCATCGGCTTTTTGTCAGGTTGTATTTCGTCCGTTCTTACGCGGGCTCGCCCTTGAAACCAGTAACAGGATTAAGGAGTTAGAATGAAATCGAACCGTCAGGCCCGTCATATTCTTGGACTGGACCACAAAATCTCCAATCAACGTAAAGTCGTGACCGAAGGCGACAAATCCAGCGTGGTCAACAATCCTACCGGAAGAAAACGCCGCGCTGACAGCAAATAGTTTCCCGCACGACATACTGATTAACGAGATAAACACCATTGCAACCGCAGTGGTGTTTTTGCTTATAAAACCCCTTAACCCATTCACAATGCTTTATACTTCGCCCGTTTCCCTGGCGGACAGGCCCTATACGATCATAAAGAGTGCCAGGGACGGTTATTCAAAAAAGAGTGAGTGACATGGAAAACGAAACTAAAAAACTGCGTTCCCTTTACATCCCTTACGCTGGCCCGGTACTGCTGGAATTCCCTTTACTGAATAAAGGGAGTGCTTTCAGTGTGGAAGAACGCCGTAACTTCAACCTGCTGGGGTTACTGCCGGAAGTGGTCGAGACGATTGAAGAACAGGCTGAACGTGCCTGGATCCAATATCAGGGATTCAAAACCGAAATCGATAAACATATTTACCTGCGCAACATCCAGGATACCAACGAAACCCTGTTCTATCGACTGGTGCATAATCATCTTGATGAGATGATGCCGGTTATCTACACCCCAACGGTAGGCGCGGCCTGTGAGCGTTTCTCTGAGATCTATCGTCGCGCCCGCGGCGTGTTTATCTCGTATCAGAACCGTCACAACATGGACGATATTCTGCAAAACGTCCCGAACCACAATATCAAGGTTATCGTCGTCACCGATGGGGAGCGTATTTTGGGTCTTGGCGATCAGGGGATCGGCGGGATGGGGATTCCAATCGGTAAGCTGTCGCTGTATACCGCGTGTGGCGGGATTAGTCCGGCTTACACCCTGCCGGTGGTACTTGACGTCGGGACCAACAACCAGCAATTGCTGAACGATCCGCTGTACATGGGGTGGCGTAATCCGCGCATTACTGATGATGAATACTACGAATTTGTTGATGAATTCATCCAGGCCGTGAAGCATCGCTGGCCTGATGTGCTGTTGCAGTTTGAAGATTTCGCGCAGAAAAACGCCATGCCGCTCCTGACCCGTTATCGCGATGAAATTTGCTCATTCAACGACGATATTCAGGGCACCGCAGCGGTTACCGTCGGTACGCTGATTGCGGCCAGCCGTGCAGCCGGCAGCCAGTTGAGCGAGCAGAACATTGTTTTCCTTGGGGCGGGTTCCGCCGGTTGCGGGATTGCCGAGCAGATCATCGCGCAAATCCAGCGTGAAGGTTTAAGCGAAGAAGCCGCGCGTCAACGCGTGTTCATGGTCGATCGCTTCGGCCTGTTAACCGATAAAATGCCGAACCTGCTCTCCTTCCAGACCAAACTGGTGCAAAAACGCGAAAATCTGCAGCACTGGGATACACAAGAAGATGTGCTGTCGTTGCTTGACGTGGTCCGCAACGTTAAACCTGACATCCTGATCGGGGTTTCCGGACAGGTTGGCCTGTTTACTGAAGAGATCATTCGCGAAATGCACAAGCATTGTCCGCGTCCGATCGTTATGCCGCTGTCTAACCCGACCTCACGCGTTGAAGCCACGCCGCAGGATATTATCGCCTGGACCGAAGGTAACGCGCTGGTTGCGACCGGTAGCCCGTTCGCCCCGGTCGCCTGGAAAGATAAAATCTACCCGATTGCCCAGTGTAATAACGCGTACATCTTCCCGGGTATCGGCCTTGGCGTGATAGCCTCTGGCGCCAAACGCATCACCGATGAAATGCTGATGTCGGCCAGCGAAACGCTGGCGCAGTACTCACCGCTGGTACTCAACGGTGAAGGGCTGGTGCTACCAGAACTGAAAGATATTCAGACGGTTTCTCGTGCCATTGCCTTTGCCGTCGGTAAAATGGCCCAGCAGCAAGGCGTGGCGGTGAAAACCTCCGCTGAAGCGCTGCAACAGGCAATCGACGAGAATTTCTGGCAGGCGGAATATCGCGACTACCGTCGTACTTCTATTTGACACTTTGCCCGGCGGTGCTCTGCCGCCGGGTGTTCAACACTTGCGCAATCCAGTAGCTTGCGTTTACACTTTCACCATCGATTAACATTCGGAAATATAAAAGGAGGATACTTATGCTGTACTGTGAACGTTTCATCGTTTCACATGCTTTTGGCGATCGCCAGTGCTCAAGCGTTATCGGTATCGTGCTGCGATAACTTCTGCTTGAGCGAAGCTAACATCTAAATCCCCTTCTCTCGGGCTTACCGGGTTATCGTCAGCGATGTTTGACGAGGCGTTTTTACGCCTGTAACTCTTGAGTAAGCAACAATGAGCACATTACTAACCGCACAATCCTTACACGTTGATACGGCATTCGGCACCCTGTTCGACGATCTCTCATTTACCCTCAAAAAAGGCGACCGCATTGGGCTAATCGGCTACAACGGCTGCGGAAAAAGCACGCTGTTAAAACTGCTTGATGGCACCATCGCCCCCACCAGTGGCGCAATCGCGCAGGCGAATCACTGCCACCTCGCCCGTGTGGAGCAGCACTTGCCGGACGATATACTGCCGCTTACGCTGCAGGAGGCCGTTCTCGCTCAACTTCCTGAGCATGAGCGTGCGGCTCAACAATGGCGGGTTGAAGCACTGCTTGCCGAAATGGGCTTTACGCCGGAAAATTTGCATCTCACTGCGCAAACTCTGAGCGGTGGACAGCACACACGCCTGCTGCTGGCGCGTGCGCTAATGCGAAACCCTGACCTGATGCTACTGGACGAACCTGGCAACCACCTTGATTTGCCGACATTGCTATGGCTGGAGCAGTTCTTACAGAACTGGTCTGGCAGTTTTGTGGTGGTTTCCCACGACCCGCAGTTGCTGGATGCGGTGACTCACGGAACGTGGATCCTGCGCGATCGCACTCTCCATGCCTTTGATCTGCCCTGTAGCGCGGCACGTCAGGCGCTGGCAGAAAGAGACGTCAGCGATGCTCTGCGCCACAAGGCTGAGCAAAAAGAGATAGACCGGGTTACCGCCAGCAGCAAACGGCTGGCAACCTGGGGGCGGGTCTACGACAACGAAGATCTCTCCCGCAAGGCCAAGCAGATGGAAAAACAGGTGCAGCGCCTGAAAGAGGTGCAGACAGAAGTTACGGCAGGAAGTCAGTGGACACTAACATTGCAGGGTGATGCCCTGCGTGCAGATCGTTTGCTGGAGATGACCAATCTGTCTGTAGCCCCTGCTCCCGACGCAGATACACTGTTTTCCATTGCCGGTATCCGGTTAAAAAGCGGCGATCGCGTGGCGATTGTCGGGCGTAACGGTTGCGGGAAATCATCGCTGCTACGGCTTATCTGGCAGCAATATCAGTCGCAAATGGCATCGCGTTCACTGATGTTGCACTCTCGCGTCACACTGGGGTATTACGATCAGACGCTACACCAGCTCACAGATGACGACACGTTGTTTGATGCGCTCGAACCGTTTGCTCCGCAGCCTGATGTTCGCAAGATGGCGCTGATTAGCGCGGGCTTCCCGTGGGTCCGCCATCAGCAGCGGATCAATACCTTAAGCGGTGGAGAGCGTTCGAGGCTACTGTTTGTCGGGCTTACGCTTGCGCGCTACAGCCTGCTGATGCTCGATGAACCAACCAACCATCTGGATATGGAAGGTAAAGAAGCGCTAGCGCAGACGCTACAAAGTTTCAGCGGCGGCGTGCTGCTGGTCAGCCATGACCGTCAGCTTATCAGCCAAAGCTGTAATAGGTTCTGGTTTATCGATAATGGCGAACTTAGCGAATGGCACGATCTGGACGCGATCAACGATCGTATTCGGGAAACGTCTGAGGAGATGAGCGTTCCCAAAACGGTGGTCGAAGCGAGGGCCGAAATACGCGGTGACAGCGATGAATTGCTGGAACAACTCCTCGAGCTGGAGCAACGTCTGGCCGACGATCTCGCCCGCAAGCCGAAACATCAAAAGCCGCTGTTGCAGGCGCAATGGCGTAAAGAGATTGAGCGTCTGAATTCACAACTGGAGTAATCTTTATTGCCGGATGGCGCAAGCCTATCCGGCCTACATTAGCAAAATGCGCGTGTAGGCCTGCCATCTGGCAATTCTTGCATGGCGCTTTCCAGATATGCCCCTTCTCCCTTTCTCTTTCTGCGCATTCGCCGCACAATTTTGAATAGCGCAATCCTGGTGTTGCGCTTAAAGGAACATTAATGGTAGTGTTCCTCTTGAAGGAACAAGGATGATACGGATGATCATGAACTTCAGACACAAGGGATTGCGCGATTTGTTTCTTCATGGACGAACATCAGGCGTTATGGCAAAACATGTCCGACGATTACGACATAGACTTGCCGTTATTGATGCAGCAAACAAGGTTACAGATATCAATATGCCCGGTTATCAGCTACATCCTTTGGTGGGCGAGCGTGACGGCAGATGGGCAATTTCTGTTTCAGGTAACTGGCGTATTACGTTTGAATTCGTCAATGGCGACGCGTACATACTGGACTACGAGGACTATCATTGATGAAGATGGCAAATCACCCCCGTCCTGGGGATATCATTCAGGAAGCGCTGGACGAACTCACTGTCAGCCTGCGCGAGTTTGCCAGAGCGATGGAGATTGCACCTTCAACGGCAAGTCGGCTATTAACCGGGAAAGCGGCACTAACGCCTGAGATGGCGATTAAACTCTCCGTGGTGATTGGCAGTTCACCCGAAATGTGGTTAAACCTACAAAATGCCTGGAGCCTGGCAGAGGCCAAAAAAAACGTGGATATTTCACGCCTGCGTAAGCTGGCAGCGCAGTGATAAAAGTGAATGCCGGATACGCTAACGCCATCCGGCATTTCATTTACTGTTTCGGCTGTTTTTCTTTCCAGGCATCCCATGCCTGCTTGATCTCTTGTTTCGCGGTGGCCGCATCGTTAAAGCCATTTAACTCTACTTTCTTACGCCCTTCCGGCAACTCTTTGTACACGCGGAAAAACGACTCCAGTCGTTGCACTTCGATCTTTGGCAAATCGCTCAACTCTTTGATGTCGTCATAGGTGGGGTCAATTTTGCCGGCCGGCACGGCGACAATTTTATCGTCCTTTTCCCCGCCATCAATCATCTTCAGCACGCCAATCGCGCGCAACTTGATCAGCGTTCCCGGGGCCAGCGGTGCCCGGGTATAGAAAATCACATCCAGCGGGTCACCGTCACCTGCCAGGGACTGGGTCAATGAGCCATAGTTTGCCGGATAGGCAACCGGCATCGACTGGAAACGATCGGCAATGATAAAGCCGGTTTTGGCGTCGGTTTCATATTTTATGATCCCGCCTGCCGGGATTTCAGTCACGGCATAAAACTCTTCCGGGTTATTCTCCGGTTGCGGAAATTCGAGGATATTCTGCGCCTGAGCGGACGCACAGAGAAATACGCTGACTGCGAGTAATTTTTTCACCAGAAGCATTGTCTTTTAACTCTTCTCTTATTGGAAAGACAACACCTTACGTTCAGCAGATGACAGAAACATGACGTTTTTTTGGCAAAAAAATGGCGCTACATCCGCAGCGCCATTGTTGTCAGAAAGCATCAGGTTTACTTAACCCCTTCTTCACTCTCTTTCTTTGCTTCCAGCTTTTCAACATCGCGATACCAGCGCGGGTGATGCTTCTTCGCCCAGCGACGGCTCACTTTCCCTTCAACCATGCCTTTAATTGATCCTTTCACCCAAAATGCCATATACATATGGATGAGGATAGCGTGCATCAGAATAATGCCCGCCGCAGCGTGGATCAGCAGGCTGTAACGCACTACCTGCATCGGGAAGAACTGCGCAAAGTATGGACGCCAGATAATAACGCCCGTGACCAGCAGCACAAAAATCATGCTCATGATCGACCAGAACATCATTTTCTGTCCGGCGTTGTATTTGCCCACATCCGCCACTTTGTGTTCATTGCCCTTCAGCACTTCCACAATGTTTTTCAGCCACGGGATGTCTTTCTTATCCGGGATGTTGTGGTGCACAAAGCGCACAAACATGAACATCAGCGCAACGAAGATCAGCAAACCAAAGAAGGGGTGCAGAATACGCCCCATCTGCGGCGTACCGAAGGTTTGCGTCAGCCATTGCAGAGTCGGGAAGAAGAACGAAATCCCCGACAGCGCCACCAGGAAGAAGCAGATCACCACCGTCCAGTGACAGGCGCGGTCGATAAACTTCGTGCGCACAATCATTTTCGACTTACTCATGATGATCCTCCTCGTCGTCGTCCACTTCCTTATTCGGGCCGATGCCAATGTAGTGGTAAATCAGCCCGGCGAAGGTAGCGATAAATCCGGCAGCAGCCAGCGGTTTCAGAGCCCCTTTCCACAGATTGATAGAGGTATCGATCTTAGGCTCTTTCGGCAGACCGTGATACAGCTCCGGCTGGTTGGCATGATGTAGAACGTACATGACGTGCGTGCCTCCCACACCTTCCGGGTTGTAGAGACCGGCATGTTCATAACCACGTGCTTTCAGTTTTGCCACACGCTGCTCGCCCATTTCCAGCATTTCCTGCTTAGTGCCGAAATGTATTGCCCCGGTTGGACAGGTCTTCACGCAGGCAGGTTCTTGCCCAACGCTGACGCGATCCACACACAGCGTACATTTATACACGCGGTTATCCTCTTTATTGAGGCGCGGAATATTAAATGGACACCCGGCAATACAGTACCCGCAACCAATGCAATGCTCTGACTGGAAATCAACAATCCCGTTCGCGTACTGGATGATTGCTCCGGCAGACGGGCATGCCTTCAGGCAGCCCGGATCTTCACAGTGCATACAGCCGTCTTTACGAATCAACCATTCCAGCTTGCCGTTCTGTTCGGTTTCGGTAAACCGCATCACCGTCCAGGACTTGGCGCTGAGATCGGCGGGGTTGTCATACACCCCGACGCAATGACCCACTTCATCGCGGATATCGTTCCACTCTGAGCAGGCTACCTGACAGGCTTTACAGCCTATACAGGTGGAAACGTCGATCAACTTTGCGACTTCGGCTTTGTAATCACGGGCCTGAGGTGGCGGCGTGATGGAGTTTGTTGCGGACCTTTTGATGATGTCCTGCGTTTCCATAGACATATATTCGCCCCCTTACGCCTTCTCGATGTTAACTAAAAACGCTTTGTATTCCGGCGTTTGCGAGTTTGCATCACCGACGTTCGGCGTCAGGGTGTTGGCAATAAAGCCTTTACGCGCGACTCCTTCAAAGCCCCAGTGGATCGGGATCCCTACGGTTTCAACCTTCTGACCGTTGACGTTCAGGGTTTGCAGACGACGGGTGACCACCGCAACTGCGCGAATAAATCCACGCTTGCTGCTGACTTTCACGTAGTCGCCGTTGCCGATACCTTTTGCTGACGCCAGCGTTTCGCTGATTTCCACAAACTGCTCTGGCTGGGCAATCGCATTTAACAGTGCGTGTTTGGTCCAGGTGTGGAAATGCTCGGTCAGACGATAGGTGGTTCCGACGTATGGGAAGTCCTGCTTCGTCCCCATACGCAAGGCATCCGCTTCGTACAGACGCGCTGCCGGGTTGGAGATCACGTTCGGGTGCAGCGGGTTCGTACCCAGCGGCGTTTCCATCGGCTCGTAGTGTTCCGGGAACGGCCCTTCCGCCAGCTTATCGATAGCAAACAGACGCCCCAGCCCTTCCGGCTGCATGATAAACGGATTGGTGCCACTACCCGGTGCGGCGTTGTTGAAGTCAGGGATATCGTTTCCGGTCCACTTAGTACCGTTCCACTGGATCAACATCCGTTTCGGATCCCACGGTTTACCCTGCGGGTCTGCCGAAGCGCGGTTGTACAGTACTCGACGGTTCAGTGGCCATGCCCATGCCCAACCCAGCGTATTACCCAGACCTGATGGGTCGGCGTTATCGCGGTTAGCCATCTGGTTGCCCTGCTCGGTCCAGCTACCGGTATAAATCCAGCAGGAGGATGACGTTGTACCGTCGTCACGCAGGAGCGCAAAGCTGTTGAGCAACTGACCTTTTTTCGCCACCAGCACGCCATTCGCATCATAGAGATATTCCAGCGCATAGCCGTTGTTCTCTTTGGCCACTTCCTCGGAATGCGGTTCGTCCGGCACCTTATAGTTCCAGCTCATTTTCAGCACAGGCTCTACAGCTTTACCGCCTTCGGTGCGATACATGTCGCGCAGACGATGGTAAATACCGGCCAGAATTTCGCCGTCATTACGCGCTTCACCTGGTGCATCCTGACCTTTCCAGTGCCACTGCAGCCAACGGCCAGAGTTAGCAATCGAGCCGTCTTCTTCTGCAAAGCAGGTGGATGGCAGACGGAAAACTTCAGTCTGAATCGACGCCGGATCGACATCGTTGGATTCGCCGTGGTTTTGCCAGAATGTGGACGTTTCTGTGACCAGAGGATCAATAACCACCAGATACTTCAGTTTGCTGAGGCTCTGTACTACTTTGTTTTTGTCCGGGAAGGACGCAACCGGGTTAAAGCCCTGACAGATGTAGCCGGTAACTTTCCCGCTATCCATCATGTTGAAATATTTGATGACGTCGTAGGACTGATCCCACTTCGGCAGCCATTCAAAGCCCCAGTCGTTTTCTTTCTGTGCCGCATCGCCGTAGAAAGATTTCATCAAACTGACGAAGAACTTCGGATAGTTGCCCCAGTAGTTCACCTGGGAGGCCAGCGTCGCTTTGGGTGTATTGGCGGCCAGATAGGTTTGCAGATCAGTCTGCTTTTCTGACGGCAGCGTCAGATAACCGGGCAGGCTGGTTGATAACAGACCCAAGTCGGTTAAGCCCTGAATGTTGGAGTGACCGCGTAATGCGTTTACGCCGCCACCGGCCATCCCCATGTTACCGAGCAGCAACTGGATCATCGCCATGGTGCGGATGTTCTGCGCCCCAACGGTATGTTGTGTCCAGCCCAGCGCGTACAGGAAGGTCGTGGTACGATCGGCAGCACTGGTGGAGGCCAGAACTTCACACACTTTCAGGAAGTCGGCTTTCGGCGTACCGCAGATGTTTTCCACCACATCCGGCGTATAACGGGAAACGTGCTGTTTGAGCAGGTTCCACACGCAACGGGGATGGCTTAAGGTTTCATCGCGTTTTGCGTAGCCATTTTCATCGAACTGGTAGTTCCAGGACGACTTATCATATTGACGTTTTTTGGCGTCGTAACCGCTGAACAAACCGTCTTCAAAAGCAAAATCATCCCGCACCAGCAGGCTGGCGTTGGTGTAGTGCTTAACGTATTCAGCATTGATTTTGTTATTTTCAATCAGATACAGCAATACGCCGGAAAGGAACGTAATGTCCGTGCCGGAGCGAATCGGCGCATAGATATCCGCCACCGACGCTGTACGGGTAAAACGGGGATCGACAACAATCAGCGTAGCATCATTGTTGTTTTTAGCTTCCATCGCCCAGCGGAATCCCACCGGATGTGCTTCAGCGGCGTTACCGCCCATCACCATTACGACGTTAGCGTTTTTGATATCAACCCAGTGGTTGGTCATCGCACCGCGACCAAATGTTGGAGCAAGACTTGCTACCGTTGGTCCGTGTCAGACGCGTGCCTGGTTGTCTACCGCCAGCATGCCGAGTGAGCGCACGAATTTTTGCGTCAGCATGCCGGTTTCATTACTCGCCGCAGATGCACACAGCATCCCGGTTGAAAGCCAGCGGTTTACCGTCACGCCCTGCTCATTCTTCTCAATAAAGTTGGCGTCACGGTCTGCTTTCATCAGTTTTGCGATGCGGGAGAAAGCTTCATCCCAACTGATGCGTTGCCATTTGTCGGAACCGGGAGCGCGATATTCCGGGTAGCGTAAACGGCTTTCGCTGTGCACGTAATCCAGTAATCCTGCGCCCTTAGGACAAAGTGCCCCACGGCTCACCGGATGATCCGGATCCCCTTCGATATGATAAATCGACTCTTTGGCGTTTTTTGCTCCATCACCAAGGCTATACATTAATAGCCCGCAACCTACGGAACAGTATGTGCAGGTGTTTCGGATCTCTTTTGCGCGTAACAGTTTGTAGTTTCGCGCCTGAGCCAGTGCCATTTTGGGTGCAAAACCCAGTGCGGCCACTGTTGTTCCCGCCATACCGCCCGCGCAGATTTTAAAGAATTGTCTGCGGCTGACGTCCATTGCTTTCCTCTTTTTTACAGGGGTTCGTACAAGACATCTTTCACCTTGCGCCAGCGCGGCAGTCTGAAAGATGACATGTACAACTTCGCGACGAAACTAACAGCTATATCCATATTTTTTTTGCGTCAAATCAATAACGAAACGGTTCCGCTACTAAATAGTGCAGTTTGTGTAACCTGTATACCCACAAGGGGTTAGCTAAAAGCTAATTAGTTAGGCCGTGCTGACGTAAAAGTGCTATAAATTTCAGCTTCATTTTTGCCAGGACGACGGACAGACAAACAGCATGACAAAACAAAAAGCAACGTTAATCGGGCTCATCGCCATTGTGCTGTGGAGCACGATGGTGGGGTTGATTCGTGGGGTAAGCGAAGGTCTCGGGCCAGCGGGCGGCGCAGCGATGATCTTCTCGCTAAGCGGCCTGCTGCTGATATTTACCGTCGGATTTCCAAATATTAGAAAAATACCTGTTCGTTATTTAATCGCCGGTAGCGTGCTTTTTGTCAGCTATGAAATTTGCCTGGCGTTGGCATTAGGCTATGCCGCTACCCGACACCAGACAATAGAAGTAGGAATGGTCAATTATCTCTGGCCAAGTCTGACGATTTTGTTTGCTATATTATTTAATGGTCAAAAAACAAACTGGATGATTATTCCTGGATTAATTCTCGCATTGACCGGAGTCTGCTGGGTTTTAGGTGGCGAGAACGGTCTAAATCCAGGTGAAATTATCAGCAACATTGCCAGTAGCCCGCTGAGTTATTTTCTCGCATTCTTGGGCGCTTTTATCTGGGCAACGTATTGCACTGTCACTAATAAATTTGCGAAAGGGTTTAACGGTATCACCGTTTTTGTTTTACTGACGGCGGCAAGTTTGTGGGCCTACTATTTTATGACGCCACAACCAGAAATGGTTTTCAGCACACCGGTGACCATTAAGATGTTCACGGCTGCATTAACGCTAGGATTTGCCTATGCGGCCTGGAATATCGGAATTTTACACGGAAATGTCACTGTCATGGCAGTAGGGTCTTATTTCACCCCAGTGCTTTCTTCTGCCCTGGCTGCTGTATTGCTCAGCGCCCCGCTGTCGTTCTCGTTCTGGCAAGGCGCACTGATGGTCTGTGCTGGCTCACTACTGTGCTGGCTGGCAACACGTCGGATATAGAAATCAGGCCGGGTTTCTGGCATAGAGATAGAACCCGGCTACACTCTGGTCAGTTAACGGATAATAATTGTACATTTCGCTTGTGTATTATGTTTTTATTTGTTTAATTAAATGTTAAGTAACTGGTAATTAATCAACAGCCGAAAATATTATATGTTTACCTATAACCCTCCGGTTGTATATATTTTACATAGGTTACTAACGATTAGTAAACCATAACCAGCACAATAGTCCCCGCCGAAAATATATCCCAACAAAAGGTCACATATTAATATTAATATAATCAGCTGTATTATGTAGATCTAGATCACACAAATTCAAATATTCCGCAATATTATGAAACTTATTATTGAACTAATACCACATCGTCATTTAAAAATAGTTCGTCATTGATGAACGGCCTCGTTTAGCAATGGTTTAGGAAACACACCAAGAAAAAATTATAAGGATTATTTAGAATGAAACTTAAATTAGTTGCAGTGGCAGTGACTACCCTGTTGGCAGCGGGTGCGGTAAACGCAGCTGAGATTTATAACAAAGACGGTAACAAACTGGATCTGTACGGTAAAGTTCACGCTCAGCATTACTTCTCTGACGATACCAGCAGCGATGGTGACAAAACTTACGCGCGTCTGGGCTTCAAAGGCGAAACTCAGATCAACGACCAACTGGTTGGTTTCGGCCAGTGGGAATATGAATTCAAAGGCAACCGTTCTGAAGATCAAGGTTCCGAAGCAGACAAAACCCGTCTGGCATTCGCTGGCCTGAAATTCGCTGAATACGGTTCTTTCGACTACGGTCGTAACTACGGCGTAGCCTACGACATCGGCGCATGGACTGACGTCCTGCCGGAATTCGGCGGTGATACCTGGACCCAGACTGACGTCTTCATGACTCAGCGTGCTACCGGCGTTGCAACTTACCGTAACACTGACTTCTTCGGTCTGGTTGAAGGTCTGAACTTTGCTGCTCAGTATCAGGGCAAAAACGACCGTAGCAGCGACGTTGAAGCGAACGGTGACGGTTTCGGTCTGTCTTCTACTTATGAATACGAAGGCTTCGGCATCGGTGCGACCTATGCGAAATCTGACCGTACTGATGACCAGATGCGTAATGGCAACAACGAATTCTACGCTTCCGGTAAAAACGCAGAAGTATGGGCTGCTGGCCTGAAATATGATGCGAACAACATCTACCTGGCAACTACCTACTCTGAAACCCGCAACATGACCAAGTTCGGTAAAGTAGACGGTATTGCTAACAAAGCGCAGAACTTTGAAGTTGTTGCTCAGTACCAGTTCGACTTCGGTCTGCGTCCGTCCATCGCTTACCTGAAATCCAAAGGTAAAGATCTGGGTGTTTACGGCGACCAGGATCTGGTTGAATACGTTGATCTGGGTGCGACCTACTACTTCAACAAAAACATGTCTACCTTCGTTGATTACAAAATCAACCTGCTGGACGACAACAAATTCACTTCTGACGCACGTGTTAGCACTGACAACATCGTGGCAGTTGGTCTGAACTACCAGTTCTAATTTTGTTGTAAGTTGAATACAAAGCCAGTCCATCCAGGGCTGGCTTTTTCTCTTGATGTAGACTCGGTCATAAGGAGTATGCCGTGCAGACGTTCACTGGTCGTTGTCTTTGCGGACAGAGTCATTTTACCGTAAACGTCGAAATGCTTGATGTCTATGCCTGCCACTGCACGCTGTGCCAGAAATGGTCCGGTGGTGTCGCCATGTATCTGGAAGCCAGCGGTCATCCACTACTTTCCCCTGATTCAGCAGAACCTTCGCACTTTCCCTCATCAACGCGCGGAGAACGTTTCTTCTGTTCCGGCTGTGGATGCCCCTTGTGGTTTACGCTGACCGATAGCGACCGCTACTTTATTCCGTGGACATTGCTGGAGCTGAATGAGGTGGATCGCCGCCGTCTGATTCTGGCGGCTGAAATCTATACCGAAACACAGCCTGCGTTCTGGCGGTTGACGGGGCAATACGCTCGCCTGAGTGGAAAAGAAGTCGAAGCGATGGATTACCCCTGTCATTTAGCTCACTAGTTATTGATGGTTCACTTTTGCCAGGCTGAACCACATCCCTACCGCTAATACGATAAGCATGCTGCCAGCGCTGCTCAATGCCACGCTGTGCGACCAGGTAAATGCTTCTCTGGCAGCTGCAAGCAACGCGTCGCTAAGAGACGGCGAAAGAGAATGTGCTAATTGCACCGCTTCACCCATTGACGATGAAGCACGTTCCAGATCCTGCGCACTGAGGCCGGCAGGCGGTAGAATCGATGCGGAAAAACTACGGCTTAGCAAGAGACCAAAAATCGCGATCCCAAGACCGGCCCCCAATTCATAGGCCATGGTTTCGATAGCCCCCGCCGCAGCGGCTTTTTCAGCCGGGGCTGCCGCCATAATGGCCGCCGTTGAGGCCAGTAGCGCACTGGCGGCACTGAACCCCAGTAACGCCATTAATATCCAGGCCTGGATCTGCTGAGTGCTGAAATCCGTCATTGCCAGACCGTAGAAACTGACCGCACTCAACGCCATACCTGCCGTTGCCACGCAGCGCAATCCCAGCCGTGAAACCAACATACCGGCAATCGGGCCGCTGAAGCCACTCGCCAGCATGACGGGTAGCATAAACAGTCCCGCCTGATACGGCGTTAAGCCGTGAACAAACTGTAATTCCTGGGCCATCAACAGCTCAAATCCCACCAGGGTGATCATCGCAGTCATCGCCATTACCACGCCGCTTAAGATAATGCGATGGGTGAACAACCGCATATCAATCATCGGACGTGAGGCCGCGAGCTGAATACGAACAAATTTCCACAGCAGCACTGCTCCTGTTAACAGCGTCAATACGATAACCCCGGTCGCCATATGCCCTTTTAGCGCCGTTTTAGCACTGTAAACCAGCAGTAAAATCGCCACGATCAACATAATCGCATGGCCAAAATTTAACGACTGATCGCGGCGTCCAGTCTGGCGCGGCACGTAACGTGCGGTCAATGTCATCACCACCAGAACAATGGGCACATTGATTAAGAACACTGAGCCCCAGTAGAAATGCTCCAGCAACATACCACCGACTAAGGGACCAAATGCTGCACCGCCTGAACCGACGGCAGCCCAAACGCCGAGCGCCATATTACGATGACGTTGTTCGGCAAAGGTGGCGCGAATACCTGCCAGCGTCGCCGGAACGATCATCGCCGCACCAATAGCCAACACGGCCCGGGTTGCGATTAGCCAGCCGGCACTGTGAGCAAACGCGGCAGCCAGCGAAGCCAGACCAAATAGCCCACCCCCCAGTATCAGCAAGCGCTTAAAACCGATGCGATCGCCCAACGCCCCCATCGGTAACACCATACCGGCCATTACCAGAGAATAGATATCAATGATCCACAGCAGCTCGTTACCACTGGCACCCAGCGTCATACTCAGCGTGGGCGCGGCAACGTGCAGCACCGTTGCATCAATCGCAACAGGGATGTAGACCAGCACAATAATCACTAACGTTAACCACTGACGAAACATAAAACTCCCTACAAAACTGAAACTGGACACATGTCCAGCTTTAGCGATCCTACGGAAAATTGAACGTATGTCCAACTTTTTGTTAAACTGGCAATAATGTGAATATAGGGAGGAAGCATGAGCTATATGAATCGGGATGAACGTCGGGAAGTTATTCTGCAGGCGGCCATGCGTGTCGCGCTTGAGGAAGGATTTACCGCCATGACGGTGCGACGCATTGCAGCTGAAGCACACGTCGCGACGGGCCAACTACATCACCATTTCGCCTCTGCCGGCGAACTCAAATCCCAGGCCTTTGTCCGCCTGATCCGTACCCTACTTGATGCCGAACTGGTCAGTGCAAACGCCAGCTTCCGTGAACGGCTGCATGCCATGCTGGGCAGCGAAGATGGCGGGTTCGAACCCTATATAAAACTGTGGCGTGAAGCACAAGTTCTGGCGGATAAAGATCCGGAAATCAAAAGCGCTTACCTGCTGACCATGCGGATGTGGCACGAGGAAACCGCGAATATTATCACTCAGGGACAGAAGGCCGGTGAGTTTTCATCCACCCCAGATGCCGCCGATGTGGCCTGGCGTTTAATTGCGTTGGTATGCGGTCTGGATGGTATCTATGTATTAGGCATTGAGGAAATGGCCGATCCAGCGTTCGAGCGCCACCTGGATCGCATGATAACACTGGAGTTATTTATTTGATGTTATAAATGAATTAACAATACACCTTTTCAATTTACAATTAGTAACACTTAAGCAACGTGTTATTCCTCTGACGCGCCGCGTTATTGCGCTTTTTTATCTATTCTTTCAGTCAATATTCCCAAAACTTTTCAATAGTTTCTAAAAGAACTCGCGCGGCGCTGTATGCGTTTATTTCTTTTTCATGAACGGCATGTGCATGGAGAATAATATGTCAGCATCAAATGAGAAAAATAATCGTTATCTTTTAACTGACTGGAAACCGGAGAACCCCGCCTTTTGGGAAAATAAAGGTAAGCACATTGCCCGAAGAAACCTATGGATATCAGTGAGTTGTCTGTTGCTGGCGTTCTGTGTCTGGATGTTGTTCAGTGCTGTAGCCGTCAATTTGAATAAAATTGGTTTTAATTTCACCACCGACCAACTGTTTTTATTAACCGCATTGCCTTCTCTTTCAGGCGCAATATTGCGAGTCCCCTACTCCTTTATGGTACCTATATTTGGTGGACGCCGTTGGACCATTTTTAGCACCATTATTCTGGTCATTCCCTGCCTTTGGCTCGGATTTGCCGTGCAAAATACCGCTACTCCGTTTGGCGTATTTATTATTATTGCGCTGATGTGTGGTTTTGCTGGCGCTAACTTTGCCTCCAGCATGGGTAATATCAGCTTTTTCTTCCCGAAAGCGAAGCAAGGCAGTGCGCTGGGCGTGAATGGCGGGCTCGGTAACCTTGGTGTCAGCGTGATGCAGTTAATCGCGCCGTTAGTCATTTTCCTGCCCCTATTTACCTTTTTAGGGGTACAAGGCGTGCCGCAGCCTGACGGTTCTTTACTGTCACTGGCAAACGCCGCATGGATTTGGGTTCCGCTGCTGCTGCTCTCAACGCTGGCTGCGGGCGTGGGAATGAATGACATCGCCAGTTCGAAGGCCTCAATCGCCGCTCAACTACCGGTCCTCAAACGCTTTCATCTGTGGCTGCTAAGCCTGCTGTATCTCGCCACCTTCGGTTCATTTATCGGTTTCTCGGCCGGCTTTGCCATGCTGGCGAAAACACAATTCCCTGACGTGAATATTCTGCAACTGGCGTTCTTCGGCCCGTTCATCGGCGCGCTTGCGCGTTCGGCTGGCGGCGTGATCTCTGACAAGTTCGGCGGCGTGCGCGTCACGTTAATCAACTTCATCTTTATGGCGCTGTTTAGCGCCCTGCTGTTTCTTACCCTTCCCGGCTCCGGAGAAGGAAGTTTTGTTGCCTTCTATCTGGTGTTTATGGGCTTGTTCCTGACCGCAGGACTGGGCAGCGGTTCGACCTTCCAGATGATTGCGGTGATCTTTCGCAAAATCACCATTTACCGGGTGAAGCTGCACGGTGGTACTGAAGAACAGGCCCAGCGTGAGGCGGTAACCGATACCGCAGCCGCACTGGGTTTTATCTCCGCAATTGGCGCTGTCGGGGGCTTCTTTATCCCGAAAGCGTTTGGTTCATCGCTGGCGCTGACCGGGTCTCCGGTAGGTGCCATGAAAATATTCCTTGTGTTCTACATCGTCTGCGTGCTGGTGACCTGGCTGGTATACGGCCGGAAATCACAAAAAAAATAGTCATCTTTTGGCCTGTGCAGGCAACGTTATTCGAAGCAGGAGTTATGTCATGAGTAAACTGTTAGATCGCTTTCGCTACTTTAAACAAAAGGGTGAGACATTTGCCGAGGGGCACGGGCAAGTGATGCACACCAACCGGGACTGGGAAGACAGCTATCGTCAGCGCTGGCAGTTCGACAAAATTGTGCGCTCTACCCACGGCGTGAACTGTACCGGTTCATGCAGCTGGAAAATCTACGTTAAAAACGGACTGGTGACCTGGGAAACACAGCAAACTGACTACCCGCGAACCCGTCCTGACCTGCCAAATCATGAGCCACGTGGCTGCCCGCGTGGTGCCAGCTATTCCTGGTATCTGTACAGCGCCAACCGCCTGAAATATCCGCTGGTGCGTAAACGTCTCATCGAGCTGTGGCGTGACGCCCTGTCCCGCCAGCCCGATCCGGTGCTTGCCTGGGAATCGATCATGAACGACCCGCAGAAGTGCCAGAGCTACAAACAGGTGCGCGGGCGCGGCGGGTTTATCCGTTCCAACTGGAAAGAGCTTAATCAACTGATTGCTGCTGCCAACGTCTGGACGGTAAAAACCTATGGCCCGGACCGCGTGGCCGGATTCTCGCCCATTCCCGCCATGTCGATGGTTTCCTACGCGGCGGGTACGCGCTATCTCTCACTTCTGGGCGGAACCTGCCTGAGCTTCTATGATTGGTACTGCGATTTACCGCCTGCGTCACCCATGACCTGGGGTGAGCAGACCGACGTTCCGGAGTCAGCCGACTGGTATAACTCCAGCTATATCATCGCCTGGGGGTCTAACGTGCCACAGACCCGTACCCCGGACGCCCACTTCTTCACGGAAGTACGCTACAAAGGCACCAAGACGATTGCCATTACGCCGGATTACTCGGAAGTAGCCAAACTCTGTGACCAGTGGCTGGCACCCAAACAAGGTACTGACAGCGCGCTGGCGATGGCAATGGGCCACGTCATCCTGAAAGAGTTCCACCTCGACAATCCCAGCGATTACTTCCTCAATTACTGTCGCCGCTATACCGACATGCCAATGCTGGTGCTGCTGGATGCCCGCGAAGATGGCAGCTACGTACCTGGACGCATGATGCGCGCTTCAGACCTGGTTGATGGCCTGGGCGAAAGCAACAATCCGGAGTGGAAAACGGTGGCTTTCAACCGCGCAGGCGAACTGGTTGTCCCGAACGGTTCGATTGGTTTTCGCTGGGGCGAAAAAGGCAAATGGAATCTCGAATCGCTGGCGGCTGGCGCTGAAACAGAGCTTTCCCTCTCGCTGCTTGGTCAGCATGATGACGTGACCGGCGTGGCATTCCCCTATTTCGGCGGCAACGAAAACCCACATTTTCGCAGCGTGAAGCAGGAGCCGGTGCTGATTCGACAATTGCCGGTAAAACGTCTCACCCTCGCGGATGGCAGCGTTTGTCCGGTGGTCAGCGTCTATGACCTGGTACTGGCAAATTATGGTCTGGACCGCGGACTGGATGATATCCATAGCGCGAAAGATTACAGCGAAGTTAAAGCCTACACACCGGCCTGGGGCGAACAAATTACCGGTGTTCCGAGCCGTCATATTGAACAAATCGCCCGTGAGTTTGCCGACACCGCACACAAAACCCACGGGCGTTCGATGATCATCCTTGGTGCTGGTGTGAACCACTGGTACCACATGGACATGAACTACCGTGGGATGATTAACATCCTGGTGTTCTGTGGTTGTGTAGGGCAAAGCGGCGGCGGCTGGGCACACTATGTGGGTCAGGAGAAGCTGCGTCCGCAAACCGGTTGGTTGCCGCTGGCCTTTGCGCTGGACTGGAACCGCCCACCGCGTCAGATGAACAGCACTTCGTTTTTCTACAACCACTCCAGTCAGTGGCGTTATGAAAAACTCACCGCGCAAGAACTCCTCTCTCCGCTAGCCGATGCGTCGAAGTTTAGCGGGCATTTAATTGATTTTAACGTGCGTGCAGAAAGGATGGGCTGGCTGCCGTCCGCGCCGCAGCTAAATCTCAACCCACTCACTGTCAAGGCAAAGGCAGAACAAGCGGGGATGTCTCCGGTGGAATACACCGCGCAAGCGCTGAAATCGGGTGATATTCGTTTTGCCTGCGAGCAGCCGGATAGCGGCAAAAACCACCCACGCAACCTCTTCGTCTGGCGCTCTAACCTGCTCGGTTCCTCAGGTAAAGGGCATGAATACATGCTCAAATATCTTCTGGGTACCGAAAGCGGGATCCAGGGAGAAGCGCTCGGTTCAAGCGACGGTATTAAACCTGAAGAGGTTGAATGGCAGTCGGCGGCGATTGAGGGCAAGCTCGATCTGCTGGTGACGCTCGATTTCCGTATGTCCAGCACCTGTTTGTTCTCCGATATCGTTTTGCCAACGGCTACCTGGTATGAAAAAGACGATATGAACACCTCGGATATGCATCCGTTTATTCACCCGCTGTCGGCTGCAGTCGATCCTGCCTGGGAGTCAAAAAGCGACTGGGAAATTTATAAAGGCATCGCCAAAGTGTTCTCCGAGGTATGTGTGGGGCACCTTGGGCAAGAGACGGATGTTGTATTGCAACCGCTGCAACACGACTCCCCGGCAGAGTTGGCGCAGCCGTTTGACATTCTGGACTGGCGCAAAGGCGAATGCGATCTCCTGCCGGGTAAAACAGCGCCGAATATTGCCGTTGTGGAACGTGACTACCCCGCCACCTGGGAACGTTTCACTTCGCTCGGACCACTCATGGACAAACTCGGCAACGGCGGGAAAGGTATTGCGTGGAATACCCAGGCGGAGGTCGATTTCCTCGGCAAGCTGAACTACACCAAACGCGAAGGCCCGGCGAAAGGCCGCCCGCTGATCGACACCGCACTGGATGCTTCTGAGGTGATCCTCGCCCTGGCGCCGGAAACCAACGGTCAGGTGGCGGTGAAAGCCTGGGAAGCGCTGGGTGCGATGACCGGTCGCGACCATACGCATCTGGCGTTGAACAAAGAAGACGAAAAGATTCGTTTTCGCGATATCCAGGCGCAGCCGCGCAAAATCATCTCCAGTCCGACCTGGTCCGGCCTTGAAAGCGAACATGTCTCCTATAACGCAGGCTATACCAACGTCCACGAGTTGATCCCATGGCGTACCCTGTCCGGTCGCCAGCAGCTGTATCAGGATCACGCGTGGATGCGAGCGTTCGGTGAAAGCCTGGTGGCGTATCGTCCGCCTATCGATACCCGCAGCGTCAGTGAAATGCGCGAGGTTCCGCCTAACAGCTTCCCGGAGAAAGCACTCAACTTCCTGACGCCGCACCAGAAATGGGGCATCCACTCTACCTACAGTGAAAACCTGCTGATGCTGACGTTGTCGCGTGGCGGGCCGATTGTCTGGATCAGTGAAACTGATGCTAAGGAGTTAGGTATTGAAGACAACGACTGGATCGAAGCTTTCAATGCCAACGGCGCGCTCACCGCGCGTGCAGTGGTGAGTCAACGCGTGCCGCCGGGAATGACCATGATGTATCACGCTCAGGAGCGAATCATGAACATCCCCGGCTCCGAAGTCACCGGGATGCGTGGCGGGATCCACAACTCGGTCACCCGCGTCTGCCCGAAACCCACGCACATGATCGGCGGCTATGCGCAACTGGCATACAGCTTCAACTATTACGGGACGGTCGGCTCTAACCGCGATGAGTTCATCATGATTAGAAAAATGAAAAACATTAACTGGCTGGATGATGAAGGTCGCGATCAGGTACAGGAGGCGAAAAAATGAAAATACGCTCACAGGTAGGCATGGTTCTGAATCTGGATAAGTGCATCGGCTGCCACACCTGCTCCGTCACCTGTAAAAACGTCTGGACCGGGCGTGAAGGGATGGAATATGCGTGGTTTAACAATGTCGAGACCAAGCCGGGCATTGGTTACCCGAAAAACTGGGAAGATCAGGAAGAGTGGCAAGGCGGCTGGGTTCGCGATGTCAACGGCAAGATCAGACCGCGTCTGGGTGGCAAGATGGGGGTGATCACCAAAATTTTCGCCAACCCGGTGATCCCGCAAATCGATGACTACTATGAGCCGTTTACCTACGATTATCAGCATCTGCATAGCGCGCCGGAGAGCAAGAATCAGCCCACCGCGCGCCCGCGCTCGCTGATTGATGGGAAACGGATGGACAAGATTATCTGGGGCCCCAACTGGGAAGAACTGCTTGGCGGTGAATTCTCAAAACGGGCCCGCGACCGTAACTTCGAGAAGATGCAAAAGGAAATGTACGGACAGTTCGAAAACACCTTCATGATGTATTTACCGCGCCTGTGCGAGCACTGTCTGAATCCAAGCTGTGTCGCCACCTGCCCGAGCGGTGCTATCTACAAGCGTGAAGAAGACGGCATTGTGCTGATCGACCAGGACAAATGTCGCGGTTGGCGCTTGTGCATCAGCGGTTGTCCGTACAAAAAAATCTACTTTAACTGGAAGAGCGGTAAGTCAGAGAAGTGTATTTTCTGCTACCCGCGTATTGAGTCCGGCCAGCCGACGGTGTGTTCAGAAACCTGCGTTGGGCGTATCCGTTATCTCGGGGTATTGCTGTACGACGCCGACCGTATCGAGGAAGCAGCGAGCACCGAGCATGAAACCGATCTCTACGAGCGTCAGTGCGATGTGTTCCTTAACCCGCACGATCCGGCGGTGATTGAAGAAGCGCTTAAACAGGGTATTCCGCACAACGTCATCGAAGCGGCCCAACGTTCACCGGTTTACAAAATGGCGATGGACTGGAAGCTGGCGCTACCACTGCATCCGGAATACCGCACCCTGCCGATGGTCTGGTACGTGCCGCCGTTGTCACCGATTCAGTCAGTCGCCGACGCGGGCGGACTGCCGCACAATGGCAACATTTTGCCTGCGGTTGAGTCGCTGCGCATTCCGGTACAGTACCTCGCCAATATGCTTAGCGCGGGCGATACCGGCCCGGTACTGCGCGCCCTGAAACGGATGATGGCGATGCGCCACTATATGCGTTCGCAAACCGTAGAAGGTGTTACGGATACTCGCGCGATTGAGGAAGTGGGTCTGAGCGTTGAACAGGTTGAGGAGATGTACCGCTATCTGGCCATCGCCAACTATGAAGACCGCTTTGTGATCCCAACCAGCCATCGTGAAATGGCGCGTGATGCCTTCCCGGAGAAAAACGGCTGCGGCTTTACCTTCGGCGACGGCTGTCACGGCTCGGACACTAAGTTCAATCTGTTTAACAGTAGCCGCATTGACGCTATCGATATCACCGAAGTACGCGATAAAGCGGAGGGTCAATAATGCAAATCCTCAAGGTTATCGGTCTGCTGATGGAATACCCCGACGAGCTGCTATGGGAGTGTAAAGACGACGCGCTGGCGCTTGTGGCCAGCGATGCTCCAATGCTGAGCGATTTTAGCCAGGAACTGCTCAATGCGCCGTTACTGGATAAACAAGCTGAATGGTGCGAAATCTTTGACCGGGGCCGGGCCACCTCTCTGCTGTTGTTTGAACACGTGCACGCCGAGTCCCGCGACCGTGGTCAGGCGATGGTCGATCTGTTGGCGCAGTATGAAAAGGTCGGGCTGCAGCTTAACTGTCGTGAACTGCCGGATCACCTGCCGTTATATCTTGAGTACTTAAGCGTGTTACCGGAAGCGGAGGCCAAAGAAGGACTGCAGAACGTCGCACCGATTCTGGCGTTGCTTGGCGGGCGCTTAAAACAGCGCGATACACCGTGGTATCAACTGTTTGATGCCCTGTTGCAGCTTGCCGGAAGCCCTCTTTCGAGTGACAGTGTCACTAAGCAGGTTGGCGCGGAAACGCGCGACGATACCCGACAGGCGCTGGATGCAGTCTGGGAAGAGGAACAGGTGAAGTTTATTGAGGATAACGCCACCGCCTGTGACAGTTCACCGTTACAAAACTATCAACGACGCTTTAGCCAGGACGTGGCACCTCAGTATGTCGACGTCAGCGCGGGAGGCCCGAAATGATACAGTACCTGAACGTCTTTTTTTACGATATCTATCCGTACCTGTGCGGTACGGTGTTTATCCTCGGCAGTTGGCTACGCTACGACTACGGGCAATACACATGGCGCGCCTCTTCCAGCCAGATGCTGGACAAACGCGGTATGGTGTTGTGGTCAAACCTGTTCCACATCGGCATTCTGGGGATCTTTTTCGGTCACCTGTTTGGCATGTTAACGCCGCACTGGATGTACGCCTGGTTCCTGCCGATTGCGGTAAAACAGCAGATGGCGATGATTGCCGGCGGGCTTTGTGGCGTGCTGACACTGGTAGGTGGCGCGGGCCTGCTGGTGCGCCGTCTGACCAACCCGCGTATTCGTGCGACATCTTCTACCGCCGATATTCTGATCCTCTGCGTTCTGTTGATTCAGTGTATCCTCGGCTTAACCACCATCCCGTTCTCTGCGCAACATCCAGACGGCAGTGAAATGCTGAAACTGGTGGGTTGGGCGCAGTCGGTGGTGACCTTCCAGGGCGGTGCGTCTGCGCATCTGGATGGCGTGGCGTGGATTTTCCGTGTGCATCTGGTGCTGGGGATGACCATTTTCCTGCTGTTCCCGTTCACCCGACTGGTCCACGTGTGGAGTGCGCCGTTTGAGTACTTTACCCGCCGTTATCAGATAGTGCGTTCGCGCCGCTAATTTCCTCTGCTGCCCGGTAGCGCGTGCGCTTACCGGGCAACATCGCTATCCCGCTTCTTGTACGTTATGATGCTTCTCCATTCCAGGAGAACGCTAATGAAACCACAGGTTTATCACGTCGATGCCTTTACCTCAGTACCCTTTCGCGGCAATTCAGCGGGTGTGGTGTTGCATGCTGACGGACTGAGTGACGCCCAGATGCAGCTCATTGCTCGCGAGCTGCGCCATTCGGAAACGGCTTTTCTACTGACCAGTGACGACAGCGATGTTCGCATTCGTTATTTCACGCCGACGGTCGAAGTTCCTATCTGTGGACACGCTACCGTCGCCGCACATTATGTGCGCGCCAACGTGCTGGGCCTGGGCAACAGCACCGTCTGGCAAACCTCGCTCGCCGGTCGTCATCGGATCGATATTGAAGCGAGTGACAATGACTATCACATCAGCCTTGAACAAGGCGTACCTGGATTCGAAGCTCCGCTGGAAGGTGCTGTACGTGCCGCAATAATCGATGCGCTGCACCTGAGCGAAGACGATATGTTGCCCGGATTACCCATTCAGGTTGCCACCACCGGACACTCTAAAGTGATGATTGCGCTGAAGCCTGAGGTGGACATCGACGCCCTTTCCCCTGATTTGCCTGCCCTGACCGCTATCAGCCAGCAAATTGGCTGTAACGGGTTCTTCCCTTTTCAAATTCGCAAGGACGAAAACGCCACCGATGGCCGCATGTTCTCGCCAGCTATTGGTATTGTGGAAGATCCGGTCACCGGCAACGCGAATGGTCCAATGGGCGCGTGGCTGGTACACCATAACCTGATGGCTCATGATGGCAAAACGTTGCATGTTCAGGGCCACCAGGGTCGCGCGCTCGGGCGTGACGGTATTGTTGATGTGACGGTGACTATCCGTGATAACCAGCCTGAGAAAGTAACGATTTCCGGCTCTGCTGTGATCCTGTTTCACGCCGAATGGGCGATCGATTTTTAAATCTTCAGGTAGGCCGGATAAGGCGATTACGCCGCATCCGGCATTAATTCTGATGCCCCTATTTTCCCGCCTCCGGATGTGTATCAAACGCCGCCATTACTGTCGCCAGCTCATCCAGGGTAAACCCATGCTTCGCGTCATCCACGCCCAGTCCAAACCGTTCCTGCAACAGCGTATACAGGCTGGCGACGTCAGGCAGATTAATCTGCTCTATCGCGTGACCGTCCTGATAATGGGTAAAGTGGAAATTGGTCAACGTCAGCTTGCCGCCGTCAGGTAAATGACGACACATCAGCAGATGGTGGCGGAAATGCGACTGCGGCCAGTGCGCGGACCAGAAGTTACCCATCAGATAATCGCTGTGATGTTGCACCACCAGATCGAATCGGTACATTGACTGCCAGTGATCATGATGGCGGAACTGCAATATCCAGTCTTCCCCCTCCTGAATCAACCGATAGTCGCCGTGCGGCGTTTGCTGTTCAAGATCAGCCTGCAGACGAATCGGCGCCGTTAGCGTTTGCCCGCCGAAGCCAACGTCAGCGATCCACTGTTCACCCTGTAATTCAACCAGTAACAGGCGATGCGTGCGCGGCGGCAGACTTGACGGATTAGCCAATACCACGCGTCCCAGCAAACTGCGTACGGTAAAACCGATGTCGCGTAGCGCCCGTTCAAATACACCATTTTGTTCAAAGCAATAGCCACCGCGGCGGGCAGTGACCAACTTCTCTTCCAGGGACAGATCGTCAAGCTGTATTTCACGCGGCAGCAGCACATCAAGATTTTCAAAGGGTATGGCACCGTTATGCAGTAAGTGTAGCGCTCTCAACGTTTCAATGTCGGCGTTGGGCGCATCTGACCAGCCAATACGGGCAAAATAAGCGTTTAAAAAAGGCGTCATACGGGATTCCTGTTTGTTGAATGTTGTACTTATAACGCATTTTTAATTTTACGCCGTCGCTTTTGTGCGCTGTTCACCCCGGTGAGGCGACAAAATCGCTAATCCCGTTACTATCTATGTTTATTGTGATGTCATTTTTATTCTGCCGAGGAGTCACTATGAGTCATTTTCGTCCGGTTGAATTACAACACGCCAGCCGACTGCTTAATCACGGCCCCACCATTTTGATAACCAGTCGTGACGCGAATACAGAACGGCGTAATGTGATGGCGGCCGCGTGGTCAATGCCCGTGGAATTTGATCCGCCGAGGGTGGCCATTGTTGTCGACAAGACCGCCTGGTCACGCGAACTGATCGAGCGTAGCGGGCAATTTGGTATTGTTATTCCAGGGGTTGCCGCGACCAACTGGACCTATGCCGTGGGGAGTGTTTCCGGTCGAATAGAAGATAAGTTCAACTGCTACGGTATTCCGGTGGTCAACGGTCCGGTATTGGGATTACCGCTAATAGAAGCCAAGTGTCTCGCCTGGATGGAATGCCGCCTGCTTCCTGCCACAGCGGCTCAGGACAAATATGATACCTTGTTTGGCGAAGTGGTTTCTGCCGCTGCCGATGAGCGGGTATTTGTGCAAGGACGCTGGCAGTTTGATGATGGCAAACTCAATACCTTGCACCACCTTGGCGCCGGAACGTTTGTCACCAGCGGGAAACGTATAACAGCGGCTGAATAATACGGGCGCAATAATCGCCCGTTCTCGTTCACATGCTGTAGCCGGGTTTTTTAATCAATGTGTCCATCTGCGGTGCGATTTCCGCATTCCACACGCCCTGCCACGCCTCGGGCTCAATTTCATTCAGCGCCACGCTGACCGAGCTGTCTTTGCTTTGCAAATGACGAATAATGACCTCGGTAATATCCGCCGCCAGCGCGGTTTTTTGTTCGTTGGTAAGGGCGCGAGGAAAGCATTTGATATCGACGTGCGGCATAGCAGATTCCTTATTGTTTTGGGATGCAGGTAACTTATGCGGACTCTCGTTCAACCAGGCGAAATCCGACATCAATAATATCGTCTTCACGTGGAATTTGTTCGATACGATCGGCAAGCAGCGAGGCAGCGCGTTGTCCAATGGCCCGTCGGTCGACGCTGATTGTGGTGATAGCAGGCCGGTTACTGGCGGCAAAATCAAGATCGCCAAAACCGATTACCGCTAGCTCCTGCGGCACGCGTAAACCACGGCTTTCGGCTTCCATAATCGCCCCCTGGGCTAAGGTATCTGAGCTACAGACAATGACATCGAACGCACCTTCAGCCAATAGCTGAGCTAATCCACTGCGCCCCAATGCCAGAGAGGCCGGAAGCGGGACATCTATCTGTGCGTCAGCCGCAATACCATGACGTCTCAGCGCATCGCACAGTCCTTGTTTACGCTGGCCGGCCCGGCGATCGGCTGTCCATAGCAAACCAGGACGGCGATAACCTTTTTTCAGCAAGTAGTCTGCTACCGCCTGACCGACTTTTTCGTGCGAAAACCCGACCAGCATATCAATGGGGGTTGGCGTTAAATCCCAGATCTCCACAACCGGAATGGCCGCATTAAGAATCACCTTTTTCATCCCGGCGGTGTGATGGATTGGCGTTTATATCGGACAGTTCTGCGTGACGTCAATTACCTGGTTCTTCCTGACCTGGTTTCCTACCTATCTGTATCAGGCTAAAGGAATGTCGATCCTCAAAGTGGGATTTGTCGCCAGTATCCCTGCCATTGCCGGTTTTATCGGTGGATTATTAGGCGGCGTGTTCTCCGACTGGCTACTAAAGCGCGGCTACAGCTTGACAATTGCCCGTAAGCTGCCGGTGATCTGCGGAATGCTACTTTCCTGCGTCATCGTTATCGCGAATTACACCTCGTCAGAATTTGTGGTTATCGCCGCGATGAGCCTGGCGTTTTTCGCCAAAGGCTTTGGCAATCTGGGATGGTGCGTTCTCAGCGATACCTCGCCAAAAGAAGTGCTTGGCATTGCAGGCGGCGTATTCAATATGTGCGGCAATATGGCAAGTATCATTACGCCGCTGGTGATCGGCGTCATTCTGGCGAATACCCAGTCTTTTGATTACGCCATTCTGTACGTCGGTTCGATGGGGCTGATTGGCCTGATTTCTTATCTGTTTATCGTGGGTCCATTGGATCGTATTACGCTGACCCCTTCTGTCGCGTAATTTAAACTTATGGCGATGATAGTTCGCCCGCTGTTCCGGGATTTGCACTCCTGCGGAACAGCGTTTTTTTATTCAAATAATCTTATTGCTTTTCAGGACAGTACGCAGCCGCGGGATTTGACAAACCGCGTCCGCGATGGCGCTAATATTAGGCGTATTATCCTGGAACCAGTCATGTCCAGGCCCCCAGGTGCGCATAACGGCAATATAAACGTCCAGCAACGTGAGCTGATCGCCAAACGCGTACGGTTCGGCGCTTAGCTGGTCGTTCAGCCACATATAAAGCGATTTACGGTACTCAATACAGTTCTTTTTCAACTGCGCCGGAGCATCTGGCGTCCAGCGTTCGGGATAATCAGCATAAGTAAACGTGGGATAGACATTTGCCACCAGCCATATCAGCAGGCGCTGAAATTGTTGACGTTCCACATGTCCGACAGGCGGGGCCAGATCGGGCCTGCGATCAAGAATCATCAGCGCAATAGCCGCCGTTTCCGTCATCACACTGCCATTTTCCAGCCTGAGCGTTGGAATCTGACACAGTGGATTCATTTTTTTTAGCAACTCCCGCGAAGCCCCGTCACTGTCAAAGCCGTCCACATTAATAAACGTGTAAGGGATCTCCGCCAGTGTGAGCATCACTTCACTGATGGCCGATCCCCAGCCCGGCACCCCATAGACCTTAATCATGCTGCAACCCTCAATGTTAAAACCCTAAGTGTAGAGCAGCATTCGCGTGTCTATGCAGTCATCATTATTACTCTCATAATAACAATATCCGTGCCAGAGCGAACACCAGGAGAGTAAGAGATGCGTTCCAGTATGTTTGAATATATGAACATTTTTGTACAGGTTGTTGAGCAAGGTGGATTCGCCAAAGCTGCCGATGTGCTGCACCTGCACCGCCCCGCGGTGACGAAAGCAATTCAGCATCTTGAGGACGATCTGGGGACGAAACTCCTGAACCGAACGACGCGGAAGGTTACCCTGACCGAAGAAGGTGACGCATTTTACCAACGAACCAAAGTACTGCTTGGTGACGTGGATGACATCATGGCCTCTTTCTCACCGACACGGCCTCCACGTGGAAAGCTCAGGATCAATGCTCCACTGTCGTTGGCTCACTCGATTATAGTCCCTGCGCTAAGCAACTTTCAGTCACGCTATCCGGACATTGAGATTGTACTCACCTCCACTGACCGCAAAATTGATCTGCTTGCGGAGGGGATCGACTGCATGATCCGCATTGGCGAGTTGCAGGACTCCTCGCTGATATCCCGACGACTTGGCGAGGTAAAAATGGTGACCTGTGCGTCCGCAGATTATCTGGCTATACGGGGCATCCCACAGACACCGGATGATTTGGCTCAGCATCAGGCACTCAACTTCTTTAGCGAACGTCATCGTGACGCGCTGGAGTGGTCCTTCATCAACGAAGGGAAAACGGTATCTATCATACCAGCAAGCCGAATGAGCGTAGACAACTCCGACATTCTGCTAACAGGTTGTTTATCAGGATTGGGGATCATACACGGGGTTCACGCCGTACTGGCACCCTACCTCGAGTCGGGCCAGCTCGTTGAGGTGCTGGGTGACTATGCGGGGGAAGCTAAACCCGTTTCCGTGCTCTACCCGGACAGACGTCATCTTGCCCCGCGCGTGCGGGTGTTTATTGACTGGCTGAGTGCGCTTTTTAACGAGCAAAAACCGCGCCTGCAGGGATTATTACAATCTGAGTAATAGTGAAGTTCCATAACGGCGGTTTTTCGCCCCCACCGGAACCGATACATTGTGCGGACTCAAGTCAGAACAATTTACCGAGGTCCGCTATGTCTAAAGTCGTGGTTTTCAATCAAACAGGTGGCGCTGATGTGCTGAATATTCAGGATATTCAGACCCCGGCTCCGCTTGCAAACGATGTTCAGATCCGCGTTCGCGCAATAGGTATTAACCGGGCGGAAATTATGTACCGTACCGGACAGTATATTTACCAACCCAATTTTCCTGCTCGCCTGGGCTATGAAGCCTCCGGCATTGTTGAAGCCGTCGGTGACAATGTGCACGAGTTCGCACCAGGCGATAGCGTGAGCGTCATTCCGGCATTCAGCTTTCATGAGTACGGTATGTATGGCGAAATCGTCAATGCGCCTGTTCATGCGGTCGTCAAACATCCTGAAAACCTGAGCTTTGCCGAGGCCGCCGCCAGTTGGATGATGTATGTGACGGCTTTTGGCGCGCTGGTCGAATATGCCAATATCGGGCCTGGTGATAACGTGCTGATCAATGCTGCTTCCAGCAGCGTCGGACTGGCGGCAATTCAGATTGCTAACATGCGGGGAGCAAAACCGATTGCGATGACGCGCACCAGTGAGAAACGTGCTCAGCTACTGCAACTTGGCGCGGCAGAGGTTATCGCCAGCCAGGAGCAGGATCTGGTGGTGGAGATTAACCGGATCACTGACGGCAAAGGAACCCGCGTGGTGTTCGATCCGGTCGGTGGCCCTGGCGTGGCAAAAATTGCCCAGGTGATGCCCGCCGGAGGGTTATTTTTCCAGTACGGTTCGCTGGACGGTCGCGATCTGTCGATCCCGGTGATTGAGATCCTTGGCCGTCATCTGACCTTCCGCGGCTATGAGCTTTTCGAAATCACCACTGATGCTGAAAAACTGGCACGAGCTAAACGTTTCATCTTTGAAGGATTGCAATCGGGGCAACTCAAGCCACTGATTGATAAAACCTTTGCGTTTGATGACATCGCTAAGGCCCACCAGTATATGGAGGCCAACGGTCAGGTAGGCAAAATCGTCGTTACCCTGTAATCGCTGTGCGGCACAGCCTTGTGCCGCAACATTTTTTCCGCGTATTTACAGAACTTTCGACAAAAACTGCTGCGTGCGCGTGTGGCGCGGATAATTTAGCACCTGTTCGCTGCTACCCTGCTCGACGATTTTGCCGTCAACCATAAATACCACCTGATCGGCCACCTCCCGGGCAAAACCGATTTCATGCGTCACCACCACCAGCGTGGTTCCCGACTGTGCCAGTGACTTAATCACATCCAGCACTTCGCCCACCAGTTCAGGATCGAGTGCGGACGTCGGCTCATCAAACAACATCACGCTCGGATTTAACGCCAGCGCGCGGGCAATGGCGATTCGCTGCTGCTGTCCGCCGGACAAGTGACGCGACCAGGCATCGGCTTTATTTCGCAGCCCAACCGCATCAAGCAGAGTTAATGCCCGTTCGGTAGCGGCTTTACGCGATGCCAGCCCGTGGGCTATTGGCGCTTCAATCAGGTTCTCCAGCACCGTTAAATGCGGGAACAGGTTAAAGTTCTGAAATACGTAGCCCACATTAATGCGCTGGCGCAGGATTTCTGCCTCTTTTAGTTCATACAACCGGTCTCCCTGAAGGCGATAGCCAATATAATCACCGTCAATCTGAATAAACCCCTCATCGACACGCTCCAGATGATTAATCGCCCGCAATAGCGTTGATTTACCTGAACCGGAAGGCCCAAGAATGACCGTGACCGTACCGGGTGGGATCTCCAGCGATACGTTATCCAGCGCCTTATGGCGACCAAAATATTTGCTGACGCCGGTAATGGAAATATGACCTTCAGGCGAGTGGGACATGGATAGCCTCCTGCTGTGGAACCTGGCGACGACGTTTAGCCGAGCGACTCACCCTGGCGGTGTTAATAGCGGATCGTCTTTCACTGCGTGCCAGCGCGCGTTCAACCAGATGCTGAATTAATGACAAAACGCTGGTGATCGCCAGATACCACACGGCTCCAACCATCAGCAGCGGAATCACTTCCTGGGTGCGGTTGTAGATCATCTGGATGGTGTAGAACAGTTCCGGCATCGCCAGCACGTAAACCATCGCCGTACCTTTCGCCAGGCTGATAATTTCATTGAACCCGGCGGGCAAAATGGTGCGTAACGCCTGTGGCAGGATTATGCGCAGCGTGCGGCGCCAGGCAGGTAATCCCAGCGCAGCTGCGGCTTCGTACTGACCATGATCAACCCCAAGAAACCCGCCGCGAATAATTTCTGCGGTATAAGCACTTTGCACCAGCGTCAGGCCAACAACTGCAGTGGAAAACTGTCCAAGGACATTAATAGTCTCAAAGCTGCCCCACTGGATAGCAGTGAAGGGTATGCCGATCGCCAGCGTGTCGTACAAATAGGAGAAGTTGTACAAAATGATCAACACCACAATCAACGGGAGTGAACGAAACAACCAGATGTATCCCCACGCCAGGCTGTTTAGCAGCCAGGATGATGAGAGTCTGGCCAGCGCCAGCAACCCACCAAATACCACGCTCAGTAATGTCCCAATGAGCGTCAACAACAGCGTTTGCCCAAGTCCAGACAAGATAACCGGGTCGAAGAACCAGCGGGCAAACACACCCCATTCCCAGCGCGGATTAAACGCGACAGACTGAATAATCGCCGCCAGCACAAACAGGGCAATAATCGCCCCTACGGTGCGCATCGGGTAACGTGCCGGGACGACTTTGATGGTTGCAGTCGTTTTCATCTTCTCTCCTCAGGCAATTTTGGCCTGACCTGCGATAGTCAACAGTTTGGTGAAGCGCAGCCTCCCATCAAAGGGCGGCTGGCTGTACTCTTCTGGGTTACGAGTGGTATCGAACTGTGGATCGTATCCCTGACTCAAATAAAGTCGGACGGCCTCTGGCTGGCGAAAGCCCGTGGTCAGATAGATACGGCTATATCCCGCCAGTAATGCCCGGCGCTCCAGTTCCTGCACCACGTACGCTGCCAGCCCCTGCTTACGCAGGCTGCTTTTAGTCCAGATACGCTTAATTTCAGCGGTGTCTTTGTCATAGGGTTTATAAGCCCCGGTGGCGATAATTTCGCCGTCGCGCTCCAGCACCACAAAGATCCCCTGTGGAGCCAGATACCATTCGGTTAGCTCCACTTCAGCATCACGAGAAAAATAATCACCATAGCGGGCGGCGTACTCACCAAACAGTCCGCTGAGGATCGGCTGTAGCTCAATGGCTTCGGGCGAGACAACGCGGAATTGATCGCTCACATTGACCTCCTTAGTCGCCTAAACCGGCCGGGTTAACTTCAGATTGTGGGATACGTTCTACCCCTTCCCCCCAGCGGTTCAGCACCTTGTCATAGTCGCCATTGCCGATCACACCGTTGAGAGCTGTTTGCACCGTCAGCACCAGACCGCTATCTTTTTTCAGCGTGACGGCAATATGTGCGGCTTTTGGCCAACCGCCATCAACGCTGCCCACCAGTTGCGTTTTGCCGTTGAGGGCAGCTTTCCAGGCCCCAATGACATTCGGACCAAAGTAAGCATCTGCACGACCTGACTGTAGAGCTAACGTCTGAGCAGCATCATCTTTGGTATACACCGGCGTAAACGGTTTTAATCCTTTCTTCAGATTCTCTTCGTTCCACGCCAACAGAATGGCTTCCTGGTTCGTCCCTGAGCCGACGATGATACGCAGACCGGCAATATCTTCCGCCTGCTCTATTTTCTTCAGCTTGCTGCCGGTTTTGACGTAAAAGCCAAGGGAATCTTTCCGATACGTCGCAAAATCGAATTTTTCTTTGCGTGCTTTGGTGACGGTAATATTGCTGATCGCGGCATCATATTTGCCGGAAGCTACGCCCAGCGGCCAGTCTTCCCATGACGTGGGTACGACATTCAGCTCCAGCCCCAGGCTATCGGCAACCAGGCGAGCGATATCGGCCTCACTGCCGATGAGCGTTTTATTATCATCGGCAAATACAGTCAGCGGCGGCTGGCTCAGTCCGGCGATAGCGACCGTGAATTTACCTGGTACAGCCAGATGCAGGTTGGCGGGTAACTGCGCGATCGCCTGTGGATTTTTGGCCGTGTTAATCGGTGTTTTATTAGCTTCCAGACTTACGCCGGTACCGTTGATGGTGACGTCATTTGCCCAGACTGTCGCGCTGAAAGTCAGTGACAGCGCAAGAAGTAGTGATTTTTTCTGCATAGCGTTTTTCTCTTATTGTGTGAATTGATTTGCAGGTGTTGCCAGCCCCAGACTTGCGCGCAGCGTCGTGCCGGGGTAGTCGTGGCGAAATAAACCGCGCGCCTGAAGCACGGGAATAACCTGTTCGACAAACCGTGGGAAGGTATCTGGCGTTCCCCCCTGAATGATGAAACCGTCTGCGGCTTTCTCCTCGAACCACTGCTGCAGACCATCAGCAACCTGTGCCGGCGTTCCGCTAAAACGTGGACGTGGACTGGCAGCTTCCAGCGCCACCTGACGCAGGGTTAATCCCCGTTCCCGCGCATTGCGCTTGATCTCGTCAGTGGTACTGCGAAAACTGTTTTCCCCGAGGGGGCCAAGATCCGGGAACGGTGCGTCCAGCGGGTACTGGCTAAAATCGTGATGTTCAAAATAGCGTCCCAGGTAATTCAGCGCGTCGGTGATCGACACCAGTGCAGCGGTCGCCTGGTACTGTTGCTCTACGTCAGCGTCACTGTCGCCAACAATAATGCTGACGCCCTGGAAAATATGCAGCTCATCGACATGACGTCCGACGGCTTCAAGCCGACTTTTGACATCCTGATAAAATGCTTTGGCTTCAGACAGCGATTCCTGATGGGTGAAAATAGCGTCCGCATGCTGCGCCGCTAATTTTTTCCCATCGTGTGATGCGCCTGCCTGAAAAATAATCGGACGGCCTTGCGGCGTACGCCCAATATTTAATGGCCCGACGACCTGGAAATAATCTCCATGATGGTTTAGCGTGTGCAGTTTATGAGGATTAAAAAATTCCCCGCTTGTTTTATCACGGGTAAAAGCATCGTCTTCCCAGGAATCCCACAGTCCTTTCACTACCTGTAAATATTCATCGGCAATACGATAACGCTGGGCATGCTCAGGATGCTGAGCGCGAGAATAGTTTTTAGCCGAACCTTCCAGCGGGGATGTCACCACATTCCATCCGGCCCTGCCCTGGCTAAGATGGTCCAGACTGGCAAACTGTCGCGCAGTAGTAAACGGCTCGCTATAAGAGGTTGAAACCGTGCCCACCAGACCAAGATGACGGGTGACGCTTGCCAGCGCAGATAATACCGTCAGCGGCTCAAAGCGATTTAAGAAATGTGGAATAGATTTTTCATTAATATACAGACCGTCAGCGACAAAAATAAAATCAAGTTTCCCTTTCTCCGCAATAAGCGCCGTCTCTTTGACAAAATCAAAATTAATACTGGCATCAGCACGTGCTGCCGGATGACGCCATGCTGACATATTCCCGGAGGCGCCATGCAAAATAGTGCCCAGACGTAATTGCCGATTTTCAGCCATAGTAACCCCTACCCAACAGGTAAATTAAAGGTGTGCGAATGCCGTTTTTGCTAAATGTGCAAAGTAGTGTGCGGCAGGTTCAATTAACCGTTCATCCGGATTAAATCCCGGATGATGTAATCCGTATTCACTGGCACTACCGATGCTAACAAACGCACCAGGTGTATTTTGCAAATAAACGGCAAAATCCTCCCCGCCCATATGCAGGTCGGCATGATGCGTTGTGTAACCGGATTGTCTGGCTACTTTGGTCGCAATATCGGCCCAGTGCGCGTCATTGACCAGGGCCGTGGGCCCCGCGTGCCAGATAACATCGATCTGTGCGCCAAAGGCGTGGGCAAACCCAGCGACAATATCACTGACCCGCGATTTAACCTGTTGTTGCACCTCTGCGCGATGTGTCCGAAGCGTCCCTTCCAGCTCAACGGATTCCGGTAGTACGTTCCATGTATTTCCCCCCTGAATTCGGGTGACGCTAAGCACCACCGAATCCAGCGTATTGACCTCACGGCTGGCGACACTTTGTAATACCGTCACCAGTTGACTGGCGAGGAGGATGGCATCTTTTCCCTCGTGTGGGCGTGCCGCATGCGCACCTTTTCCGGTAATACGCAGCACAAAGCGATCGACATTGGCATAGAACGCACCGCCGCGTGTGGCAAATTCGCCCACCGGCAAACCGGGCTCATTGTGCATACCGAAAATAGCCGCTACGTTTTGCAGCGCTCCGGCGCGGATCAGCGTTTTAGCTCCACCAAAATTTTCTTCTGCCGGCTGAAACAAAATGCGCACGCGTCCGGGTAGTGTGTTTTCCTCCTGCTTAAGCAGCAGTGCTGCACCAAGCATGACGCTGGTATGGACGTCATGCCCGCAGGCATGCATCACCCCCGGCGTGACAGAGCGAAACGGAACGTCGGTGCTTTCTTCTATCGGTAACGCATCGATATCCGCCCGCAGAGCGATGACATCTTCTCCCTGACCAATTTCGGCAACCACTCCGGTTTTCAAATTGAATGGCAATAAAGTGACATCTGCAGCATGCAACCAGTCACGAATACGCGCGCTTGTCGCCACTTCCTGGAGAGACAGCTCCGGGTGCTGATGTAGCTCGCGACGCCAGTCGATAAGCTGTGAGGCTAGTGACATCAGACAACCTCCATCGTGCTATGGGCTTGCGCCAGCAGGCGTAACGATGTCAGGCGCGCCTGACCTTCGGCCACCGGCGTATCGATAATGAATTCATCAATACCGTATTGCACCTGCAATGAGCGCAGTGTTGCCACCACCTCCTGGGCACTCCCGCGCAGTAACGCCTGCTCACGCCGGGCGATTGTTCGCGGTGCGCTGCCCGCCTGCGCGGCGAAAGCCAGCGCCTGCTCTTCGCTGGCGACGGTGACACGTTGCCCATCCTCCAACTCGACGCCCCAGATTTGTACATCTTCCGCCAGTTGCGCAGCCATATCACTGCTGTCAGCCACAATAACCTGTACGGCGACAATCGTTGGACGTGAACTGTTGGCCTGCCAGAAGCTCAGCACCTCATGCAGTAACGCTTTATCGCCGTTCAGGTGCGCCGCGAAAATAAAGTTCCAGTCAGACTCTGCCGCCAGGCGTGCACTTTCTACGCTCGCGCCCAGCACAAATCTTTGCGGCGGCGCAGGCGGGAGCGGTGTCGGGAATACTGTCTGCCCGCTTTCTGTCCCGGTCAGCGCCAGCCAGGCGTTCAGTTGAGCAAGCTGGTCGGCAAAACTGCCTTTTTCTTCCTGATGAAGACCCAACTGCAGTGCCTGCGTTGACAGCGGTAAGCCGCCTGGCGCTTTTCCAATCCCAAGATCGACACGTCCCGGCGCCAGTGAGGCCAGAAGATTAAAGTTTTCCGCAACTTTGTAGGGGCTATAGTGTTGTAGCATGACGCCACCGGAACCCACGCGAATGCGCTGGGTTTGTCCCAGTATCCAGGCGATCACCAGCTCCGGTGATGGGCTGGCAAGCTGTGGCGTATTATGGTGTTCCGCGATCCAGAAACGATGGTACCCCCACTCTTCTGCGCGTTGTGCCAGGCGCAGCGTACGGGTCAGTGCGGTTGAGGCAGTTTCACCTTCTCCGATGGGGCTTTTATCCAGAATACTCAGGCGGTATGACATGTTGCAGACCTATATTTGTTAACATGTCAGTATTATTAAATTATAAAATAACCATATAGAAACATTTAATTCACATTTGCTCAGCTAAAAAACAGATAACCAACCCCGCAGCGATCAGGGATAACGTTCATACCAACAGGAACCAAACTTCCGGTTTTGGACGCGGCACTCTGCAGAAAAAATGGCTTGTATTTGCATACTACAAAATATAATAGGTTTTTTATTGATACTGGAAAGACGACAACATCCTTTTTCGTTTGATTTATTTTTACGCATGCGTTCAGTAATGAATTTAATTTAAGTCAGACTAAACACCTGTCTGTGTTATGCGCTTGTATTGATTGTTTCATTTTTATGAAAGAGACATAGGTTCCACGCATTAATTTTTTTATTTTAAATACTTTCACAGAACTGATGATTAGTAGAGAATGCAGCGTTTCTTATTAAAATGGTTTAAAACAGCTTTTTAATATCCCCTGGCATTATTACGGGGATCTTTGTATGAATTATACATACCATCATGGGGCCTTTATGAAAAGTAACATGCCCGTTACACAAATTGAGCACACACTTAACGGTAAAGCGACGCTGCTATCGACGACAGATAAAGAGAGTCATATTACCTATGCAAACTCCGCGTTTATCGATGCCAGTGGTTTTAACGAAAGTCAATTAATGGGTGAACCACATAATATTATTCGCCATCCGGATATGCCGCCAGCCGCGTTTGCTGACATGTGGTACACGTTGCAGCAAGGTGACAGCTGGACGGGAATGGTGAAAAACCGGCGTCAAAACGGTGACCACTACTGGGTACGTGCCAACGTCACGCCCGTTTGGCACAATGAAAAGTTAACGGGTTACATCTCAGTGCGTACTGTTCCTTCGCGAAACGAAATATCTCAGAGTGAGCAGTTGTATGAAAAAATAAATAATCAACAACTTAGCGGGTTCCGTCTTTTTAAGGGTATTATCATTCGCCGTGGCATATTGGCATGGACTTCAATGTTTAAATGGTTGAGCATTAGTCAACGCGTCAATTATGCTTTGGGAGTCGTTGCCCTGCTCTCTTTGTTATTAATCTTCGCTCCCGTAAATCACTTTATTCAATCCGGCGGTTTACTGGCGTTATTTCTGTTATTTGCCATTTACCTTAAGTGCCAAATTTGTCAGCCAGTTAATACACTATTGACTCAAATGAAGAAAGTCGTATCCGGACGAAAACCCGATAACTGCCATTTAAATCGCGTAGATGAAATCGGCATGTTAATGCGACTGGTTAATCAATCCGGACTTAATCTAAATTCACTGGTTGATGACGTTAGTACGCAAATATCCGGAATTCAGGCCATCAGCCAACGCGTTTCTAAAGAAGGTATCGCGCTGCATACGCGTTCTGAAGAAACATCCGCAGACCTTCAGCAAACCGCTGCCGCCATTGAAGAAATTGGTAGTGCAGTGCAGCAAACTGCAGAAACGGCGGCACATACCATGACGATGGCCGACCAAACCAGCACCAATGCCGCTGAAGGCGGCGATATTATGAAACAAACTATCGCCATGATGCAGGCGATCTCTCGTGATAATGGTCAGATTGTCGATATCATTGGCGTAATTGATAGCATTGCCTTCCAGACTAATATTCTGGCGCTCAACGCGGCCGTTGAGGCGGCGCGTGCCGGAGAATCCGGGCGCGGTTTTGCCGTCGTGGCCGCGGAGGTGCGCAATCTTGCGCAACACTCTGCATCAGCGGCAAAAGAGATTAAACAGCTTATCGAGAAGAACGTCGCTAACGTCAATACCGGCGTAAAAATGGTTGAACAAACAGAAACGCATCTCACCGGAATGATCAGCGATGTGTTACAGATGTCGATGATGATTAAAGACATTAGTCTGGCAACGCGGGAGCAAACCCAGGCGTTGGATCTGATTAATGATTCCATTTCGCGTGTTGGTACCATGACGCACAATAATGCCGAGATGGTGGAGCGTGTCACTGACGCAACTACCGATTTAACGCAGCGCTCATCGCGATTGCAGCAGGCCGTGCAGGTCTTTGGCGTGTCGGTATAAGGCAAACAGCGCTCATTCTGCTGACGATCAGGATGAGCGCATTCCTTCGCATTTTCCCACCGCCTCTGTTTTTACTGAATCGAGTCCACATCCCGTCGATTCAGGCCACAGAAAAACCCCACTTCCCCGTGTCCAGGCTTTGCGTCACTTCTCAATTGAATGTAGGATGCTCGGCCGACAGTTTCCCGCGGTAACACAATGAAGGGTAACGCTGTTTTCGCCGCAACTGCTGCGGCAAAAAGGATTTTGTAAATTAGTCAGGTTAACAGGAAACGTAATGAACACACACAACACGCAAGCCGCGGAACAACACGCGGCGAAACGACGCTGGTTGAATGCTCACGAAGAGGGGTATCACAAAGCGATGGGTAACCGGCAGGTACAAATGATCGCCATTGGCGGTGCTATTGGTACCGGGTTATTTTTAGGGGCTGGCGCACGTTTGCAAATGGCCGGCCCCGCTTTAGCACTGGTCTATCTGGTCTGCGGTATTTTTTCATTCTTCATTCTGCGTGCACTCGGTGAACTGGTTTTACACCGCCCTTCCAGCGGCAGCTTTGTCTCTTATGCCCGCGAATTTTTAGGTGAGAAAGCGGCCTATGTGGCTGGCTGGATGTACTTCATCAACTGGGCGATGACCGGAATCGTGGATATCACGGCCGTGGCCTTGTATATGCACTACTGGGGCGCATTTGGTGACGTACCGCAATGGGTGTTTGCCCTCGGCGCATTGGCCATTGTCGGCACCATGAACATGATCGGCGTAAAGTGGTTTGCGGAGATGGAGTTCTGGTTTGCACTGGTCAAAGTGCTGGCTATCGTTATCTTCCTGGTCGTCGGGACTGTCTTTTTAGGCACGGGAAAACCGCTCGATGGTAACGCCACGGGTTTTCATCTGATCACCGACAACGGTGGTTTTTTCCCGCATGGCCTGCTGCCAGCGCTGGTACTGGTACAGGGCGTCGTCTTTGCATTTGCTTCCATTGAACTGGTAGGCACTGCGGCGGGTGAGTGCAAAGATCCGCAAACGATGGTGCCAAAAGCGATTAACAGCGTTATCTGGCGAATTGGCCTGTTCTATGTGGGTTCAGTGGTGTTACTGGTCATGCTGCTGCCGTGGAATGCCTATCAGGCAGGTCAAAGCCCGTTTGTTACCTTCTTTTCCAAACTCGGCGTTCCCTATATTGGCAGTATTATGAATATCGTGGTGCTTACCGCTGCGCTTTCCAGCCTCAACTCGGGTTTGTATTGCACTGGTCGTATTTTGCGCTCAATGTCGATGGGCGGTTCCGCGCCCAAATTTATGGCCAAAATGAGCCGTCAACACGTACCTTATGCTGGCATACTTGCCACGCTTGTCGTGTACGTCGTCGGGGTTTTCCTCAACTATCTGGTGCCTTCGCAGGTATTCGAGATCGTGCTTAACTTTGCCTCGCTGGGCATCATTGCATCGTGGGCATTCATTATGGTGTGCCAGATGCGTCTGCGTCGGGCCATTAAAGATGGTAAAGCGGCAGACGTTCACTTCAAACTGCCAGGTGCGCCGTTTACGTCCTGGTTAACACTGTTGTTTTTACTGGCTGTGCTGGTGCTGATGGCATTTGACTATCCGAACGGGACTTACACTATCGCCTCATTACCGCTGATTGCCATTCTGCTGGTCGTTGGCTGGTTTGGTGTACGTAAACGCGTCGCGGAAATCCACCGTACCGCGCCATAACGCTTTAAGGTAGGTCAGATTTCTGGCCTACCCGTTTGAGCGACTTAGTTTGCTTCAATTAGCTGAGCAACATCATTGCTGTTAATTTCCCGCGCATTCCCGTCCTGATCGGTATAGCTGGTCATTCCCGTATCTTTATCCAGTTTTGGTTTGCCCCGGGTGGTAATCGTTTGTCCGCTTTTCGTCGTCATGACGTAATCGGTGGTGCACCCTGCCAGCGTAAACAGCATTACGCCCGCACAAAGACAGATTAATGGCTTTTTCATGGTATTCCCGTGTTATTCAGTTAGCCGTTGAGGGCGTAGTGTAAGTCTCTGAAGTTTGTCAGGCTACCGATGGGGTGTAACGAGGCGTATCGTGGAGTATAGAGAAATGACAGGAGGGGTTGCCCCCTCCGAATAATTACAGGGCGATACGAATAACATCGTCCGGTTGAGTCGCTTCCTGCTCGCGTGTGGATTTCTGTTTCACGCTAACGTACAGGGTTTTACCATCGGCGGAGAGCGCCAGGCTGTTTGGGAACGTCGGGGTATCGAAGGTTTTAACCACTTTATAGCTTTTCGCGTCGATCACGCTGACTTTACCGGCCTGACGGTGGGTCACGTAAGCTTCGTTACGCACCGGGTTGAACAGTACGGCCAGGGATTCCGGCGCGGCAACTTTTGCCAGCACGTTGCCGTTACGGGTATCGATAACCAGCACTTCCGCTGCTTTAGAGTCAGTGACAAACGCACGATGACCTGCCGTATCCAGGCTCAGGTTAATGAAGAAGTGCTCTTTGCCATCGTCCAGCAGTTTTTTGCGGCTGAGAATTTTGTTGGAGGCGGTATCGATGGTAATGAATTCGCCATCGGCATTGGCGGTATACAGGCGTTTAGCCTTGCTGTCGACGGCCAGTGCAGTGCTCATTTTACCGGTATTTTGAATCGTGTCCTGAAGTTTGACAGTCTCACCGTCCACGACCCAAATCACGCTCTCCTTACCTATTCCGCTGATGTATACCTTGTTGGTGGCGTCATCGGCGACCAGTTCACGAGGCTGCAGCGGACGGACATCTTCAGAACGTTTACGCGCATCCAGTACCAGACGTCCTTTCACCTCACCGGTTTTCGCATCAATCGCCGTCACCGCGCTATTCACGGTATTACCAAACCACAGCGTTTGCGTCGCGTTATTGATGGTCGCGCCAAACGGTTTGAGATCGTTATGAATAACCTGAGTCACTTCAAGCGTCACCGGATCAAGACGGTAAACTATCCCACCTTTATCCAGCTTACGACTCTGCGAGGTGGCCAGCCACAGTGCGTTTTCCTGCTGGCTGTACGCCATTTCGTAGGCGCCTTTACCTACGCCTTTGCGCAGCAGTTCTTCCGCAGCCTGCGTGCTAAATGATGATGCAACCAGCAGTGAACCTAACAGTAAAGAACCACGCAGGCGCGGTGAAAACAGATGACGTAAAGACATGACGACTCCCTTTGATAAATTCAGTTGTTACTGCTTCACATAGCTTCAATGAGCAAAATCATGGTTTTGCCTTTTTAAGAATGAGAATAGTAATCATTATTTATCGCAAAGTGGAGTGTTTATTCACATTCGGTGAAAACCTGCTTATTTTCTCCATGAATACTCGCTTGCGGCGAAATCAATATTCAGACAGATTGGCTCTACAACGCTTGCCGGATGGCGGCGTTGACGCCATCCGGCTGTTACCGTCTTTAACCCCTCCGTATCACTCTTCAGCAAGCCGAATTACGACCTTGCCAAAGTTTTTACCGGTCAGCAGACCGATAAAGGTCTCCGGTGCATTTTCCAGCCCCTCAGTGACCTGCTCGCGATAGTGGATCTTGCCTTCCTGGACCCAGCGCCCCATTTCTCGCTGAAATTCATGAATGCGGTGACCATAATCCTGACCAATGATAAAGCCCTGCAAGCGAATACGTTTTTTCAGTAACGTGGCCATAAGCAACGGTAAACGGTCTGGGCCCGTCGGCAGTGATGTGGCGTTATAACCACTCACCAGACCACACAGCGGAATACGCGCGGAGGTGTTGAGTAACGGCAAAACGGCATCAAAAACTTTACCGCCGACGTTTTCATAATAGATATCGATACCCTGCGGACAGGCTTGTGCCAGTTGGAGTGCGAAATCGGGGGCATGATGATCGAGGCAAATATCAAAGCCCAACACGTCAGTAGCATGGCGACATTTCTCTGCCCCACCAGCTACCCCAACGACCCGACAGCCCTTCAGTTTACCGATCTGGCCCACGGTTGCGCCAACAGGTCCGGTTGCCGCAGCAACAACCAGTGTCTCACCGGCTTTGGGCTGGCCAATATCCAGCAGCCCCATATATGCCGTAAAGCCCGGCATACCCAGCAGACCAAGCGCCCAGGAAGGATGCTCAGGATGATCGCCTAACTTTACCAAATCAGAACCCTTTGAGATGGCGAAGTCCTGCCAGCCGCTATAGCTCAACACCCATTCACCGGGTTTAAAATCCGAATGATTCGATGCCTCGACCCGACTGACCGTGCCGCCCACCATCACTGCGCCAATCTCAACCGGGGGCGAATAAGACGGTTCGTCACTCATACGCCCACGCATATAGGGATCGAGTGAGAGGTAGACGTTACGCAGTAACACCTCTCCGTCACCGGGGGGGGTGATGGCCTCTTCTTCCAGACGGAAGTTACCGGGCACCGGTGCGCCATGCGGGCGTGACGCCAGAACCCAGCGACGATTGCGTTGCATTTGTTGACCCATTGATGTTCTCCTCAGCTTTTGGCATGAATCCATCAATAGTAGACGCGCTATCTCTGTGATGCTTTCACATTAATTGCCAGCGTGGTTTAACCGCACAACCAGATAAACGCAGGACTGCGCGGTTTCATTGATAAACCGACAGTCATTTGGCGGCCCCAGCTCCAGGCAGTCCCCTGCCTTCATTTCATGGCGTGTATCACCTTCAACAAACACCAATTCGCCCTGCTGCAACCAGAGAAGCTGTCGGGCCTGCACGTAGGAAGAGGCGGGCATCGGGATATCACTGCCGGCCGGTAATTCGATTTGCACCAGATCGATAGGCAGATCGCTGCGCGGAGATACGTGGCGGCGCAAATAATGGCTTTGCGGATCGTGCCAGACCGGCTGGTCGGCGAAACGCAGCAGTTTACCCTCCTGCATTTCGGCTCGGGCAATCAGCGTCGACATGCTGATACCAAACGCACCGGAAAGCCGTCCCAGTAGCGTCGCCGTTGGACTGCTCTCTCCACGTTCTATTTTATGGATCATCGCCCGCGAGACCCCTGCTCGTTCGGCAAGTTCCGTCAGCGACCAGCCGCGAGATTCCCGCTCAATGCGAATTCTTGCACTGATCCTTTGATTTATGCTGTCTTCAATAGTATTCATATTGTAATACTATAGTGAACAACCCCTGAGGTTCAACATGTCAATTCGATTTGCCAGCAAAGACGACTGCGCCGCCATCGCAGAAATCTACAATCACGCCGTACTGCATACGGCCGCTATCTGGAACGATCAAACGGTCGATGCCGAAAACCGCATCTCCTGGTATGAGGCTCGCCAACTGATGGGGTATCCGGTACTGGTAAGTGAAGAGAATGGCGTCGTCACGGGGTACGCCTCTTTTGGCGACTGGCGCAACTTTGACGGTTTCCGTCATACCGTCGAACATTCAGTGTACGTGCACCCGGAACATCAGGGAAAAGGACTGGGGCGCAGGCTGCTCAGCAGACTCATTGAAGAAGCGCGCGCGTGTGGCAAGCATGTCATGGTGGCAGGAATTGAGTCGCACAATCAGGCATCGCTCCACCTGCATAGCACGCTGGGTTTCAATATTACCGCGCAGATGCCCCAGGTCGGGACTAAATTTGGTCGTTGGCTGGATCTGACTTTTATGCAGCTACAGTTAGACGACCGCTGCGAACCGGATGCGCGTGGATGAACCAGACGCTGACCCTCTCCTTTCTGATTGCCGCAGGTATTGGTCTGGTGGTGCAAAACACTTTGATGGTACGCATTACCCAGACGTCCTCGACAATCCTTATTGCTATGTTGCTTAACTCACTGGTCGGGATCGTCTTGTTTGTCAGCATACTGTGGTTTAAACAAGGTGCGGCGGGATTTGGCGAACTGGTTTCCAGCGTGCGCTGGTGGACATTAATCCCGGGTTTACTGGGATCGTTCTTTGTTTTTGCCAGTATCAGCGGATACCAAAACGTAGGCGCTGCCACCACCATCGCGGTGCTGGTCGCCAGCCAGCTTATTGGCGGTCTGGTGCTGGATATTCTGCGTAGCCAGGGTGTACCGCTTCGCGCGCTGGTGGGTCCGGTATGCGGTGCGATATTGCTGGTTGTGGGTGCCTGGCTGGTGGCAAGACGTTCGTTTTAATTGCCTGATGGCGCTTCGCTTATCAGGCCTACAGAACGCCGGATAAGGTGTGAACACCGCTATCCGGCAAGGAAATATCAAAGAATAGAGCCGCCTTTGGTCAACTGCTCACGACGCGCTTCCATATCTTCTTTATGCTGGCGCCCATGATGTGCAATTGCCGTACGCAAACGTTGTTGCTGGGTATAACGATCTTCCCGGCTCAACGCAACATCATCGCTCAACTCAATCAGCAATTCATTCATATGCGTAATGACGCTCTCTTCAATGGCGGCATCAACACGTGCGCTGACCTCATCCAGATGCGACATACTCCCTCCTTAACTCATTAATTTAATTTCGCCTTTGAAAAATCACTGCCCATCAGGCTAACGCTGTATCCGCTGACGTTGCTGCGTGTGGCATAGAAGGTTTTGCCATTCGCCAGCGCAATCCACGGGGCCTGCTGATAGAAAATTTCCTGCGACTGCTGGTAAAGTGCGGCGCGCTCTTGCGGTTTGCTCACCAGTTTCGCCTTTTGAACCAGCGAATTATACTCTTTATCACACCAGCGCGCGGCGTTTGATCCGGTTTTAATGCTGTCACAACCCAGCAGAACATCGGCAAAGTTATCCGGGTCACCGTTATCTGACATCCAGCCAAACAACGCAGTATCGTGCTCGCCTTTACGCATCCCGGAGAGATATTCCCCCCATTCCCAGGAGACGATTTTCGCCTTCACACCAACTTTTGCCCAGTCGCTTTGAATCATCTCAGCAATACGACGAGAGTTCGGGTTATAGGGGCGCTGCACCGGTATAGACCACAGTGTCGCTTCAAAACCGTTTTCCAGCCCCGCTTTCTTCAGCAGCTCTTTCGCTTTCTGCGGGTCGTAAGCGTAATCTTTCAGGTCTTTATTGAAGCCCATCATATTCGGCGGGATTGGCGATTTCGCCACCGTTCCGGAACCTAAAAAGACCGCGTTAATAATGGCTTTTTTATCTGTCGCATAGTTCAGCGCCTGGCGCACAAGTACGTTATCAAACGGTTTTTTCTCCGTATTAAACGCCAGATAACCGACGTTCAGCGCTTCAACCGAATGCAGCGTCAGATCTTTGTTCTTTTTGATTTCATCAAACTGCACCGGTGCTGGCGCGGGAATAATCTGGCATTCGTTGGTTTGCAGTTTCGCCAGTCGCGTCTGTACGTTTGGTGTGATGGAGAAAATCAGATGTTTCGTTGGAACTTCACCATCCCAGTAGTTCGGGTTGGCCAGATAGCGGATTTGTGAATCCTGCTTGTACTGTTGCAAGACATAAGGCCCGGTACCAATCGGCCAGTTATCGACGTTTTCCGGCGTGCCTTTTTTCAGCATCTCGTCGGCATATTCAGCCGAAAGAATAGAGGCGAAATCCATCCCCCAGTCAGCAAGAAATGCAGCGTTGGGTTCGTTCAGAACAAACTGAACGTGATAATCATCAACCTTCTTAACCTCCTTGATCAGTTTGTCCAGGCCAACATCGTTGAAATATTCATAGCTACCCTGTGAAACCTTATGGTACGGATGATCGGCATCTTTCTGGCGTAATACTGAGAAAACGACGTCATCAGCATTGAAATCACGGGTAGGTTTAAAGAACTTATTACTATTGAACTTCACGCCCTGACGCAGGGTAAATGTGTAGGTCTTGCCGTCGGGGGAAATTGTCCACTCCGTTGCCAGAGACGGGACCGGAGTATTTTTGACCGGATCGAAGTTGATCAATCGGTTGTACAACACCTGTGAACTGGCGACAAACGACGGACCTGAACTGGCTATTTGGGGGTTAAATGATTCCGGGGATGCTTCAGAACAGTAAACGATGGTATCAGTACTGGCGGCATATGCAGCGCCTGTTGGTAAGACGGCGCTGAGTGCCAGCGCGAGCAGCGTTTTCCTTGCAATCATGGTTATAAGCCTTCTTCTTTTATTATTTACTCGTCTATCAGAGCATAGCTGGCAAATACGCACTAATAACAAATCTCTATCAGGTTATTCTAATCTGGCAGGTTTCGCTGATTAATTCATCATCGCAGGTGGAATAATTTACCTTAAGTCTTTTTCAAAACGTCAAGATTTTTCCCAATACTCTATGCCATGAAAATTCGCCCCTTTTTGCCTCTCTTCCAACGTTTGCTTACTTTTATTCCCCGTAAAGTAGATGTGTGAAGAAGTCTAAGGGGCAATTACGTGGCAAAAACTCTCTTGCGCAGCGGCAATTTGGATGACTATCAGGCCGTGGGTGGCGGTGGTCAGGCCGTGTTTGATTCAGCACTACAAATTCGTGAAACGCTTCGTCTGCGTAAACAACAGGCGATGGCGGACTGTCTGGCAATACCACAAGTTAACGACAGTGGCGATCGGGTGGACTGGTATTCCCCGGTTGAAGGAAAGGCTGTCGCGTGGAAAGCCGCTGATGAAGATGCGCGTTTTCGGGCTCTGCGCTATCTGTCCAGTACGCTGGAGAATGCCGCGGCACTGAGCCGGAAAAGCCTGCAATCGGGTAAAACTTCTCTGCAACTGTTTGGTTCACTTCTCGACAAAGCCATCCAGTTTCCAGGTGAGAACCACGTGTTCCTGGTTGATGGCAAGCCCGTCATTACGTTCTGGGGCTTCGTCAATCTGAATGAAAACACCCGTGACGATGTACTCGATTGCCTGCGTCATACCGACGTTCCCCCGGTTGTATTGGCACCTGAACCGGAGCCGGAAGTCGAAGAAATCCCGGCGGAAATCACTTTCGCCGAGGCCGATACCCCGCTGCTGACAACAGCTATTGAGCTACCGAAACCCGCTGAACCCGAACCACAACCCCCTGTCATTGTAAGTGAGCCAGAGATTGCGCCGCCGCCAGTACAGCGTAAGCCTACGCGACGCCTGCCGCTGTGGAGCCTGCCCGTTGCTGCTGCAGTGATTGCCGCCATTGCAGGGCCGCTATTGTGGAAACAACACACGGAATCTCCCGCACCTGCGGTTGCCTCCATTGACGTTGCAAAGGTAGACAGTAATCCGCTGCCTGAACTAACACCTTCGCTGCCGCTGCATCGGGCTGACGTTATTCCACCAGTGAAAAAAGAGAAGCCCGTAGAAGGACCGGTGGTGATAGCCGCCATCCCGAAAGATGCGCTGGTAATGGATGCCAACCAGATGAAGGCAGGTACAACACGTTTTCTTAATGGCAACTGGCGTGTGCTGGTCGATATAAAAGATCCGGTCAGCGGTAAAGCCCCATCGCTGCGCTATCAGATCCAGGCCAATAAGGGCACTGCGCGCGTCGTGCATGGCGACAATATCGTTTGCCGCGCCGAAATTTTCTCTGGTCTGCATCAATCGGGCGAATTAATGATTAAGAGTCGCGGGAATGCCCGTTGCACGGACGGTTCGCGTTACCCAATGCCTGAAATCACCTGCAAAGCAGGAACAAACGACGTCGCAGCTTGTACCGCACGTTATGACGAACACGCGGAAATCCCTTTGACGATCAAAAAGATAGGTGCCTGATTTTATGTTGGTGAATCTGTGTGATTACAAACAGAGCGTAACGCTCATCGCCAATAGCGGTGTGCAATTTCTGGATTTTGGGCTGACACCACAGGAATCTGCGCACCACGGTCGTTTTGTTCGCAAAACGGCAAACGGTCCGCTACTGCGTCTGGATTTTGATCTGGCGTCGGGACGCTATACCCTGCCGGGTAATACCGGTGGCCAACCCGAAGTAGTGAAACCGGAAAGCACGCAGACGCTGCATTATTCTCTGGACGTACTTGACGGTGTCTGGTTGCCGCTGCCGTTCCTGCGTTTTAACCCGCCCCGCACATTTGTTGAAGGCCCGGATAACTGGGCGCGCGTCCAGGTGCGAAAACTCGCACAGCCGGACAGTGCCGGCAATACTCACCGTGTCACGGTGGCGCTGGACAGTCAGTTGACTGAAGCCCCGGCAGCATTGACGCCCAATGAGAACGATCTGCTGAATGGCACGCGATTTGCGCTGGCCTGGCACGATAATGAGATCGCAGATTTCCTCGACCAGACGTGGATTGATGGCTGGCTACGCGAGTCCTTTTTGCAGCACGTCACACAGCAAGAAAACCGTTCAGAGCAGGAGATCCAACAAGCTCTACGCAACTTTGAATACCAGGCGCACTGGCTGAATTTGTTGACCCTGTTAGGCGAACAACTTTCCGTCCCGGAAGTGAAGCTGGTGACCCATACGCTCAGCACGCCCGCGATTCCTGTCGATCTGATTCTGGATATTGGCAATACCCATACCTGCGGCGTGTTGATTGAAGATCATGGCGATGCCAATGACGGTTTGCGTCAGACGGCTGAATTGCAGGTGCGTTCATTAAGTGAACCACAGTTCCTCAACGATCCCCTGTTCACCAGCCGACTGGAGTTTTCCGAGGCGCGCTTTGGTAAGCAACATTTCTCCGTTGAGAGTGGCCGCGATGATGCCTTTATCTGGCCGTCGATTGTCCGCGTTGGGGATGAAGCCCGTAAGCTGGCGATGCAGCGTATGGGAACGGAAGGCAGTAGTGGGATCTCCAGCCCACGCCGGTATTTATGGGATGAAACCCCCGTTTTACACGACTGGCGCTTTAGCCAGATGAACAGTAAAACGCAGCGCGAGCCGCTGGCTACCGCCTTCCCGCTGATGAATCTGATGAACGATGACGGTCAGCCGCTGTTCAGCCTGCCGCAAGATGACCGGCTGCCGGTGTTCTCACCACAATACAGCCGCAGCACGCTGATGACGCATATGTTGTGCGAGATTCTGGCCCAGGCGCTGGGACAAATTAACAGCGTAGCGACACGGCTGCGTCTCGGGTTCCCGGCCTCTCCACGCCAGTTGCGCACGCTGATCCTCACTCTGCCGTCAGCCATGCCAAAACAGGAGCGAGAGATCTTCCGTCTGCGTATGTTTGAAGCCATTGCGCTGGTCTGGAAAGCAATGGGCTGGCACCCGCAGGACGAAGATTTCACCACCCGCAAACAGCAAGAAAAGAGCGTTGTTCCCGTACCTGAGATCCAGATGGAGTGGGATGAGGCCAGCTGCGGACAGTTGGTTTGGCTGTATAACGAAGCGATTTCACACTATGACGGGCACACAGAATCGTTCTTTAACGCCCTCGCCCGTCCGGACCGCCAGCCAGAACCCGGTGAAGTTAAAGGTCGTGCACTGCGCGTCGCCTCCATCGATATTGGCGGCGGCACGACGGATATGGCCGTGGTCCATTATCAACTGGATGACGGCGTTGGGGCGAATGTCAAAATCACCCCGCATCTGCTGTTTCGTGAAGGCTTCAAAGTCGCCGGGGACGACATGTTGTTGGATGTCATACAACGCTGCATACTGCCCGCCCTGCAAACCCGCTTACAACAAGCTGGCGTGACCGATGCCGCCGCGCTGCTGGCCACACTGTTTGGTGATTCCGGGAGAATCGATACTCAGGCTATTTTGCGACAACAAACCGCGTTGCAACTCTTTATGCCACTGGGTCATGCGGTGCTCAGTGCCTGGGAGCAAAGCGATATTAACGATCCCGTAGCGGGGTTGCACGCCACCTTTGGCGAACTGCTTTCTCAGCGCCCGACACGCAATGTGATGAACTATATCCAGCAGGCTATCGATCATGCTTTACCGTCTGGTTCACCGGCTTTTGATGTGCTGAGCGTTCCGTTGCAGGTACAGTTCAGGCAGTTGCAAGAAGCGCTGCTGGCAGGGCAATTTACCCTGACATCCCCTCTGCACGCCGTTTGCGAAGCGATTTCCCACTATCGTTGCGATATTTTGTTAGTCACTGGCAGACCTGCCTGTTTGCCGGGGGTTCAGGCGCTAATCCGCCATCTGCAACCCGTTCCGGTCAACCGCATGATCTGGATGGACAGCTATCGCGTACATGAGTGGTATCCGTTCAGCCAGCAAGGGCGTATCGGCAATCCAAAATCTACCGCTGCCGTTGGCGCGATGCTGTGTAGCCTGGCGCTGGATTTACGCCTGCCGCGCTTTAATTTTAAAGCTGCGGATATCGGCGCGTACTCGACGGTCCGCTACCTAGGCGTACTGGATAATACGGTCAATACGTTGCGCGATGAGAATATCTGGTATCACGACATTGATCTGGATAAACCTGGAGCAAAACTGGATACCCGTCTGCACTTCCCGCTGCGCGGCAACGTGACGCTGGGCTTTCGCCAGTTAGCAAACAGCCGCTGGCCAGCCACCCCGCTGTATACGCTGAGCATCAATTCTGCTGAGCTGGCAAAAACGATTGCTGGTGACGGCGTATTAAATGTACGGCTGCAACTGCGCGGCGGCAGCAAAGAGACAGGGCCGGAATTTTTCGTTCTCAGTGATGCCTGGCTACAGGATGGCACGCCCGTTGCCGCCAATGCCCTAACGTTAAAACTGAATACACTGGCAGATCGTCGCCATAGCGGCAGCCATTACTGGATTGATAGCGGGAGTGTGTACCTGAAATGAGTAAGATGTTTAACACAGCACAAGCCGCCATCGAATGGGTGAATGACACACGCCAGCGCGCAGCGCGTCTTGATGATGAAGCGGATTCCCTGCTCGCTCAGCTCACCATCGCCGCGGTTACTGAGTCTGCGCTGAATACGGCGTTTTCAGCGCGTGGCTGTGTGGGTCTGTACGGTCATTCACAGCCAGCAAAAGCACATCTGTTGTCCGCACTGTGCAGCAACACCAGTGGGAAATTGAATATTGCTACACCGGATCGCAGTTTTGATTATTTTTCGCATATCAATCCGGGCCATGCGCCGACCAATATGGCGATCCGCTTTACGCGTGAAGACAATCCCGTTGATAGCGAGTGGCCCCTGCGTCTGCGCCTACTGAGTGAAGCGGAACTGGTACAGCTGTTTATCACGCAGTTTTGCGCAATGCCTGACAGCCGCCAGGTTGAAAAATCGATTATTGAAGCCCGGTTAGAAAAATGGCAAACGCTGCGTCAACGTCATCCGGTTCAGGGCATCACGGCACATGACGTAGCCGCCATCGGCCGTTTTTGGCGCTCTTGTGTTCCTGCAAACCAGCAGCAAATTGATGATGCACTATGGCATCAATTTGCTACATTGCTGCCGGCGCTGGATCTAACCACCCGCGCTCACGCCTGGGCGCTGTTGTGGGGAGAACAACCAGAGTTAACGCAGCAATGGCTGGCATTAGCGCATACTTTGCAACAAACCGGACAGGCGCACGAGCTAGCCGCACCGCTGAGTTTGTTGGTCGATCATTTTGGCTTGCCCGCCGAAAGCTTCCTGACCCAGGTCGCATTAACCGGGAATGACGCGCAAAGCGATGTGGTGGTTCATCCTGTTGCAAACCATCAGTTGCTTAACGCGGTCAGTCTGTCGCTGGAATCGCTGGCGCTGCTGACGCGTGAACTGGTGCTGACTGTCGAAGACTCGGTGTTGGAAAACGTCGACCTGCTCGATATTCCCCTCGCACCGGATGCCCACCCCAACCCGCTGTGGCGGGCCAAATTAGGCTGGATGTTGGAACATTACCGCCAGCATCTGCAACCCGATGTCCTGCTGATCTGCAACGCAGTGTCTTCACGCTCGCAGACACCGGCCATCACGCGTAAGCTGATGAGCTGGGCCAACGATACCCAACCCGTACATGATGCGGCATTACCGGGGGTTGTGTGGGCCATTACGCCACAAGATGCTCGTTTTAGCACACAGCAAAACCTTGATGAGGCCGTGCAGCAATTAATGGGCAAGCCCGGGTTGCGCTGGGGAACATTGCAGGCACTGGATAAACACAGCCTGTTGCGCCTTGCTGAATGGCTGTCGCAAGCGACATCCGCTCAACAACGCCAGTCGCGATTAACGTCCCTGCATGAACAGCATCAACAGCGTGTTCGTGAGGCGCTGATGAGCTGGCTTAACGACAGCGAAAGCGTGCCAGACTCCAGCGAGACAGTGATCCGCCAGCTTCAGGCCCAGGCAGCAAAGCATGGTGAACTCCTGGAGGGGTTACTACCACCGATGCGCTGCTTTGAGTCGTTGCTGCGTATCCAGCAGCCACGTGAAGAACAAGTCAGTGGACTCTTTAATGAAGAGATTGACCTGTTTGCCGACGTCCGGGAACCGTCGCATGCTTCCGAAAGCAAAGAGACCGGATACCAGGCGCACAAAATGTGGATCAACCATGTGCGTCAGTGGTGTCGTGATGACAATAATGCGCGCCGATTGCGGCTTGATCCGCGAACGCTTAGACAGGTAGCCGACATTCTTATCACTACCAGCTATCGACTGGAGATGCCTCAACGCCTTCAGCAGATTATGCAGCGAGAGAATGTCTGCGGGGCGCAGTTACACGCCGATATCGGTGATTTTATTACCTGGCTCGGCTACGCCAACGTTGCAGAGGATCAACGCCCTGCCAGCAGGATCCTCAAGGGTGCGGCTATTTTCAGTGCGCCAGTACAACAACCGATGTCGCGCCTGACTCAATTGGATGAGCAGCCGCAGCACGGTGCAAGCCGACACGTTTACGACTGGCTGGTTGCGTTGTACACCCGTGCGAATGAAAACGTGGGATACCAGCATCCTCTGGACGTAACCAAAGACGACAGACTGCGATTAGTCGCTCTGCTGGCCCCCTGAAACGGCATTGACAACGCCATCAGAAAAGAGAAAACAGGAGTGCGACGGGAAAGCTCATCGGCCATGTCGCCCCGACTAATACCGCGCTCAGAAAGCGAATACGTTTTTTATCACGTGACAGAAACCAGGTGGTAATGGCCGCAATTGCAGCCATTACCGCATAAAAAAACAACATTTTTTGGTACAGAGACATTTAGGGCATCCAGGCCAGAAGAGAAAATCGCGCGCAATATGCTCTCTTTTATGACCCACATCAAGTTTTATTCATTTATTTAAGAAAACCGCCTAAATAACAGCCCACTTTCAATATGTTCAGATTTCGTACTATTGCGGATAGCTATAAGCCGTACTATACCCAAAGGGGTAAAAACGAAAGGTGGCAAAAATGAATGTTTCCAGTAAGACCGTGGTGCTGATAAATATATTTGCTGCTGTAGGACTTTTCAGCCTGATCTCCGTAAGGTTCGGCTGGTTTGCTTGATGTGACTCTTTTTGATGAATTGCAGCGCCTGCTGGCAGAGAGAAAATCTTCTCTCTGCCATTAGTAAACGATCTTCGCACTCCGTCACTGCCCGGTAAATTATCCTTAATATGTAACACCCCTAATCCTTCTGCGGCATTATTCCCCCGTGATAGCGGGTCGGTGTCGTACCTGTAAGCTGCCGAAAAAACACGATAAAAGCACTGTCGCTAACAAATTCCAGCTGTTGCGCCACCTGGCTGATTGAGTCACCCTCCGCCAACATCTCCATCGCTTTTAACAGCCTGAATTGCTGCCGCCAGGTCTGATAATTCATCCCTGTATCTCTGATAAAGATGCGGCTGATTGTCCGTTCGCAGGCACCGACCAGGCGGGACAACTGATTCAGTCGGGGCGGTAACGTCCCCATTCGAACCCCTTCCAGCCACAGATTCAGGCGGACATCAGAGGGAAACTGCAACGTCCAGTTTTCACGGCGTGCGGCCCTGATTTCCTCACAAAAAACAGTGATGAGGCTGGCCTGCTGCGTTTCTGTCATTTGCCAGGGCCAGAATGCCATCCGTTCTATGACTTCAAAAAAGAGCGGGTTCACTTCGACAACCTGTAGCGGCAATGCGGATAACGGCGGCAGAATGGTTGAAAAATATAATGACCGATAAGCCATCACCCCGCGCATGATGGCCCGGTGAACCGTACCCGCGGGGATCCAGACCGCACGGCGAGGCGGAAGCAGACACAGGGTATTTTCCAGTTCAATGGTGATACACCCCGCCGCCGAAAAGAGTAACTGATGGCGAAGATGACTGTGCCGACCTGAATCATGTACGCCCATATCAGAGGCAATACCCACTACTGTTTCCTTAAAACCATCCGGGTCGAAGACATCATCAGGCGCAATTTTCATCATCTGTCCGATATTTGATATATAAAGTCCTGATAATGGTAATAAGACATTTTCTATTCAGCAATAATCCCCCCAAGTTTTTTGCTTCTTGGATATTGCCATGAATATGACCCATCGACCGCCCTTGTGGCTTCTCACATTACTGATTATGTTTCCGCAACTGGTGGAAACCATTTACAGCCCGGCGTTGCCAAATATCGCCACGTTTTTTCAAATAAGCAGTGAACGTGCTGCTCAAACACTTTCCGTTTATTTTGTCGCCTTTGCCGTGGGGGTTGCGCTATGGGGCTGGCTTAGCGACTGCATTGGACGACGGTGGGCAATGGTAGCTGGACTTCTCTGTTACGGAGCGGGTTCCGTAATGGCGGTTATTGCCACTGATTTCAGCGTCTTGCTGCTGGCCCGTATGGTATCAGCCATTGGCGCGGCCGCCGGGTCTGTTGTGGTGCAGACTATGTTGAGGGACAGTTATGAATCAACAACACTGTCCCGCATTTTTTCCATTATGGGCGCAGCACTGGCAATCAGCCCGGTTTTTGGTCTGGTGAGCGGAGGTTGGTTAGTCTGTCTTTACGGCCATACGGGCGTTTTTACTGCGCTGGTATTGCTGGCGATACTGCTACTGATGTTAACCGCAGCCTTATTGCCGGAAACACGGCCGGAGACTACGCGCAGACCACAATTAACGGGACTGGTCTCCCGGATGGTGAGGGACAGTACACTGTGGAAAAATGCCATGCTGGTTGCTCTGTTGAATACTATGCTATTCAGCTACTACAGCCTGGCCCCGTTTCTTTTCGGACAGTTAGGATGGAGTTCCAGGGCATTTGGCTGGACGGGATCCTTGCTTGCCCTCGCGTCACTGTCAGGCAGCCTGCTGAATCGCAAGCTGTTAACGATCGGCTTGTCATCGGGATATCTGGTGCGCCATGCCTGTGCTTTAGCTCTGCTGTCTGGTCTCGCGGCATGGTTGCTACAGCATTCAGTCTGGATTCTGTTGCCAGTGGTTGGGGTTGTTGTTGCCTATGGCATCGCGATCCCCAATGTGTTGAGTCAGGCTCTGCATCACTATCGTGAACAGGCCGGGGCCGCAGGTGCTCTGTTCGGATTATGCTACTACCTGTTACTGGGAATGATGTTAGGGTTAGCGGGTATCGTGCAGCAACTGGGATTGGTTCTGACTATCTGTGCGTTCTTCGCCTGGCTATGTAGCCTGTGCCGTCGTTAGAACAATCACCTAAATAATCAGGCCCCGACATTGTGCCGGGGCCTGATGGTGTGCAAATTAGCCTGACCTCGCGGATATTTCCAACTTACCGCCGTCCGATGGCGACGAGGCCAGTGGCGCGAATAGTATAGACACACGTTTACCAATATTTAGCTATCCGTGCCCCATTTACCGCTCGCGCTTAAGATATTACTCATGCTTGATCATGACATGGCGAACAATCGTGTAATCTTCCAGCCCGTAAACCGACATATCCTTGCCATACCCAGATTGTTTTTGCCCGCCGTGAGGCATCTCGCTAACCAGCGTGAAGTGCGTATTGACCCAGGTGCAACCATACTGCAGGCGGGCGCTCAGTCGGTGCGCGCGACCAATATCCCGCGTCCAGACTGACGAGGCCAGTCCATACTTCGAATCATTGGCCCACGCCAGGACCTGATCTTCATCTTCAAAGACGGTAACACTGACCACCGGGCCAAAGACCTCACGCTGCACGATAGCATCTTCCTGTTTCGCGCCCGCCAGCAACGTTGGCGCAAAATAGTAGCCTGAACCCTCCACTTTTTTGCCGCCGGTGATGACCTTAATGTGTCCGAGCGCTTTCGCGTCATCGACCGCTTTAGCTACCCTGTCAAGATGCGCCTGTGAGCTTAACGGTCCCAGTTCTGTCGTTTCATCATTCGGTGCGCCGATTTTCAGGCTGGCAACTGCAGCGCCGAGTTTTTCGACCAACGCATCATAGATGCCTTTTTGCGCGTAGATTCGACAGGCAGCAGTGCAATCCTGTCCGGCGTTGTAATACCCAAAGGTCCGTACACCACTGACCACCGCATCAAGGTCCGCATCATCAAAAAGAATCACCGGGGCTTTCCCGCCCAGTTCCATATGCGTACGTTTAATCGAAGGCGCAGTATGCTGGATAATATGTTCCCCGGTCACAATGGAGCCGGTCAGTGAAACCATACGTACTTTTTCATGGCCGGTCAGCGGATCGCCCACTGTTTTACCACGACCAAACAGAACGTTAATCACGCCTGCCGGGTAAATATCTTTCGCATATTCCGCCAGTTTAAGCGCCGTCAGCGGGGTAATTTCTGAAGGTTTAATCACCACGCAGTTACCGGCGGCCAGCGCTGGAGCCAGCTTCCATGCCGCCATCATCAGCGGGTAGTTCCACGGCGCGATGGAGGCCACCACACCCAGCGGATCGCGACGAATCATGGAGGTATGCCCTTCCAGATACTCCCCAGCGGCCTGTCCTTGCAGGGTGCGCGCAGCCCCCGCGAAGAAACGGAAAACGTCCACGATGGCCGGAATTTCATCATTAAGCACACAATGTAGTGGTTTACCGCAGTTAAGCGATTCCAGCTCAGCGAAGGTCTGTGCATTATCTGCAATGGTGTCCGCCAGCTTTAACAACAGCTCCGAACGCACTTTCGGCGTGGTTTGGCCCCAGGAGGCAAACGCATTGTCTGCCGCGCACACTGCGGCATCAACCTGCGCGGCTGACGCCTCAGCAATCTCCAGAATAAGTTCACCAGTGGCAGGGTTATAAACTGGTTGCTTTTCACCTTCACCGCTGACCAGCTCACCGTTAATCAGTAATTGATGTTGCATAGCAATTTCCCATATCGTCGTTTATTTACCGTTTCCGGCGACGGTGTCGCCTTCACGCGTTAGCCACCAGGCCCCTAAAATTGGCAGTGTTGTTACCAGCATTACCAGCAATGCCACAACGTTGGTAACAGGCACATCTCGTGGGCGACCCAGTTGATTGAGCAGCCACAGCGGAAGTGTTCTTTCATGTCCGGCGGTGAACGTTGTCACGATGATTTCATCAAACGACAAGGCAAACGCCAGCATGCCCCCCGCCAGCAGTGCTGATGCCAGATTGGGCAGCACGACATAACGAAAGGTTTGCCAGCCGTTGGCGCCAAGATCCATAGACGCTTCAACCAGACTCCATGAGGTACGGCGAAAACGCGCCACGACGTTGTTAAAGACAACCACCACGCAAAACGTCGCATGCCCCACCACTATCGTGAGAAAACCCGGTTCCAGGTTGATGGTCTTAAATGCCGTCAGCAGTGCCAGGCCGGTAATAATGCCCGGCAGCGCAATCGGCAACAGCAGCAACAGCGATATTGCGCTTTTACCGAAAAAGTCCCTGCGCCACAGCGCAGCCGCCGCCAGCGTCCCCAGTACCAGAGCGATTGCTGTCGACAACGCGGCGATTTTAAGTGACAACGTCACTGACTCAAGAATATCGCTACGCTGCGCCGCCACGCTAAACCAACGCAATGTCAGTCCCTGAGGCGGAAAACTAAAAGCAGCCTCCTCTGTATTAAAAGCATAGGTGCCGATGATGAGGATGGGAAAGTGCAGAAAAAGAACCCCTCCCCATGCTGCCAGTTTGAGTAACCAGGGTGCGCGTTCAGAGTGCATCGAAAGCTCCCAGACGCTTCACGAACGCCAGATACAGTGCAATTAAAACAATGGGCACCAGAGTGAATGCCGCCGCCATTGGCATATTGCCGATAGCCCCTTGTTGCGAATACACCATGTTGCCGATGAAATATCCCGGCGGTCCCACCAGTTGCGGCACAATAAAGTCACCCAGCGTCAGTGAAAAAGTAAAGATAGAACCGGCGGCTATACCGGGTATTGCCAGCGGGAAAACCACATAGCGGAAGGTTTGACGAGGACGCGCGCCCAGATCGGCCGATGCCTGCAAAAGCGAGGGCGGAAGCCGTTCCAGAGCAGCCTGAACCGGCAGGATCATAAAGGGAAGCCAGATGTAGACAAAAACCAAAAAGCGCCCTAATCCCGATGTTGACAGCGTATTACCGCCGACAGCCGGCAAGGTGAGGAAAGCGGTCAACAGTGGCTCCAGCCCGAGATGGGTTAGAAACCACTGCGCCACGCCGTCTTTCGCTAACAGCAGCGTCCACGCATAGGCTTTGACGATATAGCTCGCCCACATCGGCAACATGACGGCAATGTAAAAAAAGGCTTTCATTTTGCCACTGGTATAGCGCGCCATATACCATGCCATCGGGAACGCCAGAATGGCGCTGGCAATCGTCACCGCCACCGCCATTGTCAACGTTCGCACAATGATGTCGTAATTAGCCGGATTAAACAGCGCCTGCAGATTCGCCAGCGTCAGGTCTGGCGTCACCGACATAGTGAAATCGTCGAAGGTGTAAAAACCTTGCCACAACAGCGTCAGCAACGATCCAAAGTAGACGATGCCAAACCACATCAGCGGCCCGAGCAGTAGCAAAAACAGCCCAAGCCCTGGATTACGCCAGAAGAACCCCGAGATACGGTTCAGCTTTGTCGACTGTGCTGGCGAATGTATGACGTTCATAGCCATTCACCTCTCCTCTACCAGCGGAACCATGACATCCCGTGACCACGATGCCATCACCTGCTGACCCGGCGACAGCGCCGACGGCAGCATTTCTCCCGTCAGGTTCGCCTGGCTCACCAGCAACTTTTCACCACCGGCAAGTTTCAGTTCAAAACGCGTCGCCGCCCCCTGGTACTGCACCGCCTGAATGACACCCCGAGCCTGAACCTCGCCCACCATATCATTTAACCGAATGTGTTCCGGGCGCAGCGAGAACATCCCCTGTAAGCCACAGACGTTTGCCGACATCGCTTCGTCAAAGACGTTTGACGTACCTACAAAACTCGCCACAAACGGCGTGCGCGGACGCATGTAGAGTTCTCGCGGTGAATCCACTTGCTCGATACGACCATTGTTAAATACCGCCACACGATCGGACATCGACAGCGCCTCACCCTGATCGTGGGTGACAAAAATAAAGGTGATACCGAGAGACTGCTGGAGTTTTTTCAGCTCCAGTTGCATCTGTTCGCGTAGCTTGAGATCCAACGCGCCAAGTGGCTCATCCAACAGCAGGACGCGAGGCTCATTGACCAACGCACGGGCAATCGCTACACGCTGACGCTGTCCACCAGAGAGTTGTGATGGCTTGCGCTCATAGACAAAGCCGAGCGCAACCTTATCTAACGCTTCGCGTGCCCTGGCATGACGCTGCTTTTTATCAATGCCTTTCACCATCAGCCCATAAGCCACGTTGTCGAGAATCGACATATGCGGGAATAGTGCGTAATCCTGAAATACCGTATTGACGTCCCGTTCCCAGGGCGGTAATTCACTGGCTTGCTTACCAAAAATTTTAATTGAACCGCCCGAAAGCTGCTCAAACCCTGCAATCATGCGCAGACAGGTCGTTTTGCCGGAGCCGGATGGCCCCAGCATAGAGAAAAACTCACCATCATTAATTGCAATACTTACCCCATCAACTGCACGAACATCCCCGTACAGACGCGAGACATTATGAAACTCCACTGCGTACGTCATAAAACCCCCAGCGGAATTAACGACCGCCCATAATGGCGATGTAATCCTGCGTCCAGCGACTGTAAGGAACGAATTTTCCACCTTCTGCGATTGGCGTTTTCCAGAAAGCAATTTTGTCGAAATAGCTATAGCCGTTGGTTTCACAGCCTTTTTCGCCCAGCAGCGGGCTGGCTTTACAACCTTCAGGGACTACCGGCAGAGATCCAAACCAGGCTGCGACGTCGCCCTGAACTTTCGGGGTTAATGACCAGTTCATCCATTTGTAAGCACAAACAGGATGTTTTGCTTCGCTATGCAGCATGGTGGTGTCAGCCCAACCGGTGACGCCCTCTTTCGGGAAAACCGTGGCGATTGGCTGGCCTTCTGCTTTCAGGGCGTTAGCCTGATAGGGCCAGGCGCTTGATGCCACCACACCTTCGTTTTTGAAGTCACTCATTTGCACAGTGGTGTCATGCCAGTAGCGATGAATCAGTGCGTGCTGATCGCTCAGGACTTTGATGACCGCCTGATACTGTTTCTCGGTGAGCTGATAGGGATCGGTGATACCCAACTGCGGTTGAGTGGCTTTGACGAACAGCGCCGCATCGGCGATATAGATCGGGCCATCGTACGCCTGGACTCGTCCTTTATTGCTTTTTCCGTCCTCAAGTTTTTGCTCGACGAACACCACTTTCCAACTATCTGGCGGCGTTGGGAAGGTTTTGGTGTTATACATCAGCAAGTTGGGACCCCATTGATAAGGAGTGCCGTAAACTTTCCCACCGACGTTAAACCATTCCCCTTTGACCACGCGCGGATCGATAGTTTTCCAGTTTGGGATAAGCGCAGGATTTATAGGCTGGACACGTTTGCCCATAATCAGACGCAGTGAAGCATCACCAGAAGCCGTCACCAGGTCATAGCCGCCTTTCGCCATCAGGCTCACCATTTCGTCTGATGTGGCCGCTGTTTTAACATTGACGGCACAACCGGTTTCCTTCTCAAACTGCGAAACCCAGTCATATTGTTTATCGGTTTGTCCGCGTTCGATATAACCTGGCCAGGCAATAATATCCAGGCGCCCTTCCGGTTTATCTAATGATGTTGGGGGTTCGGCTGCATGGGCTGTCATCAGCGTCATACTGAGTGCACACAAGCTACTGAGGGCAAATTGCTTGCTCATAACGTCTTACTCCTGTCGAAAAAATATTGAGCGGCAGCCTTGCCGTAAATATATGTCCTTTCCTAAAAATAGTCGGGGTGTTGAAAGCGTTCCTGCTGGCGCAAGGAAATTTAATCAGGTTGTGAGCTAACGCTCATTACGCCACGGGTTATAGCAAAGTAATTTAATCTTCTGGAGTATAGACAAGGAGTTAAGTGCCAGGGTGGCACCAGGAAGAACTATTGATATTTCGTATGGTGGCACCTGATATAAATAACATCAGGGTTTAACATTCACTATTTCTAAAATAAGAATGCGCTATTCTTTTATATTGAATAGCACATTCAGTTTTATTTCATCATCTCGCGAATTAATTTTCCAAGCTGTTTAACCGCCTGTTCTTCGCGTTCACCCCAGTGCCATGCGGTATTAAAACGAAAGAAACGTGACCATGTCCCCGAGGTTGAAAACATCTTACCTGGTGCGATGCTGATGTGGTGCGCCAGCGCCTGGGTGCTGAGTTCTCCCGCATCCAGCGGTTCTGGCAGTTCGAGCCACAGAAAATAGCCGCTGTCGTTATGGTGTATTTTGACCTCTGCCGGAAGATGACGCAGCAACGTTTGCCAGGCCTGCTGTTTGCGTTCCGCCAGCTGACGACGCAGCCGTCGCAAATGCGCGTCATAACGCCGGGTCGACAGGTAGTCCACCAACGCAAGCTGCATTGGGGAACTGGTGGATAAGGTGCTCATCAACTGGAGTCGCTGAATACGACGGGCATGTTTCCCGGCAGCAACCCAACCGATGCGAAATCCGGGGACCAGACATTTCGAGAAAGATGAACAGTGCAACACCCTGTCTCCTCGATCCCACGCTTTAGCCGGCAGTGGTTTCTCCCGGCCAAAATAGAGTTCGCTGTAAACATCATCTTCAATCAGCATCACATTGTATTTTTCCAGTAATGCGACCAGATGGGCTTTTTTCCGTGCGCTGAGTGTAAAACCCAACGGATTTTGGCTGTTGGTCATCAGCCAGCAGGCTTTGACCGGGTACTCCTGTAAGGCCTGCTCCAGTGCGACAAGGTCGATTCCGTCCTTCACGTCGGTGGCAACGGACAACGCCTTCAGGCGCAATCGCTCCAGAGCCTGTAATGCGCCGTAAAAACACGGATTTTCGACAATCACCCAATCCCCCGGCTCAGTGACCGCCTGCAGGCTCAGGTTAAGCGCTTCAAGTGCGCCAGTGGTGATCACAATTTCATCCGGAGAAAGGGTCATTCCCTGTTGCGCATATCGACGGGCAATAGCATGACGCAGTTCATCATTTCCTGGCGGCAGGTTTTCGATAACACTCATGGCGGTAGCCGTTTTACTCACCTGAGCCAGCGAGCGATTAAGCTGCTGAAGCGGAAATAAGCGTGGATCAGGGAAAGCGGATGCAAACGGCATCACGGAAGCATCACGACTGGCCTGCAGCATGTCAAAGATGTAGGTGTTGATATCCACGGCCTCATCGCGCATGACCTGTACCTGCGGCACGGCGGCTTCGCGTTCGGGGCGCGCGGCAACATAATAGCCCGACTGGGGCCGGGCGATGATCCGCCCCTGACTTTCCAGCAGTTGGTAGGCATGCCCCACGGTCATAAAACTCATCCCGCTGCTTGCCACCTGCTCGCGCAAAGAGGGCAACCGATCGCCTGGTTGCCATACGCCAGACGCGATTTGATCGCGAATTTGCTCCGCCAGTCGCTGGTATTTCTTCATTTTTCGTCCTGATATTCGGTATCGGTGACAACCTCTGTATATATCAGTCTACATAAATAACGATTTTTTCAGAACTGTTATAGTTAACAGTTTTACAACATCGTTAGCGAAAGCTCTTTGCCTGAGGCCCGGGCAGCTATCTGTACAGCATCAATTTTCGGGGTGTGCTTTAAGGCGAATAAACAGGTGATGTTCACATAGTCATCAGCACCGTCAATCACCGCAGACCACGGGATAAACCCATTATCGTCGAAGTAAAATTCAAATGCGGGACCAGATTGCATATCAGATCGTGCGACCTATAACGGCAGCACAACTGTTATGGTTAAAAAGAACTGTTCTGTTTCTGCCCCACATTTCGCCAGGGGCTTAGAATTGCGCCAAATCAATTTTGCCTGCGGAGTTAAGCATGTTCGGTCTTGACGCGTTTCACCTGGCGAGGATCCAGTTCGCGTTTACGGTGTCCTTTCACATCATTTTTCCGGCCATTACTATCGGTCTTGCCAGCTATCTGGCGGTACTGGAAGGTCTCTGGTTGAAAACCAAAAATCCGACCTGGCGTTCGCTGTATCATTTCTGGTCGAAAATCTTCGCCGTAAACTTTGGTATGGGCGTAGTGTCCGGGCTGGTGATGGCTTATCAGTTCGGCACTAACTGGAGCGGTTTTTCTGAGTTTGCCGGGAGCATCACCGGGCCGCTGCTGACCTATGAAGTGTTAACCGCCTTCTTCCTCGAAGCAGGCTTCCTCGGCGTAATGCTGTTTGGCTGGAACCGTGTGGGGCCAGGCCTGCACTTCTTTGCAACTTGCATGGTTGCGCTGGGGACAATTATTTCTACCTTCTGGATACTGGCCTCCAACAGCTGGATGCAGACTCCACAGGGCTATGAAATCGTCAATGGACAGGTCGTTCCCGTCGACTGGTTCGCCGTTATTTTCAACCCTTCATTCCCATATCGTTTGTTGCATATGTCCGTTGCCGCTTTCCTGAGCAGTGCGCTGTTTGTCGCAGCATCAGGGGCATGGCATTTATTACGTGGGAATAACACTCCGGCTATTCGCGCCATGTTTTCGATGGCGCTGTGGATGACGCTGATCGTCGCCCCGCTGCAGGCATTGATTGGCGATATGCACGGGTTGAATACGCTGAAGCACCAGCCGGCAAAAATTGCCACGATTGAAGGACACTGGGAAAATCCGCCCGGCGAACCGACTCCGTTGCTACTGTTCGGCTGGCCGGATATGGAGCAGGAGCGCACCCACTATGGGCTGGAAATTCCGGCGCTGGGCAGTCTGATCCTGACCCATAGTCTGGATAAACAGGTCCCGGCCCTGAAAGAGTTTCCTAAAGAAGACAGGCCCAACTCCACCATGGTGTTCTGGTCGTTTCGCATTATGGCGGGGCTAGGCATGCTGATGATCCTGTTGGGTGCGTTTGCCCTGTGGCTACGTTATAAGCAGCGTTTATACACCTCGCGCGCTTTCTTGCGCTTTGCCTTGTGGATGGGCCCTTCCGGTCTGATTGCCATCCTCGCTGGCTGGGTGACCACTGAAGTTGGCCGTCAGCCGTGGGTGGTTTACGGTTTGCAACGCACAGCGGATGCGGTTTCCGCACATGGTGATTTGCATATGAGCATCAGCCTGCTGGCTTTCTTTGTGGTTTACAGCTCGGTCTTCGGTGTGGGTTATAGCTACATGATTCGCCTGATCCGTAAAGGACCACAGGAAGATGATCCGACCCTCCCGCCAGCTGGCACACCCGCACGGCCGCTTTCCGCTGCCGTCCTCGATTCTCAAGCTGAGGCACATCGCTAATGGGTATTGATTTATCAGTTATCTGGTTCGTTATTATCGTATTCGCCACGCTGATGTATATCGTGATGGACGGCTTTGATCTCGGGATCGGTATTTTATTTCCCGCTATTCAGGACGCTGATGACCGCGACGTGATGGTCAACAGCGTCGCACCGGTATGGGATGGGAATGAAACCTGGCTGGTGCTGGGCGGTGCAGGATTGTTTGGCGCATTTCCTCTGGCCTATGCAGTCATTGTCGATGCACTGACGATCCCACTCACCCTGATGCTGATTGGCCTGATTTTTCGCGGCGTTGCCTTTGAGTTTCGCTTCAAGGCCACGCCGGCGCATCGACCATTCTGGGATAAAGCCTTTCTGGGCGGTTCAATTCTTGCCACGTTTACCCAGGGAGTGGTCGTGGGCGCGGTACTCAACGGATTTTCCGTCACTGGCCGCAGCTACAGCGGCGGTCCGTTTGACTGGTTAACGCCTTTCAGGGGTCGGTTCCGGCTGAGGGCGAAATGACACCCTAAGCGTTAGCTCTGTGTCGTTGCACGATGTCAGCGACGGTATTCTTGCTGATACCGAGCTCGCGTGCGATCCAGCGATAGCTGCGTCCCTCGGCCCTCATCGCAACCACCTTAGGCAAAAGTCGGTCTGATTTTGGTCGCACTCCGGCCTGACGACCAAGCCTCTTACCACGTGCCTTCGCAACAGCAAGGCCTGACTTGACCCGCTCGCTGATGAGATCCCGCTCAAACTCCGCAATGCCGGAAAGAAACGTCGCCAGCATTCGTCCATACGGCGACGAAAGATCGAACGCCATTCCATTCATGGCTATCACGGAAACCTTCCAGTTCTCCAGTTCACGTAGCGTATTGAGCAGATCGAGCGTCGAGCGCCCCCACCGGGAAAGCTCAGTGACCAGGATTGCATCAATTTGTCTGGACTGGGCAAGCGCCAGGACTTTCTTTCGCTCGGCCCGGTCGAGTTTAGTTCCTGAACCTGTTTCCTTAAATATTCCCACCACGTCGTAGCCGGCACGGCCGGCGAAGGCTCGCAGATCAAATTCCTGGCGTTCACAAGACTGATCCGCTGTTGAAACCCGGCAGTAAATGGCGGCACGATGTCCCAATTGAACCCTCCTGGATTTTTGTATCGGAACGCCCTGATTTATATGGG
>NZ_JAOWIG010000074.1:0-170565 GCF_030332245.1 Citrobacter sp. Cy070
GACGTCAGTTTCCGCCGTATTTACGAATACGCCGGCGGTGACTGGCAGGAAGATAACGGTGTCTGGCACCAGAACGTTTTCGCCTACTACCTCTCCATTGCGTGCAACCACTGTGAAGACCCGGCCTGTACCAAGGTGTGTCCAAGCGGCGCGATGCACAAACGTGAAGATGGTTTTGTGGTCGTGGATGAAGATGTGTGCATTGGCTGTCGCTATTGCCACATGGCCTGCCCGTATGGCGCGCCGCAATACAATGCCGCCAAAGGACACATGACCAAGTGCGATGGCTGTCATGAACGCGTTGCTGAGGGTAAGAAACCCATCTGTGTCGAATCCTGCCCGCTGCGTGCGCTGGACTTCGGCCCGATAGAGGAACTGCGTAAAAAACACGGCACCCTGGCCGCGGTAGCGCCGCTCCCTGGTGCGCACTTTACCAAACCGAGCATCGTCATCAAACCAAATGCCAATAGCCGCCCGACCGGGGATACCACGGGTTATCTGGCTAATCCGAAGGAGGTCTAAAATGGGAAGTGGATGGCATGAATGGCCGCTGGTACTGTTCACGGTTCTGGGCCAATGCGTGGCAGGCGCGCTAATCGTCAGTGGGCTGGGTTGGGTTGCCGCCAAAGACGATGTTGTAAGGCAGCGCATTGTTCGCAGTATGTTTTTTCTTTGGCTGGTAATGGGAATCGCATTCCTGGCCTCGGTTATGCATTTGGGGTCTCCGTTACGCGCATTTAACTCACTGAACAGAGTCGGTGAATCAGCGCTAAGTAATGAAATCGCCAGCGGTTCGCTGTTTTTTGCCGTCGGTGGTTTATGGTGGCTGGTCGCTTTTCTCGGTAAAATGCCTGCTGCATTAGGTAAAATATGGCTGCTGGTAAGCATGTTGCTGGGCGTGGTGTTTGTCTGGGCGATGACCAACGTTTACCAGATAGATACCGTACCGACCTGGTATAATGGTTACACTACGGTGGCCTTTTTCATGACCATGCTTCTGAGCGGGCCACTCTTTGCCGCCCTGCTGTTGCGTGCTGCTGGTGTTCCTTTTAATGCCAACGTGTTCGCGGGAATAAGCGTGCTGGCGTTACTGGTGAGTGCAGGTGTGATTGTCCTGCAGGGACTTTCCCTCGGCACAATCCACAGTTCGGTGCAATTCGCCAATGCGCTGGTACCTGACTACGGCCGCTTACAGGTGTGGCGCATCGTCTTGCTGGCCGCAGGTCTTGGGTGCTGGATATGCCCGCTTATCCGCCGTAAAAACCCGCATGCCGCTGGGCTGGCGTTAGGTTTAATTTTAGTCCTGGCCGGTGAAATCATTGGTCGTGGTTTGTTTTATGGTTTGCATATGACAGTCGGAATGGCTGTTGCAGGTTAACTCTCGGGTGCGGGGCAACCCGCACTGTTCAGGATTGTTTGCATGACCCATTTTTCACAATGTGACAACTTTTCAACCGCAGCGCGCGTTCTGGGCGCGTTGTTCTTCTATGCGCCAGATAGCGCTGAAGCATCTGCGATGGTCAGTGCGTTAAAAGCTGATGGCTGGCAAGCACAGTGGCCGCTGCCGGAAGCTGCGCTGTCGCCACTGGCTGCACAAATGCAGACAGATAGCGATGAAACGCTCCCACAAGCCTGGCAACGTTTGTTTATCGGCCCCTACGCTTTGCCATCCCCGCCCTGGGGTTCGGTCTGGCTGGATCGCGAAAACGTGTTGTTTGGTGATTCCACGCTGGCATTACGTCAATGGATGCGCGACAACGGCATTCAGTTTGCGCTGCAACAGAATGAGCCAGAAGATCACTTTGGTTCGCTGTTACTGCTAACCGCCTGGCTTGCCGAAAATGGCCGCCACACCGAATGTGAGCAATTGCTGGCCTGGCATCTACTGCCGTGGTCGGCTCGCTTTCTCGATGTTTTTATCGAGAAGGCGGACCATCCGTTCTACCAGGGGTTGGGTAAACTGGCACGCCTGACGCTGGCACAATGGCAGTCGCAGTTATTAGTTCCGGTGGCAGATAAACCATTGTTTCGTTAATGTCACCCACGGGCAGGACAGTTCCTGCCCATTTCCCGCTAAGTTTCGCACGCTGAGCTTTTGCTTCTGCGGCTAATTACCCGCAAAATAAGCCGTCTGAATATTCCTGTCTGGCAACCCATGCATCGTTTACATGCTTATCCTGACCTACGCACTCTGTTTCGGCGTCTGCTGATCGCCGCGATGATTGGTATCCTTGCAGCCCTGGCCGTTGCAGGATTTCGTCATGCGATGCAATTGCTTGAATGGCTGTTCCTGAGTAACGATACGGGAAGTCTGGTCAATGCCGCGACAAATCTGCCGCCGTTCAGACGCATGCTGACACCTGCGCTCGGTGGTCTGGCGGCAGGACTCTTGCTCTGGGGCTGGCAAAAATTTAATCGTTTACGCCCACAGGCCCCCACAGATTATATGGAAGCCCTGCAGACTGACGGGCAGTTCGACGTCAGCGCAAGTCTGGTGAAATCACTGGCCTCTTTGGTCGTCGTGGCGAGCGGTAGCGCCATTGGTCGTGAAGGAGCAATGATTTTATTGGCCGCATTGGCGGCCTCATGCTTCGCACAACGCTTCACACCGCGTTCGGAATGGAAATTATGGATTGCCTGCGGGGCTGCTGCTGGTATGGCCGGTGCGTATCACGCTCCGTTGGCGGGTAGCTTATTTATTGCCGAAGTGCTGTTTGGCACGTTGATCCTCGCCTCATTAGGGCCGGTGGTTGTCTCCGCCGTCGTCGCATTGTTAACCACCAATGCGCTTAGCAACAGCAACGCGCTACTGTATACCGTTCATCTGACACGTGAACTGCATGTGCTGGAATATGTGATGATTATCAGCACGGGTCTGTTAGCCGGTCTCTGCGGACCTCTTTTTATGTGGCTTATGACCACCAGCCACAACGGCTTTTTGCGCTTAAAACTCGCACCACCAGGCCAGTTAGCCCTGGGCGGGTTGATCGTTGGCCTGTTGTCGCTACTCACACCTGCGGTCTGGGGCAACGGCTACAGCGTGGTACAGTCGTATTTACTCTCTCCGCCTTTGCTCGCCGTCATCAGCGGAATTTTCATTTGCAAATTGCTGGCCGTACTCGCCAGTAGCGGTTCAGGAGCCCCCGGCGGCGTGTTTACACCAACGTTGTTCGTCGGTTTGTCGATCGGTATGTTACTGGGTCGGGTATGGGGGTTCTGGCTTCCGGGGGCGGATGAAATAGCGGTACTGTTGGGCTTAACAGGAATGGCCACACTGCTGGCGGCGACGACCCATGCCCCCATTATGTCGACATTGATGGTCTGTGAAATGACCGGGGAGTATCGACTGCTCCCCGGCCTGTTGATGGCTTGCGTCGTGTCGTCAGTGCTGTCGCGAACGTTACGCCATGACTCTATCTACAGACAACACGCTGCCGAGCATTGATAGACGAATATACTGAGAAAGCTCGCGCTGCTCGGCACGTGGCAAATAAGGCAATTCACCCATCAACGGTGCCGGTAATTTTTTGCTTAGCACGTCGATGATTTCGGCATAATGCGCCAATCCGGGGTTAATACGGTTCGCTACCCAGCCAATCAACGGCAGCCCGTCACTGGCAATCGCCTGGGCGGTGAGAATGGCATGGTTAATACAGCCTTCCTGAATGCCCACCACCATCAGAACCGGGAGTTGCTCCTGTACTACCCACTCCGATAACGGACGCAGATCGTTCATCAGACTACGCCAGCCACCTGTACCTTCAACAACAACGTGATCAACCTTCTCACTCAGGCTTGCAAGTCCATTGGATAACAGGGTGTAGTTAACCGGACCACTATGCGCCACGCTGCTTTCGTCTTCGCTCAGCGCGATAGGGTTAATCGCCTCGTACGGCAGTTCGATGGATGACACACTTTGCAGCACCAGTGCATCTTTATTGCGCATACCCTCCGGGGTCTCTTTGCTGCCTTTGGCGACGGGTTTGTAACCCGCCACACGTTTACCCCCTGACGCCAACGCTTGTAGTAATGCGCGGGAAACCACGGTCTTCCCAACAGAAGTGTCTGTACCTGTAATAAAGAAACGCTTCAGCATCACTAACTCCACCGTATGCTCTGAAAATATAAGTCAGGAAAATAAAACAGTGGAGAAAGTCTAAAGTATGACGGCCAGAACCAGCTTGAGATAGCGCAATTTTTCGTACAACAGTTAAAAAATGTTAACCCTGTAATAGACGAATCAACAAAGAACCGTTATACATCGCGTCTTTAACGAGAGCGGCCCCCGCCATCGTCCCCTGATTAGAAAATTGCGTACTTTCGACAACAATGTGCTGGCTGTAGGCCGGAAGCGCCTGTTGACGAATGCTGTCAGCAATCGTCGGGAACAAAATGTCAGCAGCTTTACTGAGTGGAGATCCTATCAATATCTTTTGCGGGTTGAACAAATTCACCATGATGGCCAGGATACGACCGACATGTGTCCCAACGCCGTTAATAATATCTTTCGCCAATAAATCGCCCTGCATGGCCGCCTGACACAGTGCGTCTACCGTCAACGGTTGTCCGTGCAGAGAGGAGCTCATTGACTGCTTCAGTCGCACCTGCGCCAGTTCCAGCACGCTGTCGACGCTGGCGATCGTTTCCAGACACCCATGATTACCGCAGTAGCACCGTTTGCCGTAAGGGTCCACCTGCGTATGACCTATTTCGACCAGGCTGCTGCTGCCTGCATGCAGTAAATGACCATCAGTGATCACCCCTGCACCCACGTTGTGATCGATGACTACCTGAATAACATCACGCGCCCCGCGTGATGCACCAAACAGCGCCTCGGCCATGGTCCATGCGCTGATATCGTGCTGAATGTATACCGGCACGCCGGTATGCCGCTCCAGCGTTTCGCCGAGCGGCATCTCTTTGACGTCATCATAGAACGGCATACGATGTACGATACCGTTCTCTGTATCAATAATGCCGGGTAAGGTAATCGCGATGGAAGTTAGGCGTTCGAGTTTTTGCTGGTGACGAATAAAAAACTGATCGACTTGCGCAACAACCCGTTCCAGTAACGATATCTCGCTGACCAGCGCCATTTCAAGACAATCCTCGACCACCAGTTTGCTGCTCAGATCGCGCAGCGCCAGGAAAATCTCGCCACGACTAATACGAATAGAAAGGTAATGCCAGGCTTCTGTTTCGACAACCAGCCCAACCGCCGGACGTCCGCGGTTACCGGCTTCTTTTATTTCCAGCTCCTGCACCAAATGCGCTTCCAGCATTTCTCGGACAATTTTGGTAATACTGGCAGGCGCCAATTGTGCCAGGCGAGAGAGATCAATACGCGATACCGGTCCCAGCTGATCAATCAGACGATAAACCGCGCCCGCATTGGTCTGCTTAATTTGATCGATATGCCCAGGCTGACTATCAGCAACCACCACTTACTCCCTTTATTTTCGCGCTCCGAAATAATCTGTAGACTATGGTGAAGCACTTCAATGGTTTCCGTCAACTTTTTGCTTAGCCTTGTGATTTACTGCACATTTTCTACCATTTTTAAACTAAATTAACCGCGCTGCGCTGCGGCTAAAAGCTGCTGGCGAAAACGCTGCGCTGCGTGGCTTTGTTCATGATGCTTCGGCCACACCAACCACATTTCGGAGACCGCATCGTCTTCGGCAATAGGGATCCAACACATTTCATACAATTGCACCCGTTTAAAAGAGGCGGGCAAAATGGAAACCCCCAACCCTGCGGCCACCAGTCCAATGATGGTCATCGCCTCACCGACCTCCTGGGCGATGGTTGGTTTCAGATCATAACGGCGCATCAGGCCGAGAATATCGTCATACAACCCCGTTCCAACATGCGGATCAAAAAAGACAAACGGTTCGTTTGCCAGCTCCGCCAGCGTCACCACCGGCTTTTGCGCCAGAGGATGTGCGCGTGGGATCATCGCCATCAGCGGCTCATGCAAAATGACCTCCCGCGCCAGCGTGTCCGGTAGTTGCGTATTGCGCAGGAGCCCTAAATCCAGTGTTCCCTCGTTGAGCGGGGCAATTTGCTCGCGCGTATTCATTTCACGGGTTTGCATATGCACCGCAGGATAGCATTGGCGAAAAAGAGACAGCGTATCGGACACGGCCTTAATAAACGGAGCTGATGACGTAAAACCGATGCGAAGTTCTCCAGACTCCCCCAGGTGTAATCGCTCAGCACGGGCGGCAGCCTCATTTACCAGACCCAGGATTTGCCGACTGTCCGCCAGAAACTGTTTTCCGGCAGCGGTAAGCGCCACGCTGCGGTTAGTCCGCGCCAGTAGCCGTGCACCCACCTGCTGCTCAAGAATCTGGATCTGCTGACTCAACGGAGGTTGCGAAATACTCAGTCGTGCCGCTGCACGACCAAAATGCAGCTCTTCCGCAACTGCCACAAAGTAACGTAAATGACGCAGTTCGATATTCATATCTTTAAAATATTATTTGAGATTATTAATATATTAGACAGAATATTGTGATTTTCATACTCTTAAGGCTGGTCCTGTAGACGTAATTGGATGAGCAAGGATTTCAAGTGAGCCGTACAACAACTGTCGATACCGCGCCAACAAGCGATGTTGATGAACAGATAGTTACCCCGCCGGATGGTTTTATCAAACGCGGAACATCCCCATTTATGCGCGTCACGCTGGCGCTGTTTTCCGCCGGACTGGCGACTTTTGCCCTCCTCTATTGCGTACAACCCATACTGCCTGTGCTTTCGCACGAGTTTGGCGTATCGCCTGCCAGCAGTAGTATTTCGCTCTCCATTTCAACAGCGATGCTGGCGATAGGGTTACTGTTTACCGGCCCACTTTCAGATGCTATTGGCCGCAAGCCGGTGATGGTTACCGCGCTGCTGCTCGCCTCTTGTTGTACGCTCCTTTCAACAATGATGACCAGTTGGCACGGTATTTTAATCATGCGTGCGCTGATCGGACTGTCACTGAGCGGCGTGGCGGCCGTGGGAATGACCTATTTGAGTGAGGAAATTCACCCAAGTTTTGTTGCATTTTCAATGGGCTTATACATCAGCGGAAACTCGATTGGTGGTATGAGTGGTCGTTTGATTAGCGGCGTGTTTACTGACTTTTTTAACTGGCGAATCGCGCTGGCGGCTATTGGCTGCTTTGCCCTCGCCTCCGCGCTAATGTTCTGGAAGATCTTACCGGAATCACGGCACTTCAGACCGACATCGTTACGGCCTAAAACGTTATTTATCAACTTCCGTTTGCACTGGCGTGACAGAGGACTTCCACTGTTGTTCGCAGAAGGGTTCTTGCTGATGGGGTCGTTTGTCACACTGTTTAACTACATCGGCTACCGTCTGATGCTGTCGCCCTGGGCGCTGAGCCAGGCTGTCGTCGGTTTGTTGTCTGTGGCTTATCTTACCGGCACCTGGAGCTCACCAAAAGCCGGTTCCATGACCACCCGTTATGGGCGCGGCCCGGTAATGTTGTTCTCGACGGGCGTGATGTTGTTCGGGCTAATAATGACTCTGTTTACCTCGTTATGGCTGATTTTTGCCGGTATGTTGCTCTTTTCAGCCGGCTTTTTTGCGGCGCATTCCGTGGCAAGTAGTTGGATCGGGCCGCGAGCCAAACGCGCTAAAGGCCAGGCCTCTTCACTGTACCTGTTCAGCTATTACCTGGGCTCAAGCATTGCCGGTACACTAGGGGGTGTTTTCTGGCATAGCTATGGCTGGAACGGCGTGGGCGGGTTTATCGCACTGATGCTGGTGCTGGCGCTATTGGTTGGTGCCCGATTGCACCACCGTCTGCACGCATAATCAATGATGCCCGAAAACCGGGCATCATAAACGTCTCACGATAACATAAACGTCTGGGCGCTAATCTGCAGAGCAATTACCGTACCGTTCATCAAAATATGTAGCAAAATCGGCATCAGTAAACCGTTACTTTTCAGCCTCGCCAGGATCAAAACCTGGGACACAATAAACAACATCAATAACGTTCTCAGATCCACATACTGTGTATGCATCACGGCGAAAATAGCCGACACCACCACTGACGACAATCTTGTTTTATTATTGAACCAGTACTGAAAGGCATTGAACAGGCAGCCCCTGAAGATGATTTCTTCATACACGGGTGCAATAAATATCAGCGTTACACTGGATAACCAAAGCGCGTAGCTGTTCAGTGAGACCTGGCTTGTCACCCATTCTTCGGTCTTTCTGATCCCCAATACCCAGGGCAGGACCAGCTGCACAATCAGCAGCGCAACAAACAATATGGCAAACCACCTGGCGTTGAATGTTCCTTTGCCGAGACCGTCTCTTTTTCTAAAGAAAACGTAATACAACGGCACCAGGACGACGAATTCCAGTGTAAACAGCAGCGGGAAAAGTAATCCTTTGGCGAGCAAGTCGTGACTGGCAGGGAAAAATAATGGGGAAAATGTGAGGCCGAACATCAACAAAAACATAGAGAAACAGCCAGCCACCGCTTTTGTCCTTGCGATATATTCGTTACTGACTTCCTGTTGCACACCTGCTCCTTGGATAAAATGAAATGTTCTCGTTATCTGAACAACACACAACCATGATAAAAAGTATCATTATCATTGACAAGCTACCAAAATTCCCATGCCTATGATGAATGGGTTAATTTGCGAAATCGCGTTAGACTCTGAAATCTGGTCCAACAGAACGAGAACAAAAAATGAGTAACAGCGATAATTACCATCAACTCACCCGTACGTTCCAGCGCCTCTCTCGCTTCTCCCACCTCTCGGCAATAGCCAGTTGGGACATGTTTACCATGATGCCGCCTGGCGGTAGCAAAGCCCGGGGTGAAGCGCTGGCTGAACTGAGCGTGCTTGAACATCAACTGTTAACCGGTGCCAATGTGGCAAAGTGGATCGCCGCCGCGCAGCAGGAAGACCTGAACGATGTCGAGCAGGCCAATCTGCGCGAAATGTCACGGCTACATCATCAAGCGTCCTTACTACCCGAATCACTGGTAGAAGCGAAATCACTGGCGGGCAGTCGTTGCGAACATGCCTGGCGCAGCCAACGCCCGGCCAATGACTGGGAAGGGTTTGCTGAAAACCTGAAAGAGGTGGTTAAGTACAGCCGCGAAGAAGCCCGACTGCGTGCAGAAGCGAAAGGATGTTCGCCCTACGACGCATTACTGGATGTCTTTGAACCAGAGATGACCAGCGCCCGGCTGGATATTCTCTTTGCCGACATCAAGAGCTGGCTACCCGAATTGCTCAATAAGGTAGTGGCAAAACAATCACAACAATCGCTTATCGCCCCCACTGGTCCCTTCCCGACTGCAGTTCAGCGTGAGCTGGGCCTTGAAACCATGGCGCAGTTAGGTTTTGATTTTACCGCGGGACGCCTGGACATCAGTGCACATCCGTTCTGCGGCGGCGTACCGCAAGATGTTCGGATTACCACCCGCTACGATGAAAACGAACTGCTCAGCGCGTTATTTGGCGTCATTCATGAGACAGGTCATGCGCGTTATGAGCAAAATCTACCTCAGAACTGGTCAGGACAACCTATTGCCCTGGCACGATCAACCGCTATCCATGAATCTCAGAGCCTGTTCTTTGAAATGCAATTAGGCCGCAGCCCGTCGTTTCTGAAACGGTTAATTCCCGCAGTAACCCGACATTTTGGCAATCAACCCGCCTTTGAGGAAAGCAATTTCATCGCCTGGAACCAGCAGGTCAAACCGGGCTATATCCGCGTTGACGCTGACGAGGTTAGCTATCCTGCTCACGTGATCCTGCGTTATGAAATCGAGCGCGCGTTGATTAACGGCGACATTGAGGTCGATGACATTCCTGCCTTGTGGAATGAAAAAATGCAGGCCTGGTTAGGGCTCTCTACGATCGGGAACTACCGTAACGGCTGTATGCAGGATATCCACTGGACCGATGGCGGTTTTGGCTACTTCCCTTCGTACACATTGGGGGCGATGTATGCAGCCCAGCTTTTCAGTGCAGCTAACCGTGCCTTGCCAGGCTTAAACCACTCCATTGCGCAAGGAGATTTTAGCGCCTTGTTTGACTGGTTGCGCCAGAATATCTGGCAACATGGCAGTCGTTTCACGACCGAGCAGCTCATTACCCAGGCAACCGGAGAGCCGCTGAGCAGCCGCTATTTCCGCGCCCATCTGGAAGCCCGCTATCTGTAATCGTAAACCGTGAGTCATTGTACAAACGGTTACACGTCGAAACCAATGACTCACGGAAGCCCAGAGATTACAGCGATATAGTTATTTCAACGGCCCCGCAGTGGGGTTGAATGAAAAACCAAATCGAGGGTATGAGAATGAAAAAAGTATTAGCTCTGGTTGTTGCCGCTGCTATGGGTCTGTCTTCCGCTGCATTTGCTGCTGAAACAACTGCTACTACCGCTCCGACTGCTGCTGCGACCACGAAAGCCGCACCGGCAAAAACCACTCATCATAAAAAACAGCACAAAGCAGCTCCGCAGAAAGCGCAGGCTGCCAAAAAGCACGCTAAAAAATCCGCAGCTAAACCGGCTGTAGAACAGAAAGCTCAGGCTGCGAAGAAACACACCAAAAAAGCAGCAACCAAGCCAGCTGCAGAGCAGAAAGCTCAGGCAGCCAAAAAACACACCAAAAAAGCAGCAACTAAACCAGCTGCAACCAAACCAGCCGCAGAGCAGAAAGCTCAGGCCGCTAAAAAACACACCAAAAAAGCAGTAAAACACGAAACCGCTAAACCAGCTGCTCAGCCGGCTGCATAAAACATCTGTAGTAACCATGGCATCCCCCATGCCATAGCATACGGCGCTAAATCAGTCTGATTTAGCGCCGCCTTTCGGAGGGTAAAATGGTGTCACATTACCGCTTTGAGTTCATTCTTATTACCCTGATAATTTGCGCTCTTATCGCCATGCATTTTTATCTTTCCTGAGTGTAGTTATCTGATTTTACTCCCACTTTCCCGCCGTCCCGTCTATAGTATTAACTGAGGGTTTGCTGTTAATAATCATAATTCCCCACCAGAGTGTGATATGCATAAAACCATTGCGGTATTACTGGGTTCAATTTGTCTATTTCCTGTCGTTGCACATGCGGAGCAGCCTGCAACGACCATTGCTGAAGCCGATAACATAAAAACGCTGTTTTTTGGTCATGATGATCGTGTGAGGGTGACTGACCCTACACAATCACCGTGGGACGCTATCGGGCAACTGGAAACCGCCAGCGGTAACCTGTGTACGGCTACGCTCATTTCACCTCACCTGGCCCTGACCGCCGGGCACTGCTTACTCACCCCACCAAAAGGCAAGCCGGATAAAGCCGTCGCGCTACGTTTTGTGTCGAAAAAGGGTATCTGGCGCTATGAAATCCACGGCATTGAAGGACGGGTTGATCCCTCTCTCGGCAAGCGTTTAAAAGCAGATGGTGACGGCTGGATTGTCCCACCTTCTGCAGCTCCGTGGGATTTTGGTCTGGTAGTGTTACGTTATCCCCCCTCCGGGATCACGCCGCTACCGTTATTTGACGGTGATAAAGCCGCGTTAACCGCTGCGCTAAAAGCTGCTGACCGTAAAGTGACTCAATCGGGGTACCCGGAAGATCACCTGGATGACCTGTACACGCATCAGGATTGCGTGGTAACTGGCTGGGCGCAAAATACAGTCTTGTCGCATCAGTGCGATACGCTCCCTGGCGACAGCGGCTCCCCATTGATGTTAAAGACAGATTCAGGCTGGCAATTGATTGGTGTGCAAAGCTCCGCTCCAGCAGCAAAAGATCGCTGGCGGGCAGATAATCGCGCCATTTCTGTGACGGGTTTTCGCGATAAACTCGAAGCACTGGCGAAGGGATGACGCATGCTGCCCACGTTTGCGGGCAGCACGTAGATTAGGCAAGTTTGATCATTATCATTCCGGCCAGCAGCAAGGCGACGCCAATCCAGCCTTTGTTATTCAGGCGCTGACCAAAAAGCACCCATCCTGCGGCCAACGTTGCGGCGATCCCGAATCCTCCCCACAGCGCGTAGGCGACAGAAAGGTCGATCCCTTTTACCGCCTGGGACAGCGCACTAAAGGCCGCTAACACCGCCACCAGCGACAACACGCCATAAGCCTTACGGCGGAAACCATCGGAAAATTTTAAGAAGACGTTAGCAACGATTTCAAGAACGATGGCCATTCCAAGCCACGCGCCGTGAACCCACTCAAACTGCTGCATGGGTCACCTCCCTCCTCGCTTTTGCCGGCTTGCGGGTACCCGATTTGATCAACACAATGCCTAACACCAGCGAGACCAGTCCAGCAACTTTCATCGTGGTCAAGGTTTCGTCGAATAACAACACGCTAAACAGCGTAATAAATAAAATTCCGATACCTTCCCATAAGGCATAGGCCACACCAAGGGCGATTTTTTTAACGGCAAAACTGAGAAAAATATACGATAAGGCGATCATTACCAGCATTAAAATAAAGCCCGCATTACCATGGCCTACGCTGGCCCATTTCATTGACAGCGTACCGGTAATTTCAGCCGCAATGGCCAGACCTAATAATATCCAGTAAAACATGATGCTTCTCCTGCTTGAGAATATAGTCCTTTGGGCCTACTGCATGCAGTAAACCAAAAAATAGAATCAGATAGCTCAGCGCATAACGCCAGCTCAGGCAGAAGAAGGGACTAAAGCGCGTTGCGCCAGTGTTGCTCACCCGCAAGCAAGAAAGTGGAGGAGGTACGAAGAAGTGTAGGTAAACGCAAAAACATCCTGAACGTATTGTCCATAATATTACAATTATCCGCAGTGTTGCTTCTCATCATCGCGGATGATAATTGTCCTCGGTAGTTAAACACAGGTGATTTGTATCATAGGTTCAATGCGAACTCAAAATCTTTTCACTTCTTTACCCGACTCGTTTGATTTTTGTTATAACGGCTCGAGGCAGATCACATTATTATATTGATAAAAAACTCAGGGATTCACATGGCAAAACCGATCATCACGCTTAACGGCCTAAAAATAGTTATTATGCTCGGCATGTTGGTTATCATTTTAACCGGTATCCGATTTGCCGCCGATATCATCGTACCGTTTATTCTGGCGTTATTTATCGCCGTCGTGCTTAATCCCGTAGTACAGCGCATGGTTAAGCTCCGCATACCGCGTGTATTTGCCGTGTCATTGCTGGTTGTTATTATTGTCATGCTAATGGTGCTGCTTCTGGCTTATTTAGGTACATCCTTAAATGAGCTGGCACGGACATTGCCGCAGTATCGTTCGTCATTGGTTATCCCACTGAAAAATATCGAACCGTGGCTACAACGTGCGGGGATCGGCGTTTCCGTAGACGAGTTGGTGAAATATGTCGATCCGAACGCTGCGATGACGCTGGTCACCAATTTATTGACGCAACTCTCTAATGCGATGTCCTCGATATTTCTACTGTTGCTGACCGTGGTTTTTATGCTGCTGGAAGTACCGCAACTCCCCGGAAAACTCAAACAAATGATGAGCCGCCCTCTTGAGGGAATGGCCGCGATCCAACGCGCTATCGACAGTGTCTCACACTATCTGGTACTAAAAACCGCCATCAGCATCGTCACCGGCCTGGTCGCCTGGGGCATGCTTGCCGCACTGGATGTCCGCTTCGCGTTTGTCTGGGGACTACTGGCCTTTGCCCTGAATTATATTCCTAACATCGGTTCGGTATTGGCAGCGATTCCCCCTATTGCTCAGGTGCTGGTATTCAGCGGTTTTTACGACGCGTTGCTCGTGCTGGCAGGTTATCTGGTGATTAACCTGGTATTCGGCAATATCCTCGAACCCCGCATCATGGGGCGTGGGCTAGGACTTTCTACGCTGGTGGTATTCCTGTCGCTGATTTTTTGGGGCTGGCTGCTCGGTCCCGTTGGGATGCTGCTTTCAGTACCGCTGACCATCATTGTAAAGATTGCCCTTGAGCAAACAAATGGTGGTCAAAGCATTGCCGTCCTGCTGAGCGATCTTAACAAAGAATAAGCGTATGCCCCGCTATCGCGGAGCTGTTCAACTACTGTTTGTCTCGGAACACCAGTGCGGCGCTCATCAGTGTGAATAGCGCAATAATCCAGGCCATGGTCCAGGGGGTGCCGTCACTCAATCTCGCCAGCAGTAACGATGAGATGATGCCACTGCCATACTGTAATGAACCAATCAGCGCCGAAGCTGACCCGGCGATATTGGGGGCCGCATCCAGCGCGGCGGCCGTCGACGTTGCTGCAATGATCCCATTCATCGAAAATAGCAGAAACACAGTGATGATAATGGCAATAACCCCCCCTATTTCCAGCTGAACCAGCAGTGCCAATGCAACAGCAGCCAGTGCCGCCAACATTGTCGCGTACTTAAGCAACTGTTCTAACGCGTGCCGTTGCACCAGCCGGCGGTTGACCGCACTCATCGCCATAACGCCGACAATATTTAACGCAAATAACCAGCCATAATGCTGCGGATCGACATGGTAATAGCGAATGTAAACAAATGGCGAACCGGTAATAAACGCATACGCACCCACGTAATAAAAGGTCAGACTCAGGGTGTAGCGCATAAATCGACCATTGGTTAATAGCGCGCGGTAATGCCGGAATGCGCCTGCCAGTGAGGCTTTTACGCGTCTTTCTTCAGGGAGTGTTTCCGGTAACCACAGCAACGAGATAAACATCAGCACGCCAATGGCCACCAGTAACCAAAAAATAGAGTGCCAGGTGCTCAGTCGAATAATTTGCCCGCCAATCAATGGCCCTGCGATGGGGGCAATCGCCATAACCAGTACCAGGGTTGACAACATTTGCGCCGCACGAGTACGAGCAAAGAGATCACGAATCATGGCACGCGCCAGCATCGGTCCGGTACAGGCCCCCAGCGCCTGAAAGACCCGCCAGAAAACAATTTGCGTGATATCCGTGGACAGCGCACACCCCGCAGAACCGATGATAAACAGCACCATGCCGATGAACAACGGTGTACGTCTGCCCAGATGATCGCTGATCGGTCCCCAGATCAGCTGCGCAATAGCAAACCCCACCAAAAAACCGGTAACAGTAAGCTCCACATTGCCATTTAAATCCCCCGCCATGGTCGGCATCGCCGGGAGGTAGATATCGGTTGAAAGTGAAGTAAAGGCCATCAGGCCGCTGAGGATGAGAATAAAAGAGAGACCGGTCTGGCTTGCAGTAGCAGCCGGCAAGCACTGTTCACGTGTACGCATAGCGTCCTGTTATCTTAGGAAAAGTCAGGTGGCAGTATATACGGGGTGAATGACAGTGATTAGATAGCCGAAGAAGCATAAGTTTATGAACGCCAATCATGAGTAACGCCCTCTCCCCGCTAACACATGCGACAACCTTCGCATTTTAGCCTGCTAAAAATGAATTTAGCTCATAGGTCTATGCTGATTTAACCGACTAATGGTGTGAACAGATTCTTGCTAATCTGCTGGCAATGCAAAAAATGATGTTCAGGAGCGTTCCATGAATACAACGGTCTTAAATAACGGTGTTGAGATGCCTCTGCTCGGTTTTGGTGTATACCAAATGACCGAAGCGAACGAGTGTGAGCAAGCCGTGCGGGATGCCATCGAAACAGGATATCGCCTGATCGATACCGCCGCCTCCTATCTGAATGAAACTCAGGTCGGCAATGCGCTGAAACAAAGCGGCGTACCCCGCGATGAACTTTTCATCACAACCAAGCTGTGGTTACAGGATACCAGCTACGCTGGCGCGAAAGCTCAGTTTGCGCGTTCGTTGCAGCGCCTTCAACTTGACTACCTTGACCTGTATTTAATCCACCAGCCCTATGGCGACGTACACGGTGCCTGGCGTGCGATGGAGGAACTCTACGAGGAAGGGAAAATTCGCGCAATTGGCGTCAGCAATTTTCACCCGGACCGTCTGGCAGATTTGATGGCCTTCAACCGCATCATCCCGGCGGTGAATCAGATAGAAGTGAATCCCTTCCACCAGCAACCGCATGCCGTAGCCTGGATGCAGAGCCGCAATATTCAACCACAAGCCTGGGCGCCGTTCGCCGAGGGGCGCAATGACCTGTTTCAAAATCCGACACTGGCCGCGATTGGTAAAAAGTACGGGAAAAGCATCGGTCAGGTAGTACTGCGTTGGATTTATCAGCGCGGAATTATTTCTCTGGCGAAAACCGTGCGTAAAGCGCGTATGACAGAGAATATTCAGATACTGGATTTTACCTTAACGACTGAGGAAATGACGCAAATCGCCGCCATGGACGCCGGGATCAGCGCATTTTTCTCGCATCGCGATCCGGCGCGCGTGGAATGGATAACCCAGCGTAAACTGGATGTTTAACAAAAAAACGGCCTCCGCAGAGGCCGTCTTACTTTTAAGAACGCATTACAACGCTTTCAGAATCGCATCCACGCTGGCTTTGGCATCACCAAACAGCATATGGGTGTTTTCTTTAAAGAACAGCGGGTTCTGCACGCCTGCATAACCGGTGTTCATTGAGCGTTTGAACACGATAACATTCTGCGCTTTCCACACTTCCAGCACCGGCATTCCGGCTATCGGGCTGCGCGGATCATCCTGCGCTGCCGGGTTCACCGTATCGTTGGCGCCAATAACCAGCACGGTATCGGTGTCGGCGAAATCATCGTTGATTTCATCCATTTCCAACACGATGTCATACGGCACTTTTGCTTCCGCCAACAGCACGTTCATATGACCAGGCAAGCGCCCTGCTACCGGGTGAATACCAAAGCGGACTTTGATACCACGGGCGCGCAGTTTCTCAGTGATTTCCGCCACCGGATACTGCGCCTGCGCCACCGCCATACCGTAGCCCGGGGTGATAATCACAGAATGAGAGTTTTTCAGCATTTCAGCGGTATCTTCGGCATTAATCTCGCGATGTTCACCTGCTTCTTCGGTATCACCGGTTGAGGACCCATCGGTGCCAAACCCACCCGCAATAACGCTGATGAAAGAACGGTTCATTGCCTTACACATAATGTAAGACAGGATCGCACCCGAGGAACCGACCAGCGCACCCGTAACGATCAGCAGATCGTTGCTCAGCATAAAGCCTGCCGCTGCTGCCGCCCATCCTGAATAGGAGTTCAGCATAGAGACGACGACCGGCATATCGGCCCCACCGATGGATGCTACCAGGTGCCAACCAAACGCCAGTGCGATAATGGTCATCACCAGCAGCGCCAGAACCTGCAGGCCCACGCTCTCGGTACGAACAAACACCACCAGCAGCAGGAAAGAAACCACCAGTGCCGCCAGGTTCAACTTATGGCGATTCGGCAGCATCAGCGGCTTAGATGAGATCTTGCCGCGCAGTTTACCAAACGCCACGATAGAACCGGTGAAGGTTACTGCACCGATAAAGATGCCGAGGAACACTTCAGTCAGGTGAATGTTCACCAGGATCGGTTCCAGACCGGTATCGTGATACAGGTAGCTGTTGAAACCAACCAGTACGGCGGCCAGACCGACGAAGCTGTGCAGAATCGCCACCAGCTCCGGCATCTCGGTCATCTCGACTCTTTTCGCCAGACGAATACCAATTGCACCACCAATGATCATTGCAACCAGAATCCAGGCGACGTTGCCGGTATCCGGGCCAAAAATCGTGGCAATCAGCGCAATCGCCATCCCGGCGATGCCGTAGTTGTTACCCTGTTGAGACGTTTCGTGTTTGGAAAGTCCCGCCAGGCTGAAAATAAACAGGATTGCGGCAACAATGTATGCAGCTGTAACTAATCCTCCAGACATATGTTACCCCTTAGTTTTTCCGGAACATTTTCAGCATGCGCTGAGTCACGGTGAAGCCACCGAAAATATTAATGCTGGCAATAAGCACCGCGATAAAACTCAGGAAACTCACCCAGCCGCCCTGGCCAATTTGTAATAATGCCCCCACGACGATGATCCCGGAGATAGCGTTAGTCACGGACATCAGCGGGGTATGCAACGCATGCGAGACATTCCACACCACGTAGTAACCCACCACGCAGGAAAGTGCGAACACCGTAAAGTGTCCGAGGAACTCTTTTGGCGCGACGTCGGCTAGCCAGCCAAACAAAATCACCACCAGCGCCATCAGCGCATATTTGCGCCATGGGGATGCAGGTTTTTTCTCTTCCTGTGGTGCAGGTGCAGCTTTAGGCGCCGCTTGTGGCTGAGCAGAAACCTGGATGGGTGGTGCAGGCCACGTAATTTCACCATCGCGAACCACTGTCACGCCGCGCACCACCACATCGTCAAAATCAACGGTGATGTTGCCGTCTTTCTCTTTGCACAACAGTTTCAGCAGGTTTACAAGGTTGGTGCCATACAATTGTGAAGACTGAGTCGGCAAACGTCCCGGCAAATCGGTATAGCCGATAACCTTGACGCCGTTCTCGGTGGTGGTCACCTGATTGGCAACGGTATACTCGCAGTTACCCCCGTTTTGCGCGGCGAGATCGACAATCACGCTGCCGGGCTTCATCGAATCAACCATCTCACGCGTGATCAGTTTCGGCGCTGGTTTCCCCGGGATCAGCGCGGTGGTAACGATGATGTCGACGTCTTTTGCCTGAGCGGCGAACAGCTCCATCTCCGCTTTAATAAACGCTTCGGACATCACTTTGGCGTAGCCATCGCCGCTGCCCGCTTCTTCTTTAAAGTCCAGTTCGAGGAACTCAGCGCCCATACTCTGAACTTGTTCTTTTACTTCCGGGCGCGTGTCAAAGGCGCGAACAATCGCCCCGAGGCTGTTTGCTGCACCGATAGCGGCCAATCCCGCCACGCCAGCACCGATCACCATCACCTTGGCAGGTGGAACTTTACCCGCCGCGGTAATTTGCCCGGTAAAGAACCGTCCGAACTCATGTGCCGCTTCAACAATTGCACGATACCCGGCAATGTTGGCCATCGAGCTTAAGGCATCCAGTGACTGCGCACGCGAAATACGCGGCACGGAATCCATCGCCATGACCGTCACATTTCGCTCAGCGAGCTTTTGCAGTAGCTCAGGGTTCTGCGCAGGCCAGAGAAAACTCACCAGCGTGGTACCCGAATTAAGCAACGGAATCTCAAACGCTTCTGGCGCATTGACCTTCAGGATAATCTCTGACTGCCAGACAGCATTCCCGTCAACAATTTCTGCGCCTGCTTGCACAAACGCCTTATCGTCAAAACTAGCCAGTTGACCTGCGCCGCTTTCAACCGCGACGCTAAAACCCAGCTTCAGCAGCTGCTCAACCGTTTTCGGTGTGGCTGCAACACGGGTTTCATTGGTTAACCGTTCTTTTGGTATGCCAATTCGCATAATGTTCCCTTCCATCTGTATTTTTGATGATGGTTTATCAATGTTCGCAAGAGGCATGCGCACACTCCCGAGAGAGCTCAGTGTTACCCCAATAAAATAAAACAGTAACAAACTCTGTATAAGCTACTGAAAATGACGCCTGTGATCTAGCGCCAAAAAACAGTATTTATTATGAAATTTGCAAAACAGGAATGAATTCATTCGCAAGCAGGGATAATGCCCTTTAAATAGCCCGCAAAGGCCGATAATTCGCTCAAGCGAAGCGGCAAAACATGATTAAGCGCCACCGTAGAACAATTGATTAACATTAAATTAACTTATGAAATTCAACTGCTTTATCAGTTTTAGCCGCCAAACGCCGAATTTTTAGACATATCACTAAATGTTATCGATGTTGTTAGCATGGGTGGCACGATGAGTGAAAAATCACGCAGACACTGACACAATTTAAATGCAATAATCAGCCACGTTTCTAGTCAATAACAATACCAGTACCTGGTTTGCGCAAGGCGAAGGATTATTTTTATGAAGCTTAAGAACACTCTCCTGGCGTCCGCTCTTCTTTCTGCGACTGCTTTTTCTGTAAATGCAGCGACAGAATTGACGCCGGAGCAAGCAGCTGCCCTGAAACCCTATGACCGCATTGTGGTTACCGGTCGTTTTAATGCTATCGGTGATGCGGTAGACGCCGTATCCCGTCGTGCAGATAAAGACGGTGCAGCCTCCTTTTATGTTGTTGATACCTCAGATTTTGGCAGTGGCGGTAACTGGCGCGTCGTCGCCGATATCTATAAAGCCGACGCTGAAAAAGCAGAAGTCACCAAAAATCGCGTCATCAACGGCGTTATGGAATTACCGAAAGACCAGGCTGTTCTGATTGAACCTTTCGATACCGTTACGGTTCAGGGTTTCTACCGCAGCCAGCCTGAAGTAAATGATGCCATCACCAAAGTGGCGAAAGAAAAAGGGGCTTACTCTTTTTATATCGTACGCCAGGTTGATGCCAACCAGGGGGGTAACCAACGTATTACCGCATTCATCTACAAAGAAGATGCGAAAAAACGTGTTGTTCAAAGCCCTGATGCGATCCCTGCCGATTCTGATGCCGGACGTGCCGCTTTAGCAGCCGGTGGCGAAGCCGCGAAGAAAGTTGAAATCCCAGGCGTGGCAACAACCGCGTCTCCGAGTGCCGAAGTGGGTCGTTTCTTCGAAACTCAGTCAACTAAAGGCGGACGTTACACTGTCACCTTGCCTGACGGTACTAAAGTTGAGGAGTTGAACAAAGCTACCGCCGCGATGATGGTGCCGTTCGACAGCATCAAGTTCACCGGTAACTATGGCAACATGACCGAAGTCTCTTACCAGGTTGCTAAACGTGCAGCGAAAAAAGGTGCCAAGTACTACCACATTACCCGCCAGTGGTCGGAACGTGGTAACAACATGACCATCAGCGCCGACCTGTATAAGTAACAGACAGTTGTAACAATAAAAGGCGGCTTTATGCCGCCTTTAGCATTTTTAGTCACAAATCTGCCTATCCCCATTGCATGCGCTGTCTTCTCTCCGTAAAATCCCGCGCCTTGAGTCGCTTTCACCATTTTTATGCGATTTGCCAAAATAATTATTCTCTCACTCTCGTTTTTGTAACTGGATACAAATGGAAAAGAAATTGGGTCTGAGCGCACTGACAGCGCTGGTTCTAAGCTCAATGCTTGGCGCCGGTGTTTTCAGCCTGCCACAAAATATGGCTGCAGTAGCCAGCCCGGCAGCGTTATTGATTGGTTGGGCGATTACGGGCGCGGGGATCCTGCTGCTCGCGTTTGCCATGCTTATCCTGACGCGTATCCGCCCGGAACTGGACGGCGGTATCTTTACCTACGCGCGTGAAGGCTTCGGAGAACTGATCGGTTTCTGTTCCGCGTGGGGGTATTGGCTGTGCGCCGTTATCGCTAACGTTTCCTATCTGGTTATCGTCTTTTCCGCACTTAGCTTCTTTACCGATACACCTGCGTTACGTCTGTTTGGCGACGGGAATACCTGGCAGTCTATTGTTGGCGCATCGGTACTGCTGTGGGTCGTGCATTTTCTGGTGTTACGTGGTGTACAGACAGCCGCCAGCATTAATCTGGTGGCGACGCTGGCGAAGCTACTGCCGCTTGGCCTGTTTATCGTTCTGGCATTTATGTTATTTAAGCTCGACACCTTTAGCCTGGACTTTACCGGTGTGAAACTGGGTGTTCCTGTCTGGGAGCAAGTTAAAAACACCATGCTTATCACCCTGTGGGTGTTTATCGGCGTGGAAGGCGCTGTCGTGGTGTCCGCACGGGCGAGGAACAAACGCGATGTTGGGCGCGCGACACTGCTGGCAGTACTTGCCGCGCTTGGCGTCTACCTGTTGGTGACCCTGCTTTCTCTTGGCGTGGTCGCACGCCCGGAACTGGCTGAGGTCCGCAATCCATCAATGGCTGGTCTGATGGTTAAAATGATGGGGCCATGGGGCGAAATCATTATCGCCGCGGGTTTGATTGTCTCTGTCTGCGGCGCCTATTTGAGCTGGACGATTATGGCGGCGGAAGTCCCGTTTCTGGCATCCACGCACAAAGCATTCCCGCGTATTTTTGCCCGTCAGAATGCGCAAGGTGCGCCATCTGCATCACTGTGGCTGACTAACATCTGCGTGCAGGTCTGTCTGGTGCTGATCTGGCTCACAGGTTCTGACTACAATACGCTGCTGACTATTGCCTCTGAGATGATTCTGGTGCCCTATTTCCTCGTCGGCGCATTTTTGCTGAAAATAGCGACCCGCCCAATTCATCAGGCTGTTGGTGTCGGTGCATGCATTTATGGCTTATGGTTACTGTACGCGTCAGGTCCGATGCACCTGCTGTTGTCCGTGGTGCTGTATGCTCCGGGGTTGCTGGTTTTCCTTTATGCCCGCAAAACTCACGCGCATGACAACGTATTAAAACGCCAGGAAATGGCTTTGATCGGCCTGCTTCTTGTAGCAGCTGTTCCAGCGACCTGGATGCTGATGGGTTAAATAGTTGACCCATCGTTTGCGACTCATGGAGATCTCGATGGGTAAAAAGCCCGCTTTGCCAATACTTATCACCGGAGGGGGCCGTCGTATCGGTCTCGCCATCGCGTGGCATTTTCTGAATCAAAAGCAGCCGGTGATCGTCAGTTACCGGACACACTACCCGGCGATTGATGGCCTGCAAGAGGCGGGGGCACAATGTATTCAGGCTGACTTCGCGACCGACGAAGGCGTCCTCGATTTTGCCAGGGAAGTGAAAGCCCGTACCGAAGGTTTACGCGCTATTGTGCATAATGCCAGCGCCTGGCTTGCCGAAAAACCGGGGCTGCCGCTTTCTGAGGTGCTGTCCAGCATGATGCAGATCCACGTGAATACCCCTTACCTGCTTAATCACGCGCTGGAAGGCCTGCTGCGCGGACATGGGCATGCGGCCAGCGATATTATCCATTTTACTGATTACGTCGTAGAGCGTGGCAGCGACAAGCATATTGCCTATGCTGCCAGTAAAGCTGCTCTGGATAATATGACCCGCTCATTTGCCCGCAAACTGGCCCCGGAAGTGAAAGTTAACGCAATCGCCCCCTCGCTAATCCTGTTTAACGAGGGTGACGATGCAGAATATCGTCAGCAGGCGCTGAATAAATCGTTGATGAAAACCGCGCCCGGTGAAAAAGAAGTCATTGATTTAATAGACTACCTGTTTACCAGCTGCTTTGTCACCGGCCGTAGCTTTGCCGTTGACGGTGGTCGCCACCTGCGCTAGTGCAGTTTTATCCAACAAAAGATCAGCAACCACGCGCTCAGGCTCCAGCAGACTACCGAGCCAATGAGCGCGACGGGTAAACGCATAAAACCGGTGAAGTACCACAGTGAAATGAGGTAGACAAAATAGGGAATAATCGACCACATGCTGAATACAATCGTTGTACGCAGCGCCTCGATCCCACGTTCACTGGCCACAATATAGTGGGCAATCAACGCAAAGGTTGGGAACAACGGAATTAATCCGGCAATATAGTAATTCTTTGTTTTAGCCAGTAAACCAATCAGCACCACTACCAGCGCACCCAGCGCCGCTTTTACTACGAGCCCCATCGTTTTGCCTTAACACATCAATAACATCAGCCTCTAGCATAACGGAAGCGTTCTCGTTTAGAAAAGATTAATGGAAGGAAAAACGATGGCGGTGTATGTTGGCGTTTTATATTCAAAATGAATGATATGAACACCATCGTATTTGTTGAAGATGATCCCGAAGTAGGTTCGCTGATTGCGGCCTATCTGGCCCGGCATGATATTGAGGTTATCGTTGAACCTCGTGGTGATTTGGCCGAAGAGAAAATTCTGCAAGTGCAACCCGATCTGGTGTTGTTAGATATTATGCTTCCAGGTAAGGACGGTATGACTATTTGCCGTGATTTGCGTGGGCGCTGGCAAGGTCCAATTGTCCTGCTGACTTCGCTGGACAGTGACATGAACCATATTCTGGCTCTCGAAATGGGTGCCTGCGACTATATCCTGAAAACCACACCACCGGCAGTACTGCTGGCTCGCCTGCGCCTGCATTTACGCCAAAACGAACATTCAGCCCAGGCTAAAGGGATTCAGGCTGCCACCATCACCCCGCACACCACTCTGCGTTTTGGCGCACTGACCATTGACCCAACGAATAGGTCTGTGCTGCTCGGCGGTGAGCTGGTCGCCCTCTCTACGGCGGATTTTGAGTTACTTTGGGAACTGGCAACCCATGCCGGGCAGATTATGGACCGTGATGCGTTGCTGAAGAATCTGCGCGGCGTAAGTTACGACGGTATGGACCGCAGTGTCGATGTCGCAATTTCCCGGTTACGTAAAAAACTGCTCGATAACGCGACTGAACCCTATCGAATCAAAACGGTACGCAACAAAGGTTATTTGTTCGCGCCGCACGCCTGGGACGACGAATCTCAGAAATAACCCACCGGATGAGGCGCATAACCTATCGCGTGAATGCAACTCAACGTGACAGCGTCACGTTGAGTTGCATACCGATTTTCTACCTCAACTGAACGTCAGACCGTCATATTTTTTCCAGCGGTAGTTCAACGCGGAAATAATCCAACAGGCAATAAAAACGCCAATAATGACAAACCCGACGTTGCCCATGTGGTCACTTAAGTTACTGACCGTGTCCCACAGCCCGCCCTGTAACGAAAAAGCATCAGACAGCAGGCCCAACCCCTCCAGTCCACCGATAAACAGCGCCACAATCACTGAGGTTCCGGTAATGGTCATATTGTAATACAGCTTACGCTGCGGCTTATTGAATGCCCAACCGTAGGCCTCAACCATCAGAATACTGTCGAGGCAGTCAATCAGCGCCATACCGCAGGTAAACAGCGCCGGGAAGACTAAAATGGACCAGACAGACATCCCGTTGGAGGCGCTTGAAGCCGATATGCCCAATAACGAGATTTCAGTCGCGGTGTCAAAGCCCAGGCCAAATAAGAAACCAACAAAATACATGTGCCAGTCTTTCCCAACCAACCTGAAGGCTGAGCGGAATAGCCAATTCAGCGGACCTGAAACCGTGACATCTTCCGTGGAGAGATCATAAATACCGGTACGTTTCAGATGGCGGAACGCCTTCCAGACCTGACAGAAAATGATGAGGTTGATGGTAGCCAGAATCAGCAGAAATGCGGCAGAAACGGTGGTTCCGATAATTCCACCAATATTCTGAAACCATACCATATGTTGCTTAAATACGCTGGTGGTCAGAGCAATACCAATGCTTGCCAGCACAACGATGGTGGAGTGTCCCAGAGAAAACCATGCCCCCGTCGTCAGTGCGCGTTTCTTTTGCTGCATGAGCTTTCGCGTCGCACTATCTATGGCAGCAATATGATCGGCATCGACTGCATGACGCAAACCATAACACCACGCGATCAGGCTCAGCGCCAGAAGTGACGTATTATGACTAAACGCGGTTAATGCCCAAAGCCAGGCGACTATGTTTGCTCCGATGAGAAAAACCACCAGCAATATGAGGTTTGGCCGTTTTTTTATTAATGAATACAACGAAGTCATTATTTCCGGCCCACTCGTTTTGTAATAAACAACACAACATCACCGCCGTTCACTGATAGATTAATAAAACGTTTACCAGCCTAATGATAACGTTTAAGAATTACCAGCCCAGTGTCTTAGATCAAAGTTGCCTGCTCTCTTCGTCCAGTTCAGCAATCGCTAACTCCGCGACACGCAAGGTTATCGCCGCATTTTCCCCATCCTCCAGAAACCATGCAGAAGATAAACCACACCATGCGGCTATCCACATCAGCAGTCGCTGTCGTTCAATCCCGGCTATCTCAGCGACAAGTTGCACGCGTTGCTTAAAAATGTTTGGGTCTGTCGCGATAGCAACACAGGGATCGGCAAGGTCAGGATTCGTGAATATATTGGCGTAATCAAACCCTAGCTCACCCAGTAGTCCCTTGGGATCAATTGCCAGCCAGCCTGCCGGGCCAAAATCGAGGACATTGCCGTGGTGTAAGTCACCATGCAATACGACCTCATTCTGAGGAGATGAGAACAATTCGTTTGCGATCTCTGCACAGCGCGTCATAACTCCACCATAGATTTTCGCCGCAGGGGCAAGATCGCCAAACCAATGATGTAGCGGCGTTAGCGCGGGTGTAGACGTATTTTGCGGGAGATGGAGACGGCTGGCAGTATGGCAAATAATGCGACAAACCTGCGCATCTTTGCCAGAGCGGGACATGTCAGCTAAAGAACTTGACCCTGTCGCTCGTTCTAACAGAATCGCGCCATCAGCATGAGCAAGCACTCTCGCTGCGCCATTCCCGCTCCACCAAACCATCAGCTCGCCGCCATTTCGTTCACTATCATCGGTGGTGAGTTTGAGTATCGCTTTTTGTCCATTTTTAATAACGGTAACGGGCAAAAGCTGCGATGTGTGCGTTGCAATCTGTTCGCCATCAGGAGTGAGTCCCCATCGGCTGAGCCAGCCATTGACTACAGATTTATCCAATGCGGCCTCTTATTTGATTGAGCCTTGAGGCGATAAACCATATTGTTACTCCACTTTATAGGGAAATACATGAACAACGTTGCCTGCCAGTAGATACACTCCAAGACTCTCGGTTCTTTGCTTAACTTCTTCAAAAGGAAGTTGCGAATCGGGCTCTCGTCCTCCCCAAACCAGCAGCCCATTGTTGGCATAATGTTCCATGAACTCCAGGGTTTTGCCATTTTCAAGCGCAATAACCACCCTGCTCCCTTTTAGCGGTTGCAGGGAACCGTCATCATCTGCAATAAACATCTCTGTTACACAGGAATCAGATTCTTTGATCGGGAGCGGTGAAACAATCATGCCATTGGCCGCTACCGGTTTGAAATCCAGTTGCGAGGTCTTCACTTCTTCTGACGTTTGATACGGAATTCTGCCGCCCCAAATATGGATCCCGTCAGGGATTCCCTCCGGTAACGGTTGTGGGCTACCAGCCAGTTCAAGCGATTTGCCATCAGCAAACTCAACAACAATACTGCGACCATTTTGTAAGGCTAAATCGCCATTCTGGTCGATAATATAGATCTTCATATCATCCTGTCTCCGCTGTTTTTGATACTCGTGATTGATGCTCAGGAAGATGAAAATGCTAAGAGCCAATAAACAGCTGCCATCGCTGAAACACTCAATAAAATACTGATTATGAAATAGGTTTTGAATGGCTGTTTTTGTGTTTTATGACGAAAAAGTTGTTGGCCCGCAATCGCGCCAGGCCACCCGCCCACCACGCCAAACACCAGCAAAGTGGATTCTGGCACTCTGCGCCAGGCCTTACGCGCCGCCATTTTATCTGCGCCGTAAATCACCAGCGTCAAAACATTAACAAGCAGGCACCACATGACCAAGGGATGTGGGGTGAATATACTGCCTGACGCAGCCAAAATCAGTAGCAAGTAACAGAAACGATTGAGGTTCATTTTATTAGTTGTGTGGAATAGATCAGAATGCATCAAAGCCGCATTATACGTCATACATGCCAAAGCGCCGAGCGGAGGATGGCAATGCAGAAATAGTGGATACAGTGTAATATCGGAATGCCATTCTGGGTCAGCATTTCAGCCAGAGTGCGCGCCCCTGTCCGGTTCCACGCCGGCGTACTTAGCTGTACAGCCTCACTCGCGCCGGATTGACAGTATCGCGTCGTTTTCGCCTTCTCGCCAGTACCGGTAACTGCTACGGTGTATTTCCAGTGCGGAACAAAGGCTTACAACCGTGTGGCTGTCACTCAGTCTGGCGGCTATCGTGAACCGTTCAGTGAGTCGGACATCAAGAGTGCGGTAGCCTTTTTTAATATCGTATTCTGTTCCTCCTGACGCTCTCGCCTGAGCTAACGAACCCAACTTTCAAGCGTGGTAGAACCGACATTCATTGCTTCACTGGCTTGTCGATTGAGTAGCCCTTATCAACAATCAGCTGTGCACATGCCAGCCTGAACTCAGGGGTGAAAGTACGCTTAGTTTTCTTGTTCATTAAGCCACCTGTTTTAGGTAGTGGTGAGAATATCACTTTTAATCAGGTGGCCAAATTTACTGTGCCACTACAACTGGCTTCTGGTTTCTTTTTCTGCGCACTCTTGCGCGTTTTAATATACCTGCGCACGCTGGAATTCCTGCTCCAGATTTTCCCAGTCCATTTTCGGCATAACATCACCAAATAATCATTGCTCAACGTCTATGCAGGGCAATAACCACTATTTTACAGGCCGCATTCAATTTTTTGACTACCAATATATTCATAATAAAAATATTAGATATACTAATGATGAGTTAATTTCATGTTAAATCATATTGTGTAATCACAGCTATCAGTCCACTCTCTAATCTGGAGAAAACAACAACAGCTTGCCAACCGGTTACCGGGGATGATGATGTCCATCCCCCGGCCTTTTAATCATTTCGTAGATTGTCGCACTCTGCTGTTCACTCATACTACTATCAGCATTAATACAGGCACTGGGGCTTGCGGTCTCGTTTATGTTGGCAGCAATAGAAACACGCTTAACGCGTTATCGTTCGCCGACGTGGATTCGGTGTGCCAAGTATTTTCAGTATGGGCGGTTAATGCAGAGCAATTGAGAGTCATGTAAGCAAATGCTATAGCAGTATTCTTCACTGGTTGACGGCTAATTATGGAATTTGCAGAAAACAGGTATGAAAAAGCCCCGGCAGGGGAGTCGGGGCTAATTGAGTATGGTGCCGGGTGCCTCCCGGTGAGTCTTTGGACAGCCTCCGTGACTCGCACCAATTTTGGACCATGTAAAATTAATTACACTTTGCTGTTTATGCCCCACCGCTTAGGGGGATTCACCGCAAACACATTCTACTCAATTATCTTTTAGGTAATTTTAGCTATGGGTGCGGGTTTTTTACTAACCGCCCCACCTAAGCGAATTTCATAATGGCAATATCGGTCAATTTATTCACATCAAAATATTATACACGTCATACAAAGTTAATTTCATGTTAAATAAGACTATAAATCATCACCTGTTGAAGCACTATCTAACCGAGAAAGATTATAATATTTTATCCAACCAGTTACCGAAGATGATAATTCTTATCCTCTGGATGTTTTGTCAAAATCATTGATAACTCATTTCCACTATCAAACCTATCCGCAGATGAGCTTCACAATAGCTATTACTGCGAGATGCCTGTACTAAATATCGCCACTTCGATCGTCCACCTATCATCCCAGTGGATGGACGACTTACCGCCTCGTGGTTCCAGCTTAGCTATCCCGGGATCGAAGATTTTGATAGCCGCTTCTGTGCTCATTTTATTTCTCACTAACCTGCTTTGGCCGCGAGCGTCATCTCATAAAAAGGAGCGATTGCTTGCAGTGTTGCAAAAAGTGAAATGTAGTACAGACTGTCAATTCATACTCAACCAGAATGACTCCTGACAAACATTATAAAAATTCTTCTTCATTGGCCTGATTTCCTGCCCTGCCGCATCTATCACTTCCCAACAAATCCAACATTCAGGGCAAACATCATTGGGATGTTGTGTAGCTTCAAGTTCATGAGTACAGCGGATTACCACACCACTATCATGTCTCCATTCCATGGTTATAGTCTCAACCTCAGCCAAATCATCGCATTCACAAGATTCTTGAATACAAATTACTTCCTTTCCGCTTTTAATAGCATTCACATAATACGCCAAATCAATCATATCTTTTCGTCGTAAAAAAACATTAGTGGCAATGAATATACCCCTATACAGCCCCGTAAGCAGCACCGCATCCGTAACCATGACTACCTTGGTCAGAATGAACCAGGAGTTTTTGGGGATTACGTCGCCACACGGCCATCAAAGCGCATTCAGAACAATATCTTTTGTCATCCGGGGTTGCATTGACCAGCCGATAACTTTGCACGAGAACAGGTCAACAACGACGGCCAGATACAGCCAGCCTTCGTGGGTTCGGATGTAGGTTATGTCCGTTACCCAATGTTCATCCGGAGCTTCCGGGTTGAACTGCCGATGGAGCCTGTCGGGTGTCACGATACTGACTTCACCTTTACGCGCTCGTGGGCTGCGATACCCGACCTGAGCCTTTATCCCGGCACGTTTCATCAGCCGCCAGACCCGGTTAATCCCACATTGTTGCCCGCTATCTCGCAGGATGACTCTGAGGTGTCTGTTAAACCTGTGGCGATTCACTGCTAATTCGATAAGCTCACTCTGGAACACAACCATAAGGCGTTCTGGCGTGCGCCGCCGTCGCCCATAGCAAACCCGGCATACTTATGCATGCTGGATGCTCTCCGCTGGAGCCAACTCTGCGTTTATTGCAAATCAGATGGGTCATGAGAATGCAGAAATGGTTTATACAGTGTACTCTGCCTGGATATACGCGCTTGATGGTGATCAAATAGCCTTTCTGAACCAGCGCATCAGCGGATACAACAGTGTCCCCTGGTGCCCCAGAGGGAAACGCGCAATAGCTAACATATTGAACATTGAGTGATTTTTCATGAAAAAGCTGTTTGTGCAGTTTTATCTCTTATTGTTTGTCTGTTTTCTGGTGATGACCCTGCTGGTTGGCCTGGTGTACAAATTCACCGCAGAACGTGCGGGTAGACAGTCGCTCGACGACTTGATGAAAAGCTCGTTGTATCTGATGCGCAGCGAATTACGCGAAATCCCGCCGCGTGACTGGGGGAAAACCCTGAAAGAGATGGATTTAAATCTGTCTTTTGATCTTCGCGTAGAACCGTTGAATAAATACCATCTGGATGCTCCCACCATGCAGCGCTTACGGGAAGGTGATATCGTTGCGCTCGACGATCAGTACACCTTTATTCAACGAATTCCGCGAAGCCACTATGTACTAGCCGTCGGCCCGGTACCTTATCTCTATTTCCTGCACCAGATGCGCTTGCTGGACGTCGCGCTGATGGCCTTCATTGCTATTTCATTGGCCTTCCCTGTGCTGATCTGGATGCGCCCACACTGGCAAGAGATGCTCAGACTGGAGGCCGCTGCGCAGCGTTTTGGTGAAGGGCATCTTAATGAGCGGTTGCACTTTGACAGCGGATCAAGCTTTGAACGTCTGGGCGTGGCGTTTAACCAAATGGCAGACAATATCAATGCCCTGATTGCCAGTAAAAAACAGCTGATTGACGGTATTGCCCATGAGCTTCGCACACCGCTGGTGCGATTGCGTTACCGCCTGGAAATGAGCGATAACCTCACCGAGCAGGAATCGCAGGCGCTAAACCGCGATATTGGTCAACTGGAAGCGTTAATTGAAGAATTGCTCACCTATGCTCGTCTGGATCGGCCGCAAAATGAGCTAAAACTCAGTGTTCCGGACCTGCCTATGTGGCTAACAACCCATCTGGAAGATGTACAAAGCGTCAATCCCGATCGTGCGGTACGCCTGCGCCATCTTCAAATCGGAGACTACGGCGCACTGGATATGCGTTTGATGGAGCGTGTGCTGGATAATTTGTTAAACAACGCTCTGCGTTACTGCCAGTCTACTGTGCAAGCCAGCCTGCAACTCAATGGGAGTCAGGCAACGCTTATCGTCGAAGATGATGGACCCGGCATCGCGCCAGCTGCGCGCGAGCAGATTTTTGAACCGTTCGTTCGTCTGGACCCCAGCCGTGACCGGGCGACAGGTGGCTGCGGACTTGGCCTCGCCATCGTCCACTCCATTGCTCTGGCTATGGGCGGTACTGTGGTCTGTGGTGAAAGTGAACTCGGTGGTGCCCGCTTCTCCTTCAGTTGGCCTGTCTGGCATAACATACCTGAATTTTCAGCTGCCTGACCTACACCGCTCGGTGGTCAGGTTGAGTGTCTTGTGCTATAAAAAAGTATGTTGTAACTAAAATGGTAAGCCTATGTCTCGCTATGATCTTGTCGAACGCTTAAACGGAACCTTTCGCCAGATGGAACAAGAACTGGCACACCTCACTGGGCAATTGCAACAGCAGGCGCTGCTAATTGCTCGCGTGTTCTCGTTGCCGGAAGTGGTGAAAGAGGCAGAACACGCGCCACTGGAAACCATCGACGTTAAACAGCACTTGGGTAAAGAGGCGGAAACCCTGGCACTACGCCACTTTCGCCACCTGTTTATTCAACAGCAGTCCGAGAATCGCAGCAGCAAAGCGGCTGTCCGCCTGCCGGGGGTACTCTGCTATCAGGTGAATACCGGCACACAAGTCGTGCTGGAAGAGCAAATACAACGTATTAATCAGCTTAAAACCACCTTTGAGCGTATTGTCACCGTAGATTCTGGTCTGCCATCGGCGGCGCGTTTTGAATGGGTGCACCGCCACCTACCGGGGCTGATTACGTTGAACGCCTATCGGACGCTAACGGTCGTCAGAAATCCGGCTACCCTGCGATTTGGCTGGGCCAACAAGCATATTATTAAGAACCTGACACGTGATGAGGTACTGCAACAACTGGAAAAGAGCCTGACATCACCACGCAGCGTACATCCGTGGACACGCGAAGAGTGGCAGGCCAGGCTTGAGCATGAATACCAGGACATTGCTGCCCTGCCACAGCAGGCAAAATTGAAGATCAAACGCCCGGTCAAAGTACAACCCATCGCCCGAGTCTGGTACAAAGGGCAGCAAAAACAGGTTCAATATGCCTGCCCGACGCCATTAATTGCGCTAGTAAATAACGAAAACGGCATGACGGTGCCGGATATCGGAGGATTACTGAACTACGATGCTGACAATGTTCAGCACCGTTTTAAACCTCAGGCACAACCGTTAAGACTGATTATCCCACGGCTGCACCTGTATGTAGCGGATTAACGACCCGGTCGCATGCTACCGACCATCAGTTCCGGGCGGACCCAACTGTCGAATTCGACCTCGGTTAAATATCCCAGCGCCAGGGCTGACGCTTTTAAGGTCAGTCCTTCTTTATGCGCCTTTTTAGCAATCTCAGCCGCTTTATCGTAACCGATATGGGTGTTTAGCGCGGTTACCAGCATCAGTGATTCGTTGAGCAGCTGATCAATGCGTTCACGATTTGGCTCGATCCCTGTCGCACAGTGTTCGTTGAAGCTTTCCATACCATCAGCCAACAGGCGAACCGATTGCAGGAAATTGTGGATAACCATCGGGCGATAGACGTTCAGTTCAAAATTCCCTGACGCCCCGCCGATATTAACGGCAACATCGTTACCCATAACCTGACAGCACAGCATAGTCAGGGCTTCACATTGTGTCGGGTTAACCTTACCCGGCATGATGGAACTGCCCGGCTCATTTTCAGGAATAGAAATTTCGCCAATGCCGCAGCGCGGACCGGATGCCAGCCAGCGTACATCATTGGCGATTTTCATCAGCGATGCAGCCAGGCCTTTGAGCGCGCCGTGGGCATGAACCAGGGCATCGCAGGTGGCGAGCGCTTCGAATTTATTCGGCGCGGTGACAAAAGGTGCAGAGGTCAACACAGCCAGTTCATCCGCAACCCGCTCGGCATATTCCGGGTGGGTGTTCAGCCCGGTCCCTACCGCCGTACCGCCCAACGCCAGTTCAGCAACGTGTGGCAGACTATGTTCAATATGCTTCAGGTTATGTTCCAGCATGGCCACCCAGCCTGAGATTTCCTGACCCAGCGTCAGGGGCGTCGCATCCTGTAAATGGGTTCTGCCGATTTTGACAATGTCGGCGAAGGCATGCGATTTTTCACGTAACGTGGTGGTCAACACATTCAGTTGAGGGATCAGATGCTCACGCAAAGCCAACAGCGCGGCGACATGCATTGCCGTGGGAAAAACATCATTTGAACTTTGGCTTTTGTTGACGTCATCGTTCGGATGTATTTTTCGCTCCATCCCCCGCACGCCGCCCAACAATTCGCTGGCCCGGTTTGCCAGCACCTCATTCATATTCATATTGCTTTGCGTGCCGGAGCCGGTCTGCCAGATAGCCAGCGGAAACTCATCACGATGTTTGTCTGCCAGAACCTCGTCTGCAGCCTGCATGATGGCGGAGGCTTTTTCCGCAGCCAGCAACCCCAAATCCTGGTTAACCTTCGCAGCGGCCCGTTTAGTCAGCGCCAACGCGTGGATCAGCGAAACCGGCATTTTCTCTGTTGAAATGCGAAAATGCTCCAGCGATCGTTGCGTTTGCGCGCCCCAGAGTTTATCGGCCGGGACATCGATCGCACCCATTGAATCATTCTCGCGGCGTACCGTTACCATTACCTGCTCCTTATATTAACGATTGATTAGGTTATGTTTCGACATTGCCCACTTGCATTGGTCTTATGAGTATTAACGAGGAAAAAACTGTCGTTTGGTGGTTCGTGCGGTAAAAAAAACCGCCCCGTAGGGCGGCTGACGTTACTTAACGCAGCGTGCGCACTGCGACGTCTGAATTTGCTGGAAGAAATCGTTCCCTTTGTCATCCACCAGGATAAACGCCGGGAAATCTTCCACTTCAATTTTCCAGATGGCTTCCATCCCCAGTTCGGGATATTCCACGCACTCCAGACTCTTGATACTGCCCTGAGCCAGCACGGCCGCTGGCCCACCAATGCTGCCTAAGTAGAAACCGCCATGTTTATGGCAAGCGTCAGTAACCTGCTGACTGCGGTTTCCTTTTGCCAGCATGATCATACTCCCGCCCGCGGCCTGAAGCTGGTCAACATACGAGTCCATACGTCCGGCAGTGGTTGGACCAAGCGAGCCAGATGCATAACCTTCCGGCGTTTTTGCCGGTCCGGCGTAATAGATTGGGTGATCTTTAACATACTGCGGCAAACTTTCGCCGTTATCCAGACGTTCTTTCAGTTTCGCATGCGCTATGTCACGTCCAACGATGATCGTACCATTCAGCGACAAGCGGGTAGAAACCGGATATTGCGACAACTGTGCCAGGATATCCTTCATCGGACGGTTCAGGTCGACACGCACGGCTTCGCCTTCGCCTGCCTGACGCAGTTCTTCCGGGATATATTTGCCAGGATTGTGTTCGAGCTTCTCAATCCAGATCCCTTCACGGTTGATTTTGGCTTTGATATTACGGTCAGCAGAGCAAGAGACCCCCATACCGACCGGACACGACGCGCCGTGACGCGGCAGGCGGATTACACGGATATCATGAGCAAAGTACTTTCCGCCAAACTGCGCGCCCAGCCCTAAATTCTGTGCCTCAATCAGCAGCTCTTTTTCCAGCACCACATCACGGAATGCCTGGCCATGTTCGTTACCTTCGGTCGGCAGCTCATCATAGTATTTCGCCGACGCCAGTTTCACCGTTTTCAGCGTGGCTTCTGCGGATGTTCCACCGATCACAAACGCGATGTGGTACGGCGGGCAAGCTGCTGTTCCCAGCGTACGCATCTTCTCCACCAGGTAATTTTTTAATTTGCCTGGCGTGAGCAGCGCTTTGGTTTCCTGGTACAGATAGGTTTTGTTCGCCGAACCGCCGCCTTTGGCAATACACAGGAATTTATATTCATCGCCGTCGACGGTATACAAGTCAATCTGTGCTGGCAGATTGGTACCGGTGTTCACCTCTTTGTACATATCCAGCGCGGCGTTTTGTGAATAGCGCAGGTTATCTTCGATGTAGGTGTTATAAACCCCACGCGCCAGCGCCGCTTCGTCACCGCCGCCAGTCCAGACACGCTGTCCTTTTTTACCCACGATAATCGCCGTGCCGGTGTCCTGACATGTCGGCAGAATGCCCTTTGCCGCGATATCAGAGTTACGCAGGAATTGCAGGGCGACATATTTATCGTTTTCGCTGGCATCCGGATCACGCAGAATGTCTGCAACCTGCTGCTGATGAGCAGGACGCAGCATAAACGATGCGTCATGAAACGCCTGGCGAGCCAGCAAAGTTAAAGCCTCAGGCGCAACTTTGACAATCTCCTGCCCTTCAAATTCGGCAACGGAAACATGGTCGCTGGTCAGCAGATAGTATTCGGTATCATCCTTTTTGAGGGGAAAAGGATGCTGATAATGAAAGGGTTTGTTTGACATTGTGCTCTCACTTACTGCTCGGTCTGGTTATTCTCTGGGCAGATGTTCCATTGCCCTGCTTCCCTGCCGCAGATCGGGTTGTAGAAGATATGGCTTTCTGCAACCAGAATTACTCAGGGTATTAAAAGCGAGTCACCATATCCTACACAATTTTTTAACAAAAACTGAGACTAGTACGACTTTTTGCACGTGTAGGTTACTTCGACCGGGGTTTCTTGGTTTAATAGCCAGAGATTTTTCAACATTGAAACAGGGCATTGATAATGCAAAAACTGATCAACTCAGTGCAACACTACGCCTGGGGAAGTAAAACTGCGTTAACGGAACTTTATGGCATTGCCAACCCAACCCAGCAGCCAATGGCCGAGCTGTGGATGGGTGCTCATCCGAAAAGCAGCTCTCAGGTTCAAGGGGCCGATGGCCAACCCGTTGCTCTGCGCGATGTTATCGAGCACGATAAATCCGCACTGTTGGGCGATGCGGTAGCAAAACGCTTTGGCGAACTGCCCTTCCTGTTTAAAGTGCTCTGCGCCGCTCAACCCCTTTCTATTCAGGTCCATCCAAACAAACACAACTCTGAGATAGGTTTCGCCAAAGAAAACGCTGCCGGGATCCCGATGGATGCCGCTGAGCGTAACTACAAAGATCCGAACCACAAGCCAGAACTGGTTTTTGCCCTGACGCCATTCCTGGCGATGAATGCGTTTCGCGAGTTCTCTGACATCGTTGCGTTGTTACAACCGGTTGCGGGCGCACATCCTGCCATTGCTCACTTTTTGCAGGAACCCGGTGCCGAACGCCTGAGCTACCTTTTCGCCAGCCTGTTAAATATGCAGGACCAGGAAAAATCGCATGCACTGGCAATACTGAAATCAGCCCTTAACAGCCAGCAAGGCGAACCGTGGCAGACTATTCGCCTTATCGCTGATGTCTACCCGAACGACAGCGGTCTTTTCTCCCCACTGCTGCTGAATGTGGTGAAGCTAAATCCTGGCGAAGCGATGTTCCTGTTCGCCGAAACGCCGCACGCCTATCTGCAAGGTGTGGCACTTGAGGTCATGGCAAACTCAGATAACGTGCTGCGTGCAGGGCTGACACCGAAATATATCGATATTCCGGAGCTGGTGGCCAACGTTAAATTTGTCGCAAAACCGGCGAACCAACTGTTGACCACGCCGGTCAAAACCGGTGGTGAACTCGACTTCCCGATCCCGGTTGATGATTTCGCCTTCTCCCTGCATGAACTGTCTGCCGGAGAAGCCGTAATTAGCCAGCACAGTGCGGCGATTTTGTTCTGCATCGAAGGTGAAGCGCTACTGAGTAAAGGCGATCAACGTCTGGTACTAAAACCGGGTGAATCCGCATTTATTAGTGCGAATGAATCGCCAATAAGTGTCAGCGGCGTCGGCCGTTTAGCGCGTGTTTACAACAAGCTCTAGCAAGATACTGATATTTTTGACAACTCTTGCTAAGCTAGTAGAGAGTTAAAAACATGTCACTCCTCCAGGCGTCTTCAAACGCCTGGTTTTATTTTATGGATATCGAAATGAAAAAATCGCTGGTAGCTGCGGGTGTGGTGGTTGCGCTGGGTATCGTCTGGACGGGCGGCGCCTGGTACACCGGAAAGAAACTGGAAACGCATCTCGCTGAGATGGTGACGCAGGCAAATGATCAGATCAAACGCTACTCACCTGAGGCAGGAATTGAACTGAGTTATCAAAACTACCAGCGCGGCGTGTTCAATAGCCAACTGCAACTGGTAGTGAAGCCCATCGCCGGACAGGAAAACGCATGGCTGAAAGCAGGCCAAACTATCGTTTTGGATGAAACGGTGGATCACGGCCCCTTCCCGTTAACCCAGCTTAAGTCATTGAACCTCATTCCTGCTATGGCTTCGGTGAGAACAACACTGGTGAATAACGATGTCACTAAGCCATTGTTTGATATAGCCAAAGGCGAGTCTCCTTTCGTCATCAACTCCCGTATTAGCTATAGTGGCGACACCCGTTCCGATCTTTCCCTTAAACCGTTGAACTACGAGAAAGGCGACGAAAAAGTGGCCTTTAGCGGTGGGGAATTCCAGTTCGCCGCAGATAAAGACGGCAACGCGGTTTCCCTGACGGGCACTGCGCAAAGCGGTCAGGTTAATGCAGTCAACGAATACGATCAGAAGGTGCAAATTACCTTTAATAACCTGACAACCGAAGGGTCCAGCAGTGTCGCCAGTTTTGGTGAACGCATCGGCGACCAGAAGCTGTCTCTCGATAAGCTGTCGATATCGGTCGAAGGCAAAGAACTGGCCGTGCTCGAAGGAATGGGAATTGATGGTAAATCCGATCTGATTAACGACGGAAAAACCGTGAACAGTCAGTTGGATTACACCCTGAACAGCCTTAAATTACAGGGCCAGGATTTGGGTAGCGGTAAGCTAACGCTGAAAGTGGGTCAGATTGACGGTGAAGCCCTGCATCAGTTCAGCCAGCAGTACAGTGCCCAAACCAAGGCGCTAATGTCGCAGATTGATGTCGTCCAAAACCCAGAGCTGTATCAGCAGAAAGTCACGGAAGCGTTCTTTAATGCGCTGCCCATTCTGATGAAAGGTGAACCAGTAATCACCATTGCGCCGTTAAGCTGGAAAAATGCGAAAGGCGAAACGACGTTTAATCTGTCGCTGCTGCTCAAAGATCCAACCGCGACCAAAGAAGAGCCACAAACGCTGGCTCAGGAAGTGGATCGTTCAGTCAAATCACTGGACGCGAAGCTGACTATTCCTGTGGATATGGCGACTGAGTTCATGACACAGATAGCCAAAATTGAGGGCTATCAGCAGGAGCAAGCCGCGGAGCTGGCTAAACAGCAGGTCAATGGCATGGCTGCGATGGGGCAGATGTTCCGCATTACCACGATGCAGGACAACACTATCGGCTCCAGCCTGCAGTACACCAATGGCCAGGTAACGTTCAACGGGCAGAAGATGCCGCTGGATGAGTTTGTTGGTATGTTCGGTATGCCGACCCTTGGCGAACCGGATGCTCCGGCAGTTCCACAACAGTAATTCTTCTCTGAACCAGGCCCGATAATACCGCTTATCGGGCTTTTGATCTTCGCCAAGCTACTTCTGCGTGACCAGTCGGGCGGAAAGCGTCAGATTGCGGGAATGGCTGTCATCATTACCAATGCGCTGCAGTATACGTTCAGCCAGGGTATAACCCATTTCGCGTGCCGGGGTACTGGCCCAGATAATGGGAATGTCATCCAGCGCGTTTTCCGCCACATCCGCAAATCCGGCCAGTGAGACTTGCTGTTCAAAATAGCGATCGACGCCAATTTCGCCGCTCTGACGCCCCGCTCTCATCAAACCAAACCAGGCACCAACAGCGATGGTTTCGTTGTAACACACTACGGCGCTGATCGTCGGGTTGCGGCGTAACAGTGCAGCAACGGCTTCGGCAGCCTGCTTTTGACTGGATGAACACTCCAGAACCCAATCACTATGAAACGGTAAACCATATTTTAGCAGCGTCGCACAATAGCCGCCGACACGCTCTGCGCGGGTTAAAGAAGAACTCTGCCCCCCCAGCCACGCGATTCGCTGGTGACCGTGCCGAATGAGATGCTCAACCAACAATTGCGCTGCCTGCATGTTGTCGGGTCGTACCGTGTCGACGTCATCCAGGTAACTGGCTCGTGAGGCAAATACGACCGGAATCCCTTTTTCTTCAGCCAGTTGTCGCAGCGCATCACTGCTATCAGCTGCACCTGCAATGACTACGCCATCCACGCCCTGATTAAGTAGCATCGCAAAACGCTGAGCCAATTGCTCACCGTCTTTGCCGCCGTGTAAAAGAAAGACCATCCGACCCTGTGCTTCTAATGCTTCCGTCAGGCCTGCCGTCAGTTCAGCATAAAATGGCGCAGACAGATCGCGCACAATCAGCCCGACCACACCACTCTGACCGCCACGCAGCACCGATGCCTGACGATTACGTACGAACCCCAACTGCTCAATGGCTGCGTTTACCCGCTCCCCGGTTGCGGATGAGATACGCCCTTTTCCACTAAGCACCAATGAGACTGTACTGACCGAAACCCCGGCAGCCAGCGCAACATCATGAATGGTTATTTTTTTGGCTATAGCCATAAAAACAGAAAACTCCCTGATAACGTGACGGATAAAACGTTTTATCAATCGGTTATAGTTATACGCCGTATTATCATTCGATAATGTGATTTATACCGCACTAAAATTAGGTAAAACGTTTTATCTTCTCGCCATCATTAGTCACCGAGCTTTCACGAGGAGTCGTTAGATGACGACGAGAACCACACCAAAAATAACGTTATGGGAATTTTTCCAGCAGTTGGGCAAAACCTTTATGTTGCCCGTGGCTCTGCTCTCCTTCTGCGGGATCATGTTGGGGATCGGCAGTTCATTAAGCAGTCATGATGTCTTAACGCTGATCCCCGCATTGGGTAACCCGGTGCTTCAGGCTCTTTTTACCTGGATGAGTAAAGTCGGCTCTTTCGCCTTTAGTTTCTTACCCGTGATGTTTTGTATTGCTATTCCTCTCGGTCTGGCGCGCGAGAACAAAGGTGTGGCCGCATTTGGCGGGTTTGTTGGTTATGCAGTCATGAACCTTGCCGTTAACTTCTGGTTGACGGCGAAAGGGATTTTACCTACCACTGATGCAGCAATCCTGAAGGCCAATAACATCCAAAATATCCTGGGGATCCAGTCGATCGACACCGGGATCCTCGGTGCTGTTATTGCCGGGATCATCGTCTGGATGCTGCATGAACGTTTCCACAACATTCGTCTGCCGGATGCTTTGGCCTTCTTCGGCGGTACCCGCTTTGTGCCAATTATCTCTTCGGTGGTGATGGGACTGGTCGGCCTGGTCATTCCCCTGGTTTGGCCGGTTTTCGCCATGGGCATTAACGGGCTCGGCCACATCATCAACAGCGCGGGAGAATTTGGTCCAATGCTGTTTGGTACCGGTGAACGTCTGCTGCTGCCGTTTGGTCTGCATCATATTCTGGTGGCGCTCATTCGCTTCACCGAGGCTGGCGGCACGCAGGAAGTCTGCGGCCACAGCGTGAGCGGCGCACTGACTATTTTCCAGGCCCAACTGAGCTGCCCGACAACACAAGGTTTCTCTGAAAGCGCAACCCGCTTCCTGTCGCAGGGCAAAATGCCGGCGTTCCTCGGTGGTTTACCGGGGGCTGCGCTCGCTATGTACCACTGTGCTCGCCCTGAAAATCGTCATAAAATTAAAGGGTTATTAATTTCTGGTCTTATTGCCTGTGTGATCGGCGGTACCACCGAGCCCCTTGAGTTCTTATTCCTGTTCGTTGCCCCAGTTCTGTATGTGATCCACGCCCTGCTGACCGGTCTTGGCTTCACTGTGATGGCAGTGCTTGGCGTCACCATCGGTAACACTAAAGTAAAATACACCTCATTAAGAATTGAGGCGTAAAAACAGCTATACCTGTCGCCCCAATGGATTACCAAGGAGGTGATGACCAATGTCTGCACATGTTACAATCTTAAGAAATACAGTACTTCCAGTGAAATTCAATACCATGAATCGTCCACGCTTATATTCATATATCCGTTACTCCAGCGAACGACAAGGTAAAGGTAGTTCGATTGAGCGTCAGAAGAGCTACATTGCTGAAATGGCAAAACAGATTGCTACTGAGTACGATCTGGAGATTTTCGAGGAATACCAAGATTTAGGGGTATCCGCGTACAAGGGTAAAAACGTTCAGGAAGGAGCTTTATCGGATTTCATAGACCAAGTTGAATCCGGTTTGATCCCAAAGGGGTCTTTCCTCTTGATTGAATCCCTTGATCGCTTCTCACGCCAGAACGCCATGCAAGCGGTTAACCTTTTCACCAGCTTATTACTTAATGGCATCACGGTAATTACCGGGATTGATAAACAGGTTTACAGACAGACTGAAGTAAACACCGAGACATTGCAGCAACTGATGTTTAGCGTGATGTTGTTCAGCCGTGCAAACGAAGAAAGTTCAACCAAATCACACCGCACCATTGCAAGTGCTCTGTCCAAGATCAGACGTCACCAGGAACGGAAACCAGGTGATCCTGTAGTCGCAATTAAAGAGTTAGGCTCGGATAAATGGTGGACAGATTCAAGTACTGGATATGTCAATCCGCATCCAGTCCTGTTCCCCATAGCAAAAAAAATTATCCAGTTAAAACAAGACGGTTGGTCAAATCGGATGATCCTTCAACATCTGAAAAACAACTACGATGGACCGGTTATTGGCAACAAAAAATCAAAAGGTATATGGAATATGCAGCATTGTTCCAGAATCCTTGAACCTGCCATTTATGGACGAAAAGTAATCACTGTAAACAATGCAGAATACGTTCTGGATGATTATTACCCTGCGATCATCAGCAAAGATGAATATGAAGCGTTAAAGCTCCAAGTTGGAAACAAAGGATTTGCCCCGAATCGCGAGAGTAATCCAGAAATACCATTACTTTCCGGTATTGGTATTTTGCACTGTGCGCACTGCTCATGTTACATGGTTAAGGCTAAATCAACCCTTAAAAACCATCCACATGCTTACCGTTACCAATGTGCATCCAGAGATTTACATCAAGATTGTAATAAGTGGGGATTCAGGGCAAGCACCCTTGAAAGGACGATTTTACAACTAATAGCCGATAGAATATTCTTACAGACGAAATATCAACCATCTGGTTTAGAAGGGAAAATAGCGGACATACAATCGCAAATTGAGAACTATGTATTGGCTATAGGTTCAGCTAAAAGCCCTGAGATCATTAATAGCCTCACTTCGCAAATTGATCAACTAGAACAAGAAAAACAAAGTCTGATAGTGGAAAAAAGACTATACGATGAATCAATCGTGCAAATGAACACTGAAGGTTGGGACAAGTTCAGGAAGTTTGACATTGATGACGCACTTAACCCTTTACGCACAAAAATAAGAGCAAACATTAAGACCGTTATTATGCGCGTAGATTGCTCCAGAATAGATAAGAAACACAACTTGTTTACCATCACATACCGCGATCAGCATAAACAGCGTATCGTTATCGAAAACAACTCAGGCTGGAAGAAGGGTAAGATTTATGTTGAAGCGCAGACTATCAACGATATTCAAATTCTTGAATCTGAAGGTTTGATACTGCATGACCATATTGACATATTGATCAACCGAGACAAGTTCATGACGGAAGCGAAAAAACGACTAGATCATCCCCGAACACTGATCGATGAACTGACGGAATAAAGGTAAGTGTTAGTGCCATTGTAAAATTGCCCCACAGAAATGTTAGCGTAATCCATCGCTATATAGCCATGAATCGCTCTGTATCTTGTCAGAGCGATTAAAGCAGACTTCAGGCATCGTTCAATATAAAACCCCCGTAAAACTTGATACAGAGCGTTGTAGAGCAAGGGTTCAAAATTACATCGTATTCATTCTGTCTACGAACTGTACTTATTGCACCGCTCCTTATCGAAACACCTCTATGGTTGCCGGAAACCCCGCACAAAGTAGATTGTTATGTCTTTCAATCGCAGTATTCAAGACTAACCGCTGCCCGCCGCCCGACGTTAACACCAAGCATATGAACCATTTTAAAACCCTTTAAAAACAATACCCTTCGCATCTTCCCCCTCTTCTCCCCATGTTAATCGATCGTTTTTACAGATCAATTATACGATATTGATAGATTTCATAGATCAATGTAAGATCATGATTCTTCGGTTAGTGTTTCTCGTAAACAAGACTCACGGAATGAATACTCTGTCCACGATGGAGTGCGAAAGAAAGAAGGTATCCAGAATGACAATTCTTATTAAAACGTTAAAAATCATGGCGTCAGGTGTTGTTTTCGTTTCAGGTTTAACCACCGCCTCCAGTACCGTGTATTTCTTGCCAGAGGCAAAATCAATGGGTGTCGCCAGCAGCGACAAAAACGCACTGATGTTTCTCGGGATGGACAGGGATGTAAATCTGAAGGGAATATGCTTCGCGATGACAAAGCAATCATCATCAATCGTTCCGCTGGTAGATATCACTGCTACAACTGATAACGGCAGATTCACGATGCACGGGTTACGCCCTAATGTCAGTGATTCTAAAGAAGTCGCTTGTTCCTTCGGGTCCGAAGCTGGTGATTTCTTGACTGCCATTTCGAAGTCAACAACCGTTAACGTGAAGCTGGACTTCAATGGCGAGATCCGCAATTACAGTTTCGACACTACAGAGTTCGGAAAGGTATTGACTGCGAATGGGCAAGCCGTGGGGGAAAAAGCAGCTAAAGACTACGCTCAGGGAGTACGTGCACCCGTTTTCTATAGCAGCGGTAGCGAAGCTCCCAAAAACAATGCAGTAACCTCAAACGTCGATACACACAGTTATAAAGCAAGCGATGAGAAACTTAATTCGGTCTGGAAAAGCCTTAGCCCTGAAACCCGAAAACGATTGCTTCCTTCTCAAAGAGAATGGATAAAGCACAAATCCGGCTGCAATAATGAACAGAAATGTCTTACCGACATGACGAACAATCGCATTCGTGAACTGGAGTCTGAATATGGAAAATAATGCACTGACTTTGGTTTTAAAAAACGATTGGGTAGCATCGTCTTCTGGTAATACCTATACCGGAAAATACACAGTTGGACGGTTTCACCTGACAGATGCGTTCATCGTTGTGTATATGAAGCTGATACATGGAATTGAAATACCCGATTTATGGGTCAGTAGCAGTTTCACTAACATACCAGATACCGATACCCGTAGGGTTATGTATATGGAAGGCTGTGATATGTTATCGAAAGATACAATGAACGAAATCCGTAATGCAGTGAAGTCCCCGCCTGACAAGCTGAAAATATATCGTAATGGAGAGCGTATTGTTAAGATAGAAGTTATGGAAGAACGAAATGAAATCACCCTATGAACGTTATATTAAAATAGCAGTCATAACCGTCGCAATAGCCTACGGCATCAATCTCCTTTACGGGCTGACGCCCCCCCCATATCAGCCTAAAACCCCCGAAGTGAAGGCCAAGGTAAATGCTGATACCGTAACTCAGCAACAACCTGAGCAACCATCCAAACCATCGATAATCGATATACTTCCGCGAATGTATACAACAGGGGAAGTTTATGCGCGGTTTGAACAACATGAATTCAGGGCAACAAATGACTTCAAAAAATGTCAGTTAATGGTAACAGGAAAAATAACTGGTATCGGTACTGTTACTTTCAGAAAAAATCCTGTAGTAACATTGGGTATTCCCGGTTCAGATGAAGGCCTGAAGTTCATATTTGAAGATACGAATTACAATAACGATAAAGTTGCTGCATTGAATATTGGGGATCTGATTATAATCGCCGGGAAGAATGCACGACCTGGAACCTTTGGTGGTATCTTTCTTGATGACTCGAAGATAATGACTGATATGATTTCAAAGAAGAAACGACAAATTTTGGTTGTCAATGGTGGCGTTTACGACCGGGAAATTTGCCAGAAGTAGCGTTGTCCTTGCCCTTGAAATGGAGGGGGAGAATCCCCTCCATCACCCCTTCAACAGGTATTGGCGCAAGCAGGAATCGAGTTTGAAGGGAGCTGCATTGCAAATTGTTTTGCGAAGCATCGCCAGTAAGATGGTACACGAATTGTGCTTCATAACATTAAAGCAGGGCCTGCCCTGCAAAATGACCAATCCCCATAGACAAAAGCATAGCCATGGTACTCCAGAACGTAATTCTTATGATCGCCCTGACAGGAGAGGCTTTACTCAAAACCGAAGATATATAGCCAAGGACCGCCAGTGAAAAAAGGGTGGAAAGGATTATCAACAAAAAAGCCAGTTTCAGAGGGGAGAGCCATGCCACGATTAAGGGTAACACCGCACCAGCGGAAAAACTCAGGGCAGAAAAGACAGCTGCCTGTAGGGGCTGTGCAGAATTTATATCCGTCAACCCCAGTTCTTCACGGGCATGAGCATCCAGGGCATCTTTGACCATAAGTTGCTCCGCAACCTGCCGGGCAAGCTCTGGCTCCAGTCCACGTTGCATATAAAGTGAAGTCAGTTCCCGCACCTCTCCCTGATAATCAGTTTCCAGCTCCCTTTTTTCCTGGGCAAGTGCTGCGTTTTCGGTATCCGCCTGAGATGAGACGGAAACATATTCCCCTGTAGCCATTGACATAGCTCCGGCAACCAGTCCTGCAACACCTGCAAGTAAAACACCGGAAGGACTGCTATTTGCAGATGCAACCCCAAGAACAAGGCTCGCTGTCGAAACAATTCCGTCATTTGCCCCCAGTACAGCTGCCCTCAGCCATCCCACTTTTTCGATACTATGTCGTTCAAGATGCATATATTTTTTCCTTCAAATACGCATACTCATCGGAATTACGGATAAATAGAAAATGCATTGACGGATAAATGCGCGGTTATAGTCTGTTTTAGCCAACCATTACAGGGCATCTTATCCATCATAAACCTACAGCACTATTCGGTAACGGGATTTTTCCTTTGGCTACGAACGGTGAGGAAGATATGCAGCAACCCCATCGCACCATGTGCCCAGAAATAGGTTTCAATAAATACAGTCAGAAACTTATGCACATGCAGGACGGTTTCTGTCAGCACAGGTGACGTGCCAAGAGCAGTATTGAGAGCAAACCAGAATCCACCACATAATGCAACGCCCAATAGTGCAAGTACACCAAGCCCCTGAACCAGAGCAGCAATCCCACCAGCATGAGCTTCAGGAAGACGGAATGATATCAGCATTTTGATATCTTCAACCACACCTCGAAAATCAAGGACCACCCAGGCAAAATAGTAACGAAATCCTCGTTGTGTCAGCATCCATGCAAGCATGACAAACCCAAGGACAATCAGTGATAACCCAGTGATAACATGGAACCATGTTACGAACCCAGTGAGAGTATAGTCACTAAGCGCATCGCTTTCGGTAAGGTTTGAATTAATAATCTGCAATAAAATCAATACAGCTACGATGATATGCAGCACACGTAGAAATGGTGTGTTTTTGTGAGGAAGAGCATTACGTAAATTTTCGTTCATAATTTAGCCACTTTTTTAAGGTTGGTTGACCACTCAATATTATGCCTTTTTATTAATGATAACCTTAACTTCTCAAAACCAAGATGCACTCAGTAATATCCAAACCATGTTCAAAGGCCCAGTACTCGACAGGTAAATTCAGGTTCCTGAGTGGTTCTTATCGTCGCCAGATAGCCACGAAACAACGCAATGCTGTACAGAATGCTTATATCTGAACGCTTGAAATTCCAAAAGCGACGTGGATCGTACGGCACTTAATCCGACGACCGATGAAGAGTGCAGCCATGACAAAATCCATTCACCAAGCCACATTAGGTGACGTCGGAAATGATCTTCTTACGGCAAAGCACATGGCTTAGAATCCCTGTTCCAGCCTCGAAGAGGATACTGATGATTTATTTGCCGGAAAAAAGCATCTTAATGAGGGTCTCATACCGATGATGAAGACATTACGGGCATCAGTGTGTTAATCAACGGGGAGCAGGTCATCATGACCAACAAACAAAACACAGACTGACGCGTGACCACCAAATATAATTTGGCCCCCTGAATCCACCCCGCGCAACACCAATAGGTACTTAACTTATGTTGAGGCAACAAACTAAAATATGTAGCATTGATAATGCATGTTTGTTACCCCAACATTTTTATATGTATTTTGCAGATAAGATAACGTTGTGAAATTTCCTCACCAGTGCATAGCTATCTGCTTGATTACAGGCACGTGTATCATGTCAGTTCAGGGATATCTTTCCAGCATATCTACCTTCACCGAATAATTCCCGGTCTCAGTCAACACCTAGTTTATTGTGGTATTTTCTCATCAGACTGCCTAGTTTCTGTGCTGCAATTTTCCCGGCGTCAAGACCTTCCTTCTCAGCGGTACTTTCAACGGCAGTTACCTCATCAATTAGAAGTGACATGCCTGCAACATACGTTTCCCTGTCATACCCTTCTACAGGGCTGTTCAGGATGGACTCTGCTGTTGCTTTCAGTTCCCGCATATCTTTCCTGAAGGATGTAACGTCCTCCTCCTTAAGTGCTGCGCGGTAGCTTTTATTCATCATCTTCATGGCATGTTCAACACCGTCAGAACCAGCCATTACACAGGGGGATAAAAGAAGGGTGGCTCCTATCACAACAGTACGCATAATTTTTCTCATAATAGCCTCCATATTGTTTACTCTCGTTTTCACAGTCAGAAGGGGTAATATTGCGCAAAAAAATAATCCCTTCCCAATCCTCTCAAAAAACAGCAGCATTCATATTATTTTTCAGGATTATTTGCCCCCGCAACCAGGACTATTATCACCTTTAAAATAAGGGTCAACATGTGTCATAACATTTAAAACATGATGATTATCTAAAACTGATTTCCTGGCCAAAACAGCAATGTCATGTCCTACTTTCACTGATAAATCACCATCAATTTCCAGATGAACATCAACCACAACAAGGTCCCCCATTTTTCTGGTCTTGAGGTCATGGATGCCTTCGACCCCAGGCGTGGACAATAATGTTGTTTTTATACTATTTTCAGTTTCAATATCCACGGCCCTGTCCATCAAGTCATGAAGCGAATCTGACATAAATGAATATCCCATTCTGGTCACAATCAGTCCCACAACCAGTGCAGCTACCGGATCAAGCAATTTAAACCCTGATAAACTACCAATAATACCAATAGCCACCACCAAAGATGAGGCGGCATCAGAGCGGGCATGCCAGGCATTGGCAACCAGCATAGTGGATTTTACTCGGGTTGCTACTGCCAGCATATAGCGAAAAAGAAGCTCTTTGATAACCAGTGCGGCTAAGGCCACCCACAGAGCAACAATATGTACCTGAGGAATATCATCTGGTTGTTGCATTTTATTTGCTGCTGACCATAACATCCCGATGCCAACAATGAATAAAATTGTCCCCAGAATTAATGATGCACCATTTTCATAACGATGATGCCCGTAGTGATGGTCATCATCGGGATTTTTTTTACTTTTATGATTAGCAATAAGCACCACAAAGTCTGAAACTAAATCAGACAGAGAATGGATACCATCCGCAATAAGCCCCTGAGATCCGGAAAATACGCCAGTAATCACTTGCCCGGATGTCAGAAAACAATTAACAAGCACACTAACCCATGTGCTTTTACGGGCCGCGAGGAAACGCTCATGAGAACTAATATCAATATCATCCGTAAGTTTGTTTACCTGCACCTGAAACTCCTAATAACAGCATCTACAGTTAATACTAAGCAGCCAATACTACCCGGCCAAGTTCAGTTTTGGTATATGAAATTTTGAGGTACTGTGGTGAAAATATAAAAATGGTGAGATTTATTCCTGTAAAGACCGCGCCATGGTGGCGATAACATCTATTTATCATAACGCCTGAACATTAATTTATTCTGAACAGAAGAGAGAAGAAAAGTTGACAGTTATCACAACTATACACTTACGCCCAGTGTGGATGGGTTCAACAAACTAAAATTGCAAACCCGATTAACTGAGGAATTGAGCGCTCTCGAAGAGGAGTTGCTTTCGGGTAGCTGTCAACCATTGCAAAATGGTAAACAACATCCTTTGGGTCCCCAACTGTGTGGCCACTGTAGTGACTGTGGTGGGTGATAGAACTGGTCACATTGATGCCAGACTTTTTCGTGCCGCATGTATGGCACACTGAATTTGATTAAGACCTGCTGAAATGAAACCGGAGTGCTTCAGCTACAGAAACTGACCAAATCGTATACCCCAAGCAAGATCTGAATACCATCCGAACAATATCTCTTTTAGGTATACCTGATAAAGACCATGATAAGAAGTCTCAATACAATCAAATTCAACCCTATTGACTACAAAACAATGTAATGTATCATATGGGTATTGATTTGATACTTAAAAGAGAATACATAATGAATGTCCGTATCTACTGCCGTGCATCTACCGAAGGCCAACATGCTGATCGTGCATTAGTTAGCCTGCGCGAATTTGCGCAAAGCAAAAACTGGCAAGTAGCCGGAGAATACATTGAGAATGCCAGCGGTGCGAAGCTGGAGCGTGTGGAACTAATGCATCTTCTTGAAGAAGCACAACCTGGCGATCTGCTTCTTATTGAAGCGATTGACCGTCTCAGTCGTCTTCAACATGAAGAATGGGCTGAACTCAAAGCTACGCTGAACAGTAAAGGGCTGGTTATTGTATCAATGGATTTGCCAACAAGCTGGCAGATGGTTGAAATGTCTGGTAGTGACCTAACCAGCGGCATTTTGAGAGCAGTTAATGCCATGCTGATCGATATCCTCGCGACAATGGCACGACAAGATTATGAAACCCGGCGTAAACGCCAGGCACAAGGGATCGCAAAAGCAAAACAGGCAGGTTTGTATACGGGGAAAGAAAAAGATATGCAAGCCCGTGAAGTGGTTCGGGAAATGCTGGCACAGAACGTTAAACCAGCCCACATCATGAAAGCAGCAGATATCAGTCGCGCCACTTTTTACCGAATCAAGAAGGAGTTAGTAAGCTAATTATATTCGATTCTGACCGGATGAATGCGCAGACAGAACGTACTCGAATCTGACCATCCGTCCTGAGCGAAGAGGACGTTCGTTGTTTATTACTACCGGATCCACTTTGATAAAATCTGCGTATTTAATTGACAGCGAGCAGGCCAACCTGCGGAACGTTCAGGCTGATACGACTGTAAGAAGGAAAAAAATCTTTCATTTTAGCTTCATCATATTTTGTGTGAGCACCTCGAAAGGTACAACATCACCAATTGTGTAATTGAGTTGAAAATATTGCCTAAGCTCAACGCCCCCCATAATGCGGGGTGAACCAGACTGATTGGCAGTTCGGTTAATCATTGCCGTGATGGAAGACATGCCATCATGAAGAACAATCTTGATGTTCTCACCGTCTTTACCAAACTTTTGAGAACTTACTACCGGCACATTAAAGAATCCTCTTCGCCAGTACGTATCTGTCATGTTGAAAGTGAATTGTTTAATACTGCTATGTGTGATGATTTCAGCTTCAGTTGATATTACTTCCTCACTCTTCAGTTCTGGCCTCTGAATTCCATTCCATTCAGGGTTAATGGCACTAATGATGGAATCCTCAAGACCAGCAGCAAGATTTAAGTGAAATTGCCCGTAGTGCATAAGTCCCGAATCTGGAAGCACTAAGATATCAACGGCAACATTATTAGATAGCATCTCAATGATGTTAGCGTTATTTTTTATATTCGTAGATTGGGAAGGGCCTGGACGTGAATAATGGTACATCCTGTTACGTAGTAGACGAGTGGTTTTACCAACGTATTTTACCTCACCATCACAAACAAATGCATAGAGGTTGTTCTTAACATCTGTGAATCTGTCATCGAGATGGTACTTCAGGCTACCGTCTATAATCTGCCAGAATCCCACCTTGATAAAACCAATCTCAGTCAAACGATTCATGTTAGGGTTCCATATGGAATAGTAAAAGCATTATACATGCTGAACTCCTCACTGTAGCTTAACAAAATTTGATGTCAGTAATGTCCGCTCTTGACTCGGAGCGGAATGTCAAATTGGGTCCGGCTTTGTGACAAATGTTACCAACGGTGCAAATCTGAGCTAATACATTTTATTATTCGGTTCTGACCGTACAGTGATCATTGAACAAAACATTCTGCGGGTTGTGAATTCATAACACACTCACTACGTTCGTGTCCTTCGCTTCAAATGTTGAAGTAATACCCTGAATTACGAGCGAAGCGAGTTCCGTCAAGCGAAGCGAAGACGGATAGTTTACATTTGGTTAAAAACCAGCCCAAAAACTACATTTTTCTCTATATATAAAATATAATAATATAATTATGTAGTTTAGCTGTTAACACTCACTTCGTTCGTGTCCCTCGCTTCGCTCGGAATTTTGAAGTAATGTATACTTCTATAAGCAAAGCAATTATCATTCAGTAATCAAACACATGACCGAAGCAACAAGTTAATCATGTATTGATCATGCCCTCAAATGTCCTGAGTGCGATTCTAAGCGCTTTTCATGACATGGGTAATGCAATCGTATAACTTACAAAGAAAAACGCACTACGGGCTTCCTGTGCGATATTTACGAATCCAGTGCTTTACGACTCAACTTTGATGTTGAATACAAGCGCGTTCCCTTCCCTGTTTGCGACTTCCCGCGTTCTTTTGCCAGGTAAGAAAGCCAAAATATCGGACCTTCGAGTGATGAAGGATCGTCAAGATGAATGACGTAGTGATCGCGATAGTCCTTCGTAGCTTTAGACAAGTTTACCAGCGTTGCTTCACCACCTGTCAGTTTCATCCAGATCTCAGTAATAATACCAGCGATCCCTCTTTCTGGCGTTCCAAACCATCTTACCAGACGATGTGGAAGCGCAATCCAGCAATGGTAATGTGGCTGTAATGCCTTTTCCTGCTCGCAAACCCAACCGTAAGCAAAATCGATGATAGGTTTCGATAAGCCGTTATTCCCAGACTCCAGGCGGGCACGTAATCGTTTGAACAGTTTGCGTATGTATTTGTTACCCGCTTCAACAGAAGTCAACGCAGGGAGGTGAAGATCAAAACGGGTAAGGAACACTCGACTGTAGCGCTTCTGGATTGCTTTCAGTTCGTTGATTGTTGACATAAGTATGTCATGCCGAACACCAGAACCGATTCTGGTGTTAATACGGTATTCGTGGCCATCATGAACAAAGGAGTTGCCATTAATTGTTTTGTAACGTCCGTGTTCATGGTAGACGGTACGAAAACTTGTTGCCGATAAAACCGACGATTCGAATAGGGTTTGTGATTGTTGCATCATTGTTAAATTAACCTTTTTGTACTCAGAAAGAGATCACACCCCCTACATAGTTACTACCTAAAACCACGGTAAAACGATGGCATTTGCGATAGCGCAAAGCCGCCTTGCATCTGACGTTGGGGATGTTTTCGAGGAGAGAAATACTACGGAACAAAGTTTACGGAAATATTTATAATAACTCATTATCATATCAGAAGGAGTGAAAGGGGGCAACGGAAATCATGCCTTGATAAAAGAGGGATGATGATTGTGTGGGGTGTTGGTAACAACGGAGAAATTCAAAGGGATTTACAATCTTGTCTTTGGCTTCCTTCCGGCATACACAGTTGAGTGGGAGCTGTAATTTTCAACATTGCAGTAACCTGATTGTTCACAGTGTACATCGGCAAATATCAATTATACCCATTACACTTCAGTGAACACCGACGGTAACCTGATTGACTTTGTGGTGTTCGGCATCCTGCACGGGTTGTCCACCAAGTGGTATCTGGTCCCTGTTGTCGCGGCCATCTGGTTTGCGGTGTACTACGTTATCTTCCGCTTCGCGATCACCCGCTTTAATCTGAAGACACCGGGCCGTGATGTCGAAATTGCCAGCAATATCGAGAAAGTGATGGCAGGCACACCCGGTAAATCTGGCTACAATGTCCCGGCAATTCTGGCGGCATTGGGTGGCGCGGAGAATATCGTTAGTCTGGATAACTGCATTACGCGTTTGCGCTTGTCGGTCAAAGATATGTCACGCGTAAATGTCCAGGCACTGAAAGACAACCGGGCCATTGGCGTGGTACAGCTCAATCAGCATAACCTTCAGGTCGTTATTGGCCCGCAGGTCCAGTCAGTGAAAGACGAAATCGCAGTTCTGATGAACACCGTACAGGCGTGAGGACAACGACATGTTTGATTTTTCAAAGGTTGTGGACAGGCATGGTACCTGGTGTACTCAGTGGGATTACGTTGCCGACCGTTTTGGCACTGCCGATCTGCTGCCGTTCACCATCTCTGATATGGATTTTGCTACGGCCCCTTGCATTCTGGAGGCGCTGACACAGCGCCTGTCACACGGTGTATTAGGATACAGCCGCTGGAAAAATGACGAGTTTTTGGCGGCCATTAGCCACTGGTTTCTAACTCGTCACAATACCCGGATCGATCCTCAATCGCTGGTATATGGCCCCTCAGTTATCTATATGGTCTCAGAACTCATCCGCCAGTGGTCGTCTGCTGGCGACGCGGTAGTTGTCCATACGCCAGCTTACGATGCATTCTACAAGGCCATCGAGGGCAACCAGCGCACAGTGCTCCCCGTCGGTCTGGAAAAGCGGAGCGACGGTTGGTATTGCGACATGGCAAAGCTGGAAGCAGCTCTCTCACGGCCAGAGAGTAAAATTCTTCTGCTGTGTAGCCCACAAAATCCAACGGGCAAAGTGTGGACGCACGAGGAACTGGAAACCATGGCTGACTTATGCCAGCGACATGGTGTCAACGTCATTTCCGATGAAATCCATATGGATATGGTTTGGGGAGAGCAACCGCATATCCCGTGGATCAATGTCGCACGCGGCGACTGGGCGCTACTCACCTCCGGCTCCAAGAGCTTCAATATCCCGGCATTAACCGGAGCGTATGGGATCATCGAAGACGCCAATAGTCGCAACGATTATCTCAGTGCGCTAAAGGGACGCGATGGATTGTCTTCCCCTGCGGTGCTGGCACTCACCGCACATATTGCCGCCTATCAGCAAGGTGAGCGCTGGTTGGATGCCTTACGGGATTATCTTGTCGGCAACCTGCATTATGTTGCTGATGAACTTAATACCGCGTTCCCTGAACTTAACTGGCAGATCCCGCAATCCACCTATCTGGCCTGGATAGATTTACGTCCGCTCAGGGTTGATGACCAGGCGTTACAAAATGCGCTTATCCACCAGCAAAAAGTGGCGATCATGCCAGGTTCGACCTACGGAGAGGAAGGGTGCGGTTTTGTACGCCTGAATACCGGATGCCCCCGCTCAAAACTTGAGAAAGGTGTTCAGGGATTAATTAACGCCCTGCGCTCTCTTCGCTAACTAAAGTTGCGCAATGAAATTAATCATTGCGCAACATAGATTTTTATCCCGATTTATTCTTATAATACTGCGCACTTTACCTAAAAACATGAGTGCGACCATGATTGATACTTCCCTTCCTTTAACCGACGTCCATCGCCACCTTGATGGGAACATCCGTGCCCAAACGATCCTGGATCTTGGTCGTCAGTTTAATTTAACGCTTCCTGCTCAAACACTTGAAATGCTGATCCCTCACGTGCAGGTAACGTCAACTGAGCCTGATTTGGTCAGTTTTTTGTCAAAGCTTGACTGGGGTGTCAAAGTGCTGGCCTCGCTGGATGCCTGTCGCCGCGTCGCATTTGAGAATATTGAGGATGCCGCACGTAATGGTCTGCATTACGTTGAACTACGTTTTTCCCCAGGCTATATGGCGATGGCCCATCAACTCCCCGTTGCAGGTGTGGTTGAAGCTGTTATTGCAGGCGTACGCGAAGGCTGTAAAACGTTCGGCGTTGAAGCTCGCTTAATTGGAATTATGAGCCGTACTTTCGGCGAAGCTGCCTGTTTGCAGGAACTGGATGCACTGTTAGCGCATCGTGATCACATCACCGCACTGGATTTGGCCGGCGATGAACTCGGTTTCCCGGGCAGTTTGTTCCTGTCCCATTTCAACCGTGCACGCGACGCTGGCTGGCATATCACGGTTCATGCAGGTGAAGCGGCAGGCCCGGAAAGCATCTGGCAAGCTATCAGAGAACTGGGAGCAGAACGTATTGGCCACGGCGTAAAAGCCGTCGAAGATCGCGCCCTGATGGATTTTCTCGCCGAGCAGCGCATCGGCATTGAATCCTGCCTGACATCGAATATTCAAACCAGTACCGTCGCCTCACTGACGACGCATCCGCTGAAAACATTCCTTGAACACGGTGTACTGGCCAGTCTGAATACGGACGACCCGGCGGTTCAGGGTGTGGATATTATTCACGAATACACCGTAGCCGCTCCGGCTGCAGGATTGACGCGTGAACAGATTCGCCAGGCGCAAATCAATGGCCTGGAAATGGCGTTCCTGAGCAATGAAGAGAAACAAGCACTGCGTGAGAAAGTCGCTGCAGCGTAATGGCTTTATTGCCGGATGGCGCTAACGCTTATCTGGCCTACATTGCATTGTAGGCCAGATAAGATGCCTCGACATCCGACATTGGCATTATCAGGCAAGGCACAGCGTCGATCGGTGTTTCGCCGATTCAATGCCCAACTCAATCAGTTCCATGATTTGAATGGCTTGTCTGGCTGGAACCGGGTTCTCGCCGTTACCATTCAGCGCATCACGGATTCCCGCATAGTAAGCCGGATAATTACCTGGCACGGTTAACCAGGTTTCTTCCACCTGCTCATCACCTTCCATGCGTGTCAGTACACCATCACGCATGTCATAACCCCAGTCTTCCTGTGGCAGCCGCTCACCATTTTTAAGACGTTCCTCTTGTGGGTCCAGACCATATTTCACATAGCTGCCACGCGATCCGTGAACGATATAACGAGCAGACTCAGCCGCTGCCAGCATCGTTCCGTGCAGAATCACCCGACGCTGCGGATACGTCAGGATGGCATGGAAGTAATCTGTCGACTGCGCCCCTGGACGGAGCTGTGCCAGATCGACCGTCAGACTCACCGGCAAGCCAAACAGGTTAATTGCCTGATCTAAAAGATGCGGCGCTAAGTCATACCAGATACCACTCCCCGGGCCACCCTGTTCACGCCAGCGGTCACGGACCTGCGGGCGGAAGCGATCGAAATGAGATTCAAAATAAGCCACCTCACCCAACGCGCCATCAGCCAGCAAGGCTTTCAGCGTCAGAAAATCGCTGTCCCAGCGACGGTTATGGAAGACAGAAAGCAGGCGCCCTACGCTTCTGGCCAGCGCATCCAGCTCGCGTGCTTGTGACAGTGTCACAGTGAAAGGCTTATCAACAACCACATGCTTACCTGCTTCCAGCGCCGCTTTCGCCAGCGGGAAGTGTGTATCATTGGGTGTAGGGATCACAATCAGGTCGATACTCGGATCGTTAAACAGGTGTTTAGGCTCAGTAACAACCGCCACCGAAGGCCAGTCCGCCTTCACTTTTGTTTCATCACTACTGGACACCGCAACCAGTTCCAGACCCGGAGTGCCCACGATCAGGGGGGCATGGAAAGTTTTACTGGCATAACCGTAACCGATTAGCCCAACGCGGATGTTGTCACTCATGTTTTTGCCTCTCAATTCAGATCTGGCCTATTTCACACCATAGATAGTAGCGCCACAATAGTTTAATAACCTTTGCGCTACAAAGGTTGTTGCTTAACTTAAGTCAAACATATGCCACTTAGAGTTAACTTGCCGCGAAAAAGTCATCGAAATCGTTCCCAATGCTCTTGCTGTATCATTTATTGATAAGTAACATTTGCTACCTGTGTTTATGGATAAATCAAAGCAAATGTCGTCAGTAATGAATCGTCTTATTGAGTTAACAGGTTGGATTGTTCTCGTGGTCTCCGTGATCCTGTTGGGTGTTGCCAATCATATTGACAACTACCAACCACCGGAACCCGTCGCTGCAGTACAGAAAAAATAAATATACGCAGCCCGTTATAGCCTGGCAGTTAACTCCGCGATGGTTGCTGGGTAGGGCTGTAAAAGATCATTTTTTGTCAAAAAAAAAGCGAATTATGCCGCATCCCGCTCCAGCGCGTATTGCCTGCGATCGTGAAGCGCGTTACCCTTTCCGCAGGCGTAAATAGCGCCTGGATTCCCACAGGGTTGAAAACTCTTCTTACATTTGCGCGCAAATTCGCGTTTACCTGTACAACGTTGGTTGTTTTTTAATATTTACTACTCCGTTAGTATTATTTTATTAATATGGATTGCCTTTTATGACTGTTCAGGATTACTTATTAAAATTCCGCAAAATCAGTTCGCTAGAAAGTCTGGAAAAATTGTTCGATCATCTTAACTACACACTTACTGACGATAGCGACATTATCAATATGTATCGCGCTGCAGACCACCGCCGTGCCGAGCTCATTTCGGGAGGCCGCCTGTTCGATGTTGGCCAGGTACCCAAATCCGTCTGGCATTACGTGCAATAAACAAGACAGTAGCGCCTGGCGTTAAAAGCTTTATAATAATTGCCCCAAAATGAACGGCATGTCTGTTCGCGCGCGTAAACCTGGAGATGAAATGACTACAACACCGGCACAACGTATCGGAGGCTGGCTACTTGGGCCATTGGCCTGGCTGTTAGTCGCGTTGTTAAGTGCTTCGCTGGCGTTACTGCTGTATGTCACTGCGTTGTCCACACCGCAGACATTCCACACGCTGAGCGAGCAAAGTACGACGAATTTGCTGCTATGGGGCGTCTCCTTTATTACCGCTATCGCCATGTGGTACTACACGCTGTGGCTGACCATCGCGTTTTTCAAACGCAGAGTCTGTGTGCCAAAACACTATATTATATGGCTGCTGATCTCGGTGTTACTGGCAATTAAAGCGTTTGCATTCTCACCTGTTCCGGATGCGTTTGCCGTGCGTCAACTGCTGTTCCCTTTGTTAGCGGCTGCGCTGCTGGTACCCTATTTCAAACGCTCGCAACGCGTTAAGACGACGTTTGTGAACCCGTAATAACCCTACAGTTAACCTGTTGTCGCCTGTTGTAGATTGTCAGATAATAGGCGGCTTTTTTATTTCAGGCCGAAAAATGACTGATTACCTGCTGCTGTTTGTCGGAACTGTACTGGTCAATAACTTTGTACTGGTCAAGTTTCTGGGCTTATGCCCCTTTATGGGCGTTTCCAAAAAACTGGAAACCGCAATGGGTATGGGCCTCGCCACGACCTTTGTAATGACGCTGGCATCCATTTGCGCATGGCTGATTGACACCTGGATCCTCATCCCGCTCGATCTCATCTACCTGCGCACGCTGGCCTTCATTCTGGTCATCGCCGTGGTGGTACAATTTACCGAGATGGTTGTACGCAAAACCAGCCCTGCGCTGTATCGCCTACTGGGGATCTTCTTACCGCTGATCACCACTAACTGCGCGGTATTAGGTGTAGCGTTGCTGAACATCAACCTCGGGCATAATTTTTTACAGTCGGCGCTGTACGGTTTTTCCGCCGCCGTCGGCTTCTCACTGGTGATGGTTCTGTTCGCCGCAATTCGCGAACGCCTCGCCGTGGCAGACGTTCCTGCCCCCTTCCGCGGTAATGCGATTGCGCTGATTACCGCTGGTTTAATGTCTTTGGCCTTTATGGGCTTTAGTGGTTTGGTGAAGTTGTAATGAATGCTATCTGGATTGCCGTTGCCGCAGTGAGTCTGCTGGGTCTGGCGTTCGGCGCTATTTTGGGTTATGCCTCTCGTCGATTTGCCGTCGAGGATGATCCAGTCGTGGAGAAAATTGATGAAATTCTCCCGCAAAGCCAGTGTGGGCAGTGCGGTTATCCGGGCTGCCGTCCTTATGCTGAAGCTATTGGCTGTCAGGGCGAAAAAATCAACCGATGCGCCCCTGGTGGCGAAGCGGTGATGCTAAAAATTGCGACCCTGTTGAACGTCGATCCGCAACCTATTGATGGTGATGAGCAGGACGCTACCCCCGTTCGTATGCTGGCGGTGATTGATGAAAATAACTGTATCGGCTGCACAAAATGCATTCAGGCCTGCCCGGTCGATGCCATCGTGGGCGCTACGCGTGCCATGCACACGGTGATGAGCGATCTGTGCACCGGATGCAATTTGTGCGTTGATCCGTGCCCGACCCAATGTATCGAATTACGCCCGGTCGCCGAGACACCTGACAGCTGGAAGTGGGATTTAAACACTATTCCTGTGCGCATCATTCCTGTGGAACAACATGCTTAAGTTATTCTCCGCATTCAGAAAAAATAAAATCTGGGACTTTGATGGCGGCATTCACCCACCTGAAATGAAAACCCAGTCTAACGGGACACCGCTGCGGCAGGTTCCGCTGGCTCCGCGCTTTATTATTCCGTTGAAGCAGCATATTGGCGCTGAAGGTGAACTGTGTGTCAATGTGGGCGACACCGTGCTGCGTGGTCAGGCGCTAACCCGTGGGCGCGGTAGAATGTTGCCCGTACACGCCCCGACCTCCGGCACCGTTGTTGCCATTGCCCCGCACTCTACCGCGCATCCTTCGGCTTTAGCTGAACTTAGCGTCATCATTGATGCGGACGGCGAAGATCGCTGGATTGAGCGTGACGGCTGGGCAAATTATCGTGCCCGCAGCCGCGAAGAGCTCATAGCCCGTATTCACCAATTCGGTGTTGCCGGACTCGGCGGCGCAGGTTTTCCAACCGGCGTCAAATTGCAGGGTGGCGGTGATAAAATTGAAACACTGATCATCAACGCCGCTGAATGTGAACCCTACATCACCGCCGATGACCGCTTAATGCAAGATTGCGCGGCCCAGGTGGTCGAAGGTATCCGCATACTTGCTCATATTCTTCAACCGCGCGAAGTCCTGCTGGGTATTGAAGATAACAAACCGCAGGCTATCTCCATGCTGCGCGCAGTGTTGGCTGATTCTCACGATATCAGCTTACGAGTCATTCCCACTAAATACCCGTCAGGCGGTGCCAAACAACTGACGCAAATCCTGACCGGGAAACAGGTTCCTCACGGTGGACGTTCCTCCGATATCGGGGTGCTGATGCAAAACGTGGGGACTGCCTATGCTGTCAAGCGGGCCGTTATTGACGGCGAGCCAATCACCGAGCGTGTGGTCACGCTAACGGGCGAAGCAGTCAGCCGCCCGGGCAACGTTTGGGCGCGATTGGGCACGCCTGTTCGTCACCTGCTCAATGATGCAGGTTTCTGTCCTTCTGCTGACCAGATGGTGATCATGGGCGGTCCGCTGATGGGCTTTACCCTGCCCTGGCTGGATGTTCCCATCGTGAAGATCAGCAACTGCCTGCTTGCGCCTTCTGCCAGTGAAATGGGTGAACCGCAGGAAGAAAAAGGCTGTATTCGCTGTAGCGCCTGCGCCGATGCCTGCCCTGCCGATCTTCTGCCGCAGCAACTTTACTGGTTCAGTAAAGGCCAGCAGCATGATAAAGCGACAACCCACAACATTGCTGACTGCATTGAATGCGGTGCCTGCGCCTGGGTATGTCCAAGCAACATTCCCCTGGTGCAGTATTTCCGTCAGGAAAAAGCCGAGATTTACGCCATTAGTCAGGAAGAAAAACGAGCGGCTGAAGCAAAAGCGCGATTTGAAGCCCGACAGGCGCGCCTTGAACGTGAAAAAGCAGCGCGTCTTGAGCGGCATAAAAACGCAGCTGTACAACCGGCGCCCAAAGATCATGATGCCATCGCTGCTGCACTGGCTCGCGTGAAAGAGAAACAGGCCCAGGCTATGCAGCCGGTTGTCATTCAGGCAGGTGAAAAACCTGATAACAGCGCAGTGATTGCCGCACGTGAAGCGCGAAAAGCGCAGGCTCGCGCCGCACGCACTGACAATCCGTCAAAAGATGAGGACAGCAGAGCGGGTGCGGATCCGCGCAAGGCTGCCGTCGAAGCCGCAATTGCCCGAGCCAAAGCCCGCAAGCTTGAGCAGCAGGCAGCTACGGAAACAACCGAACCGGTTGATCCGCGCAAAGCCGCCGTCGAAGCCGCAATTGCCCGTGCCAAAGCCCGCAAGCTTGAGCAGCAGGCAGCCACGGAAACAACCGAACCGATTGACCCGCGCAAAGCTGCCGTCGAAGCCGCAATTGCCCGTGCCAAAGCCCGCAAGCTTGAGCAGCAGGCAGTAACGGAAACAGCCGAGCCGATTGATCCACGTAAAGCCGCCGTTGCGGCCGCTATTGCTCGCGCTCAGGCAAAGAAAGCCGCACAGCAGCAGGTTGTAAACGAGGAATAAATGGTATTCAGAATAGCTAGCTCCCCTTATACCCATAACCAGCGTCAGACATCGCGTATCATGATGCTGGTTCTGATTGCTGCATTACCAGGAATTGCCGCTCAATGGTGGTTCTTCGGCTGGGGTACATTGTTCCAGATAGTGCTGGCATCGGTCAGTGCCATCGCCGCCGAAGCGGGCGTGCTTAAACTACGTAAACAGCCCGTTGCCGCGATCCTGAAAGACAACTCCGCCCTGCTTACAGGGTTGCTGCTTGCCGTCAGTATTCCTCCCCTGGCTCCGTGGTGGATGGTGATCCTGGGTACCGTCTTCGCCGTTATCATTGCCAAGCAGCTGTATGGCGGTCTTGGGCAGAATCCATTTAATCCGGCAATGATTGGTTATGTCGTGCTGTTGATCTCATTCCCGGTGCAGATGACAAGCTGGCTGCCACCGCATGAAATTGCCGCTACGGTGCCCGGCTTTTTTGATGCTTTAAACGTTATCTTTACCGGACATACCGCTGGCGGCAGCGATATGAACACGCTCCGTATAGGGATCGACGGCATCAGTCAGGCAACGCCTCTCGATACCTTTAAGACGTCACTACATGCAGGGCGTACCGTTGAACAGGTGATGCAGTATCCGATTTACAGCGGCATGCTCGCGGGCGCGGGTTGGCAGTGGGTTAACCTTGCCTGGCTGGCGGGCGGCATCGTGTTGTTATGGCAGAAAGCGATTCGTTGGCACATCCCGGTGAGCTTCCTGCTATCGCTCGCTGTTTGCGCCACTTTAGGCTGGATTTTCTCGCCAGACTCTCTGGCATCACCGCAGTTGCACCTGCTTTCCGGCGCCACCATGCTGGGTGCATTCTTTATTCTTACCGATCCCGTTACGGCATCAACTACCAACCGTGGTCGCCTGATTTTTGGCGCGCTTGCGGGTCTGTTGGTCTGGCTGATTCGTAGTTTTGGCGGTTATCCTGATGGTGTGGCTTTTGCCGTATTGCTGGCAAATATCACGGTTCCGCTGATTGATTATTACACTCGCCCTCGCGTGTACGGACATCGCTAAGGACTCCCTATGCTGAAAACGATTCGTAAACACGGTATTACACTGGCGCTGTTTGCTGCGGGCTCGACGGGGTTAACCGCGGCAATCAATCAATTAACCAAGTCCACTATTGATGAACAGGCCGCGCTGCAGCAAAAAGCACTGTTCGATCAGGTTCTGCCTGGCGAACGCTACAATAATAACTTGCCTGAGAGTTGTTATCTGGTCGATGCGCCAGCGTTAGGCAAAGGCAGCCACCGAGTGTATATTGCCCGCCAGGACGATCGTCCGGTTGCGGCAATTCTGGAGGCTACGGCCCCCGATGGTTATTCCGGCGCAATTCAACTTCTGGTTGGTGTAGATTTCAACGGTACTGTGCTGGGTACGCGGGTAACAGAACATCATGAAACACCAGGCCTCGGTGATAAAATCGAGTTACGTCTGTCAGACTGGATAACCCATTTTAGCGGCAAAACGATTAGTGCAGAGAACGACCCTCACTGGGCGGTGAAAAAAGACGGCGGCGACTTTGACCAGTTTACGGGCGCAACCATCACGCCGCGTGCGGTAGTGAATGCAGTAAAACGCGCCGGTTTATATGCGCAGACGCTGCCTGCGCAACTTCCTCAACTTAGCGCCTGTGGAGAATAACCATGAGCGAAATTAAAGACGTCATTGTTCAGGGGCTTTGGAAAAATAACTCCGCCCTTGTACAGTTACTCGGGATGTGCCCGTTGCTGGCCGTTACCTCTACTGCAACCAATGCGTTAGGTCTGGGGCTTGCGACTACGCTGGTGTTGACCCTGACAAACCTGACAATTTCAGCGCTACGCCGCTGGACACCGCCCGAAATCCGTATTCCCATTTATGTCATGATCATCGCCTCCGTAGTGAGTGCGGTACAAATGCTTATCAATGCCTACGCCTTTGGCCTGTATCAGTCTCTGGGTATCTTTATCCCCTTAATTGTGACCAACTGTATTGTTGTTGGCCGCGCAGAAGCCTTCGCCGCTAAAAAGGGCCCTGCTTTATCCGCGCTCGATGGTTTTTCTATTGGCATGGGGGCGACCGGCGCCATGTTTGTTCTCGGATCGCTGCGTGAAATCATAGGTAACGGTACATTGTTCGACGGCGCAGACGGACTGCTGGGCAATTGGGCCAAAGTCCTGCGCGTGGAGATCTTCCATACTGACACACCATTTCTGCTGGCCATGCTACCGCCGGGTGCATTCATTGGCCTGGGGCTGATGCTGGCTGTTAAGTATCTGATTGATGAAAAGATGAAGAAGCGTCGTGCCGAGGCCGCTATGGCAGCAGACCCGGCGGGTGAAACAGGGAATGTGTAATGAACAAAGCAAAACGGCTGGAAATACTGACGCGCCTGCGTGATAACAATCCGCATCCGACAACCGAGCTTAATTTTACATCACCGTTTGAACTGCTGATTTCGGTCTTGCTCTCCGCGCAGGCCACCGATGTCAGCGTCAATAAAGCAACAGCTAAGCTTTACCCCGTCGCTAATACGCCTGCCGCGATGCTGGAACTCGGCGTTGAAGGTGTTAAGTCCTACATCAAGACAATCGGTTTGTTTAACAGCAAAGCGGAGAACGTGATTAAAACCTGCCGCATTTTACTGGAAAAGCACAATGGCGAGGTTCCGGAAGACAGAGCCGCATTAGAAGCCCTGCCTGGCGTTGGGCGCAAGACGGCGAATGTAGTGTTAAATACCGCCTTCGGCTGGCCAACGATTGCCGTAGATACCCACATTTTCCGGGTATGTAACCGGACACAATTTGCCCCAGGTAAAAACGTCGAACAGGTCGAAGAGAAACTGCTGAAAGTCGTCCCCAGTGAATTTAAAGTCGATTGCCACCACTGGTTAATTCTTCATGGTCGCTACACCTGCATAGCCAGAAAACCACGTTGCGGTTCCTGCATTATCGAAGATCTTTGCGAATTCAAAGAAAAAGTCGATATCTGACAACATGGGGCCATAACGCTGGCCCCTATTTCATAACGATTAGTTATGCACTTCTCAATCGTTAATTTCCCGACAATGATGCCGTACCTTCCTGCATATCTGATGTAATATTCTTGTGAACTAACACCTGAGTAGGTTAATCGTTTTTTTAATAGTAGAAATTTCTATCCATCCGTGATCAAGATCACCCTGATAACATTATGTAAAATATTTATTATTTTGTAGTTAAAATGACAATCAGATGACCTGACAGGTTCGTTTCGATACAAAACATTACACTGGCTATTTTTCAGATAATGGACCATATCACTACCTTCAAGCCAAAATAGCAGAACATATCGCCACATTCCCATTTTAACCCCATCCTGACAGTGTAAAAATCTGCCATTCTCCATATGAAGAAATTTAACGCTGGATAACATTTCTCAGCCCCGACGATTTCACCATCTGAGTTATATGTAACAGATTATTACAAACCCCTTGTCTGAATGGTCAAGATAGTGAACATTACTTGCCGTTTCCCCTCCCACTATAACAATCGGACGGATGAACTTGACTCATCACGTACCAGAACACCCCCGTTGATATGGGATGTAAAAAAAGAGGTAAAAGTGTCTACTGCAAACAATAAACCAACAGAAAGCGTCAGTTTAAACGCCTTCAAACAACCAAAAGCGTTCTATCTCATTTTCTCAATTGAGCTATGGGAACGTTTTGGTTATTACGGCCTGCAAGGGATTATGGCCGTCTACCTGGTGAAGCAACTGGGTATGTCAGAAGCGGATTCCATCACCCTTTTCTCCTCCTTTAGCGCCCTGGTGTATGGCCTTGTTGCCATTGGTGGCTGGTTAGGTGATAAAGTTCTGGGTACAAAACGCGTCATTATGCTGGGTGCCGTTGTCCTGGCCATTGGTTATGCGCTGGTTGCATGGTCTGGTCACGATGCGGGTATCGTTTATATGGGTATGGCAGCCATCGCGGTCGGTAACGGCCTGTTTAAAGCGAACCCATCTTCCCTGCTTTCTACCTGCTATGCCAAAGATGACCCGCGTCTTGATGGTGCATTCACCATGTACTACATGTCCGTCAACATCGGCTCATTCTTCTCTATGCTGGCAACACCGTGGCTGGCAGCGCGTTATGGTTGGAGCACCGCGTTCGCCCTGAGCGTTGTAGGTATGCTGATCACCGTTGTTAACTTCGCCTTCTGCCAGCGCTGGGTTAAACAGTACGGTTCCAAGCCTGACTTTGAGCCGATCAACTTCCGTAACCTGCTGCTGACTATCGTTGGCGTTGTGGTGCTGATCGCGATTGCGACCTGGCTGCTGCACAACCAGCAGATCGCACGTATGGTTCTGGGTGTAATTGCTATCGGTATCGTATTTATCTTCGGTAAAGAAGCCTTCACCATGCACGGTGCTGCCCGTCGTAAAATGATCGTCGCCTTCATTCTGATGCTGGAAGCGATTATCTTCTTCGTGCTGTACAGCCAGATGCCGACCTCACTGAACTTCTTTGCGATTCGTAACGTTGAGCACTCTATTCTTGGCATTGCTTTCGAACCTGAACAGTACCAGGCGCTGAACCCGTTCTGGATCATCATTGGTAGCCCAATCCTCGCCGCTATCTATAACAAGATGGGCGATACGCTGCCGATGCCAACCAAATTTGCGATTGGTATGGTGCTGTGTTCCGGTGCGTTCCTGATCCTGCCGCTGGGCGCTAAATTCGCGACCGATGCGGGCATCGTTTCTGTTAACTGGCTGATCATCTGCTACGGTCTGCAAAGTATCGGTGAACTGATGATTTCTGGTCTGGGCCTGGCGATGGTGGCACAGTTGGTTCCACAGCGTCTGATGGGCTTCATTATGGGTAGCTGGTTCCTGACCACTGCCGGTGCAAACATCATCGGTGGTTACGTGGCTAACATGATGGCGGTTCCGGAGAATGTGACCGATCCGCTGATGTCTTTGGAAGTCTACGGGCGCGTGTTCCTGCAGATTGGTGTTGCAACGGCGGTTATCGCTGTTCTGATGCTGCTGACGGCACCGAAACTGAATCGTATGACTCAGGACGACGAAGCCGATGAGAAAGCCGCTAAGGCCGCAACAGCGTAATTCTCAGGGAAACTTAATTTCAGGCCGCTAACTGTTGTTAGCGGCTTTTTTTTTGCTCCAGGTAGCACTACCATACGGTATACCTCAGCCAAAAGGAGTTACCGATGAAACTGTTCTACAAACCGGGCGCTTGTTCTCTCGCTTCCCACATCACACTTCGTGAGAGCGGTAAAGATTTCACTCTGGATGGTGTTGATCTGATGAAGAAACGCCTGGAAAACGGCGACGATTTTTTCGCGGTAAACCCGAAAGGACAAGTTCCCGCACTGTTGCTGGATGATGGTACACTACTGACCGAAGGCGTCGCCATCATGCAATATCTGGCAGATACCGTTCCAGACCGTCATCTCCTGGCCCCTACCAGCAGTCTCTCCCGCTACAAAACTATCGAATGGCTTAACTATATTGCTACAGAGCTACATAAAGGTTTTACCCCACTGTTCCGCCCGGACACGCCAGAGGAGTACAAACCAACCGTACGCGCATTGCTTGAGAAAAAAATGCAGTATGTGAACGAATCGCTGAAAGACAACCCGTGGATTTGCGGCGCACGCTTCAGCATTGCTGATGCCTATCTGTTTACCGTACTGCGTTGGGCGTATGCGGTTAAGTTGAATATGGCAGGATTAAGCCATATCGAGGCGTATATGGCGCGGATGGCTGAACGCCCGGCGGTTGCCGCAGCGCTTAAAGCGGAAGGATTAAATTAATTGTTGTTGCCGGGTAGCGCTTGCGCTTACCCGGCCTACAGCCAAACCCAGGCCCGATAAGCGTGAGCGCCATTGCACATTGATTACAGCTGAGTAGCGCTAAAGTAGTGTTCCGGTTTCGCGATACGATCCTGAGCGGCAACCACCTGCAGCTCATACTCCTGCATCTCTTTGGTGGCGATCATAATTTCGTACACCGCCGCAGTCACATGTTCCAGCGCCTGCTGCAATGAAGCCCCCTGCAACAGTTTAACCAACAGCAAGCCACTGGTGACATCACCAACGCCAACCGGTTGGCGTGAGCCAAAATCAACAAGCGGACGGCTGATATGCCACGCCTGATCAGCGGTGACCAACAGCATCTCAAAGCGATCTGCGCTCATGCCTGCACGGGCAAGATGCTTAACCAGCACAATTTCCGGCCCCTGCGCAATCAGTTCACGGGCAGCCAGCACCGCCTCATCAACATTGTTAACCGCATGCTCGCACAGAATTTCGAGTTCAATCAGATTTGGCGCGATAATGTCGCTGGCCGGAAGTGCGTGACGAACATGAAATTCCGCAACGCCAGGTGCCACGATGCACCCTTTTTCAGGATGACCCATCACTGGATCGCAAAAGAATTTCGCCTGGGGATTTGCCGCTTTCACTTTGCGCACAATACCCAGAATATGCTCGCCCTGCTCAGCGGATCCCAGATAACCACTCAGCACCGCATCGCAGGTCTGAAGTTTATCGATATCAGCAATGCCCTGAACAATCTCAGTCAGGTGACTGGGTGGCATAACACAGCCGGTCCATTTACCGTACTGCGTGTGGTTAGAAAACTGAACGGTGTTGAGCGGCCAGACATTCGCGCCAAGACGACGCATCGGAAATTCGGCAGCACTGTTGCCGGCATGGCCAAAAACAACGTGGGACTGGATGGCGAGGATATTCTTCATTTTACTTACCACAACCCTAAAAAATAAAGGGGCGTAGTTTCCCACGCCCCTGCTGACTTTGACTTACTTCCAGCAAATCAGACAGTAGTTCTTTTTGCCACGGCGCAGTAAGGTGTAGCGGCCGAACAAAATATCACTGTCCTGGAAGAAATATTCCGGGTCAGATTGTTTCTCACCATTAATGGTGACCGCATTAGACGCAATGGTCTTACGCGCCTGACCGCGAGAAGGCTGCAGTTCAGAATCCACCAGCGCCTGCATCAGGTCGGCACCCTTGTCCATTTCAATCATCGGTACACCATCCTGTGCCAGCTGTTCGAAGTCCGCTTCGCTCAGGTCGCTCAGGTTACCATTGAACAGGCTTTCGGTAATGCGTTTCGCCGCCACTAAACCTTCTTCGCCGTGAACCAGACGCGTTACCTGCTCAGCCAGAACATACTGGGCACGCGGCGCTTTACCGCTGTTCTTATCTTCTTCTTCCAGCGCATTGATCTCTTCAATGTCCATGAAAGTGAAGAATTTCAGGAAGCGATATACGTCCGCGTCAGCTGTGTTGATCCAGAACTGGTAGAACTTGTATGGGCTGGTTTTCTTCGGATCCAGCCAAACTGCGCCACCTTCCGTTTTACCGAATTTGGTACCGTCAGCTTTAGTGATCAGCGGAACCGTCAGGCCAAATACCTGATTCTGATGCAGACGGCGGGTCAGATCGATACCCGAGGTAATGTTACCCCACTGGTCAGAACCGCCAATTTGCAATGCCACGCCATGCAGTTTATTCAGGCAGGCAAAATCATAACCTTGCAGCAGGTTGTAAGAAAACTCGGTAAAGGAGATCCCCTGATCGTCACGGTTCAGACGCTGCTTAACCGCTTCTTTGTTGATCATCTGGTTTACGGAGAAGTGTTTGCCGATATCACGCAGGAAAGTCAGTACGTTCATACCGCCAAACCAGTCGTAGTTGTTCGCAGCAATCGCCGAGTTGTCGCCACAGTCGAAATCGAGGAACGGTGCCACCTGTTTGCGGATTTTATCCACCCACTCCTGCACGGTATCTTCAGTATTCAGTTTACGCTCGGCGGCTTTGAAGCTCGGATCGCCAATCAGACCCGTTGCACCACCCACCAACGCAACAGGCTTATGGCCTGCCTGCTGGAAGCGTTTCAGGCATAACAATGGAACCAGATGCCCCAAATGCAAGCTGTCAGCGGTAGGATCGAAGCCGCAATAGAGCGCGATCGGGCCTTGCGCCAGTCGCTCTGCTAACGCTTCCTCGTCCGTCACCTGGGCCACCAGCCCCCGCTCTTGCAATTGTTTAATCAAGTTACTGCTTGCCATCAAAATCTCCATGTATAAAACGACTGCACCTTTGCCGGTACACGACTTTTCGCCTGATGCGAAAGAGACATAGAATAAAGCGCCGGATTCATCAGCACCAGCGCTTAAAACAAGAATTTTGCATCTTTAGGGGGCCAGACGGTCAATTTTCCACGCGTCATCTTCACGTTGGTATAAAAAACGGTCGTGCAGACGGTTTTCACCACCCTGCCAGAACTCCATTTGTTCAATGCTCACGCGAAAGCCGCCCCAGAAACTCGGCAACGGAACTTCCCCTTGCTGAAACTTCTGCTTCAGCTCAAGAAACTTACTTTCCAGAATTCCGCGTGCGGAGATCCGACTGGACTGCTTAGAAACCCAGGCGCCAATCTGGCTATCGCGCGGGCGACTGTGGAAATATTTTACCACCTCAAGAGTGGACAAGCGTTCGGCCTTGCCGATGACCATCACCTGCCGTTCCAGCGTATGCCAGGGGAACAAGAGGCTAATGCGTGGGTTGTTCTCGATCTGGTGCGCCTTACGGCTGCCCATGTTGGTATAAAACACCAGCCCTTTGTCATCATAATGTTTGAGCAACACGATTCGCTGATACGGCTGACCGTGTTCATCGACTGTTGCGACGACCATAGCGGTAGGGTCTGCCAGTTTGGCATCACAGGCTTGCCCCAGCCAGCGCTCAAACAGCGCAAGGGGTTCGGCGGGAAGATCGCGGCGGCGAAGACCACCTTTCGTGTATTCACGGCGCAGATGCGCGATTTGCTGCAATTCGTCGTTATCAGACATGATGTTGGCTACGGATTGTCAGTGGGTGACGCTATTGTGCGCCGCCCAGGTGAAAATCTCAACGCTTCGGGTTCTGTAACTGACAGTTATTTAGCACAATTCTGTCTCGTTTATAGACCGTTGCCTCGTCGCCTTTAGACCAGAAGACGTAGATACCATCGGTATAGCGTGCACCTGATGCCGACACACCCTGTTTGAGATTCAATAGTTGATTATCATAAACAAAGCTCGCCACCTGTCGGGTATTGTTCAATTTTACGGTAAGCGGTTTTTCATCACAGCGGTATTCGAGCGTATCCGTTTGCATGCGCTCGACAAATTGGTTGTACACACTACAACCGGTAAGCAATACGGGCAGACACACTAATAACAATTTTTTCATAGCCATTTCCTGAAGACTTTCCTGGTCCCGGAGGGCAAAAACACCCTCCCTAACATCCCTAGTTTATCGGTATAGCGCCTGAAATAATTTCAGTTAACTCTGAGTTCGTGGATTGGCGGGGAAAATAGCCCCTAAAACGCTGGGCTCAGATGCGCCGGTCACCGAAGGCAGGTTGCCCGGCAGTCCCGCGAGTGTACGCCACGCCAGCCAGGCAAAGGCCAACGCTTCCATATCATCACCACTGATCCCGGCTTCATCGGTGGAGGTCACTTCCGTCCCTGGCAGCAGCGCCGCCAGACGCATCATAAGAAGTGGATTGCGACTACCGCCGCCACATACCATCAACCGTTCACACCCACCGCTCAACAGGACCTGCTCGGAAATCGTCACGGCCGTCAGTTCAGCCAAAGTCGCCTGTACGTCTCGTGGGCGAATTCCCGGAAACTGCGCCAGATGGCGTTCAATCCAGCCATAATTGAAATATTCGCGCCCCGTACTCTTTGGCGCTGGTGCAGAGAAATACGGATCGTTAAGCATCGTTTGCAACAGTGGCAGGATCACTGTACCCGAGCAGGCCCACTGTGCATCTTTATCATAAGGTTGGCCACATTGCCGCCAAATCCACGCATCCATCAGCATATTGCCCGGGCCGGTGTCATACCCCCGAACCGGTTGTTTTGGAATGAGCAGTGACAGATTGGCAATACCACCAATATTTAACACCATCCGGCATTCCGTTGGATGCGCCAGCAACGCCTGATGAAAAGCTGGAACCAGCGGTGCCCCCTGTCCACCTAACGCGATATCGCGCCGACGAAAATCACCGACCACCGTTACCCCGGTACGCGCTACAATCTGGTTGTTATCACCAATTTGTAACGTGTGTGGCGCAATTCCTGTCGGTTCATGCCACACGGTTTGCCCATGACAGCCGATCGCGACAATATCCTGCGGTTTTAATTTTTCCTGCTGCAGCAACGCGTTCACCGCATCAGCGAACAAACGCCCCAACTGCGTGTCCAGTTGACCGTATTGGGAAAGCGTCAGTTGCTGCCCCTGACAAATATCCAGAATGGCCTGTTTTACATGAACGGGGATGGGCCATGTCAGACTTGCCTGCTGCGCAACCATCGTTTCATCTATCGCCGCCAGCACAACATCCACACCATCAAGGCTGGTTCCAGACATCACTCCGATAAAACGGCCCGATTTCATACGTCATCCTTTTAAGCAAATTAGCCTTGACACTCCACCATAAAGTGTCGACTAATTCCATGCTTCCTTGATGATTTTTGCAGGTTAATCTTTCCAGTAACCGCTAAATTCCATCACCGTGATGAATGATTCGTTTATACTCGGTTAACCCGATTTCGGTTAAGATTTTCATATTGTTCCAGTAGAACATGTGACCTTAGACTCACAAATGCCATATAATTTAGCCATGAGGAGTGCTTTATTAGCGTTTCGTGGTGACAAAGGAGATTTGTAAATGATTAAACGTGTGCTGATTGTTTCATTAATGGGCGTATCTTTAGCGGGCTGCGTTAACAATGATAGCCTTTCCGGTGACGTGTATACCGCATCCGAAGCGAAACAAGTTCAGAACGTTACCTACGGTACGATTGTTCATGTTCGTCCGGTGCAAATCCAGGGTGGTGACGACGCAAACGTGATTGGCGCTATTGGTGGTGCTGTGCTGGGTGGGTTCCTCGGTAACACCGTAGGCGGCGGTACCGGTCGTTCATTAGCGACAGCTGCAGGTGCGGTTGCTGGTGGCGTAGCAGGCCAGGGCGTACAAGGCGCGATGAATAAAACCCAGGGCGTAGAACTGGAAATTCGTAAGGATGACGGTAATACCATTATGGTGGTTCAGAAGCAGGGTGCGACCAAATTCTCTGCGGGTCAGCGCGTTGTTATGGCTAACAATGGTAGCCAGGTTACCGTGTCTCCACGTTAATCGAATTCACGTGTGGTCAGCCTCTGGCCACACGTCGTTTTGATCGCTTTAGCCCTGCGACTGCAGTTCAATGATATTGTGTTCCAGTCTGGCGACCAGTTTTATCAGCAGATCAATTTCCTCAGCGGAAATCCCTTCCAGAATTTCGCCGCGCGTTTTATTGATAACCGCTTCCATATCAGCAATCAGCGGTTCGGCCTTCTCCGTTAATTTAATTCTCTTTGCCCGACGATCGCTGGCGCAAGTCTGTCGTGAAATGAGTCCCTTTTCTTCTAACTGGTCGAGTGTACGCACCAATGAAGGCTGCTCAATACCAATCGCTTTAGCCAGTTGAATCTGTGATTGATCCGGTGGCAACTGATGAATGTTGTGCAGCGTAACCCAATGCGTCTGCGTCAACTCCAGAGGTTTCAGGCGATGGTCAATCAGAGCACGCCAAATGCGCACCAACCGTGCCAGATCAGAACCTAATGGCGATTCCAATTTCATCTCCTTATAATTAGCTTGCTAAGTTATTGTGCTGATTTTAGAATAGTGTGCAGCATTTGTATTCCCAAAACAAATGTATTGCCAAATTTGCTTACCGGATGACATTTTTTCAGACATTATGCGTTACAGAGACACATTGTCCCTTTTTTTGCTAAACCTATAGCAACGCTCTTTTCGCCAAGGATTTTGCCCGTGAAGTTTATGTTTAATGCAACAGGATTGCCCCTACAAGATTTAATGATCGGAGCATCTGTCTACTTCCCCCCTATTTTCAAGGCGTTTGTTGCAGGATTTATCCTCTGGCTAGTTGTTCATCGCCTGCTACGCGACTGGATCTATTCTGGCGAAATCTGGCATCCCCTGTTAATGGATCTGTCCCTCTTTACGCTTTGCGTGTGTCTGGCCTTTGTCATGTTGATTGCGTGGTGATTATGTCGCTTAAAACCATTAAATACTTCTCCACTATTATAGTCGCTGTCATCGCCGTCCTCGCCGGGTGGTGGATGTGGAATTACTATATGCAATCTCCATGGACGCGTGACGGAAAAGTCCGCGCTGAACAGGTCAGCATCACACCGCAAATCTCTGGCAGCATTAGTGAACTCAACATTAAAGATAATCAACTGGTTAACAAAGACGATATTCTTTTTGTTATCGACAAGACCCCTTTCCAAATAGCTGAGCTGAATGCACAGGCTCAACTGGCCAAAGCGCAGTCCGATCTGACCAAAGCCGATAATGAAGCCAGACGTCGCCGCAATTTGTCGCAAAATTTCATCTCGGCAGAAGATTTGGACAGTGCACTGCTCAATGTAAAAGCCATGCAGGCGACCGTTGCCGCAGCCCAGGCCAGCTTGCGCCATGCTCAGTGGCAATTGGCGCAAACGGTAGTCAAAGCCCCGGTCACAGGCTGGGTCACCAATCTATCAACCCGTACCGGAGACTACGCCTCAACGGGTAAACCGCTGTTTGCTCTGGTCGACAGTCATTCTTTTTATGTCATGGGCTATTTCGAAGAAACCAAGCTACGCCATATTCAAGACGGGGCACCTGCTCTAATCACTCTCTACAGCGGCAACATTAAGTTACAGGGTCACGTTTCCAGCATTGGTCGCGCTATTTATGATCAGAGCGTGGAAAGCAATTCCGGTCTGGTTCCTGACATCAAACCAAACGTTCCGTGGGTCCGTCTGGCGCAGCGGGTTCCTGTTCGTATCGAATTTGATACCCTTCCGCACGATGTTACGCTGGTTTCGGGGACAACCTGTAGCGTGTCCATCGGTCAGCAAAAATGAAACTGCCCCGCCTGACACCAGCCAGTCTGCCGTGGTTTAAAGCCACGAGCGGACAATGGCGTTACGCGCTGCGTAATACTATTGCGATGTGTCTGGCGCTAACCTTCGCCTATTACCTCAATCTGGACGAACCCTACTGGGCGATGACATCAGCAGCGGTAGTCAGTTTTCCAACCGTTGGTGGCGTGATCAGCAAAAGTCTGGGGCGTATCGCGGGCAGTTTACTTGGTGCAACGGCCGCATTGATTATAGCCGGCCATACACTCAATGAACCGTGGCTGTTTCTGTTGAGCATGTCAGTCTGGATCGGTTTTTGTACCTGGGCGTGCGCGCATTTCACCAACAACGTGGCCTACGCTTTTCAACTGGCAGGCTATACCGCAGCGATTATTGCGTTTCCAATGGTGCATATTACAGAGGTTACGCAACTGTGGGATATCGCCCAGGCACGTGTGTGCGAAGTCATTGTCGGGATCCTGTGTGGCGGCTTGATGATGATGATCCTGCCCAGTACATCCGATGGCACCACGCTGCTGACCGCATTGAAAAATATGCATGCACGTTTGCTGGAGCATGCCAGTTTACTCTGGCAGCCAGAAACCACAGATGCTATCCGCACCGCCCATGAAGGGGTGATCGGCCAAATCCTGACCATGAATCTGCTACGTATTCAGGCGTTCTGGAGCCACTACCGTTTTCGCCGTCAAAATACCTTGCTCAATGCGTTGTTACACCAGCAGTTGCGGTTGACCAGCGTAATTTCCAGTCTGCGGCGGATGCTACTGAACTGGCCCAATCCCCCGGCAAATACCCGGAATGTCATTGAGCAGTTGCTGAACGCATTGGTAAAACCCGATACCGACAGCTACGCCGTCGCGCGGATTATCGCCCCGCTGTGCCCCGTCGATCAGCATGACTATCGGCACGTCGCCTTCTGGCAGCGTCTGCGCTATTTTTGCCGTATCTATCTGAAAAGCAGCCATTATCTGCGCTTACTGGAAAAGGGGGTTACGGTCGATAATATCAATATTGAGCGCACGCCGGGTCTTGCCCGTCATACCGATAACGCGGAGGCTCTCTGGAGCGGATTGCGTACCTTCATTACGCTGATGGCAATCGGCGCGTGGAGCATTGGCGCACAATGGGAATCAGGCTCCGGGGCTCTGACACTTGCCGCCATCAGCTGCGTGTTGTATTCCGCCGTAGCAGCCCCCTTCAAATCACTCTCTTTGCTGATGCGCACGCTGGTCCTGCTGTCGCTGTTCAGTTTTGTGGTGAAATTCGGTCTGATGGTACAAATTACCGATCTCTGGCAGTTCATTCTGTTTCTCTTCCCACTGCTTGCCACCATGCAGTTGTTAAAATTACAGATGCCGAAACTGGCGGGGCTTTGGGGACAGCTGATCGTATTTATGGGATCGTTCATCGCGGTGACCAATCCTCCCGTCTATGATTTTGCAGTTTTTTTGAATGACAATACGGCGAAGATCACGGGCGTCGCTCTGTCGTGGCTGGCTTTTGCCATTCTGCGGCCAGGTTCTGATGCGAGAAAGAGCCGCCGTCATATTCGCGCGTTACGGCGTAACTTTGTTGATCAACTTAGCCGCCATCCGTCACTCAGTGAAAATGAGTTTGAGTCACTGACCTATCATCATGTCAGCCAGCTCAGCAACAGCCAGGATGCACTGGCGCGACGTTGGTTACTACGCTGGGGAGTGGTGCTACTGAACTGCTCACACGTGGTATGGCAACTTCGCGTCTGGGAGGCACGATCAGATCCGTTGGCGCGCGTCAGGGATGTGTGTATATCACTGTTACGCGATGTGATGAGTGAACGTGGCGTGCAGCAACGTCCGCTGAATGCCACGCTTAACGAACTCCAGCGCATCTGTGATGCACTGGCCCATCATCATCAGCCCGCAGCGCAGGAGTTATCGGCCCTTATCTGGCGACTACACTGCTCACTTTCACAACTTGAGCAAGCGCCGCCACCGGGCACGCTGAGTCGCTGATTACTTGATAACACCACAGGCGTAGCGCGCACCTCCGCCGCCAAGTGGTTTCGGTTGATCGGACATATTATCGCCACCCACATGGATCATCAGCGCCTTACCTTTTACCTCGTCGAGCGTTTTGAGCCGCGGCGCAACAACCGGCGTTGTCGCATTCCCTTCGTTATTTACCACCAGCAATGGCAGGTCACCCATGTGACCTGTGCCTTCCGGACCTTCATGCTTGCCAGTTTTATGCGGATCATAATGACCGCCAGCCGATTCTGCTGCTGAGGCTTTACCCTCTTTGATAGCGGGTTGGCAACTGCCGTTAGCATGCACATGAAAACCATGTTCACCCGGTGGCAGTGCTTTAAGATCAGGCGTAAACTCCAGCCCTTTTGCGGATTCGGCAATAGTGACCGTACCAATCTCCTGGCCAACGCCCTGCGACGTCACCAGATTCATCACCACCTTCTCACTGGCAGCCTGAGCACCTGCACAGGCCAATAACGTGATGATGGCTAAACTCAAACGTTTCATACAACCTCCGTCATCCAGGTGTCTGACTGATAAGTGTAATCCAGTGACACAAATTTGAACGACGGAACGCTGAATACGTGATTAAGGCACGTCGTAACCGAGCGCCGCTTTACGAATACGGAACCACTGCTGGCGAGACATGTTCAATGACTCTGATTCAATTGCAGCACGCACACGTTCGATTTTACCCGAGCCAATAATCGGCAGTGGCTGCGACGGCAGACGCAGGATCCACGCATACACCACTTGTTCTATGGACTGTGCATTCAGTTCTTCTGCTATCACGGCAAGTTCATTTCGTAATGGCTGGAACGCATCGTCATTAAACAAGCGACCGCCGCCGAGGCAGGACCAGGCCATTGGACGGATACGCAGTTGTTGCAGTTGATCTAAAGTACCATCCAGCAGGAGCGGCTGATGTACCGGAGAGATCTCAACCTGGTTGGTTGCCAGCGTAAACGGTAGACGCGATTGCAACAATGAGAACTGTGCCGGGGTGAAATTAGAGACACCAAAATGGCGCACCTTACCGCTATGATGTAATGTCTTGAAAGCTTCCGCCACATCGTCTGCATCCATTAACGGATCGGGACGGTGGATCAACAGCAGATCAAGATGATCGGTTGCCAGCAGCTTCAGCGACTGTTCGGCACTGGCAATAATATGGGCGCGGTCAGTGATGTAATGACCCAGCGCGTTTTCCTCTTTCGCCGTCGTGGCAATACCGCATTTGGTCACAATCTGCATTTTTTCACGCAGGTGCGGTGCCAGTTTCATCGCCTCGCCAAACGCCGCCTCACACTGGTATCCGCCATAAATATCCGCGTGATCGACAGTCGTGACACCCAGATCGAGATGTTCCTCAATAAAGCTGACTAGCTGACGTGCGGACATATTCCAGTCCATCAGGCGCCAGTACCCCATCACAAAGCGCGAAAATTCCGGGCCTTGCGGCGCAATAGTAATACGCTGAACCATAGCAGCTTCCTTATAAGTGAATGTGCATCGAGTATACGCAATTACGCTTTTAAAAGAGTGAAGGTTGTTGCGGTTCTTCCGGCGGGTTGGATTTGTTTGCGCGTAATTTACGCATCAGGCGCTGGCGACAAAGCCGCAGTACCTCCTGCTTTTGGGCATCGCTCATTTTCTGCCAATTAAAACGCTCATCCCGACTGCGAAAACATCCACGACAAAAACCGCGTTCGTCAGACTGACATATTCCACGGCATGGGCTCTGGACGGGGAAAAACTCCAGCTGTTCGGCCACATCCCCTCCTTTAGTGAGATTGATATACCTATTGAAGACGTTAACTGAATTTCTCGCAAGGGCTATTGCATTAGACCGACTGGTCTATTACAATTTTTCCCATGAACAAAGTCACTGAACACGATACACGCGAACATCTGCTGGCGACCGGCGAACTGCTGTGTATGCAGCGCGGCTTCACCGGCATGGGCTTAAGCGAACTACTGAAAACCGCTGAAGTTCCTAAAGGTTCGTTTTATCACTATTTTCGCTCTAAAGAAGCGTTCGGCGTCGCGATGCTGGAACGCCACTATGCGGCCTATCATCAGCGACTGGCTACGCATTTTGCTACAGGGGCGGGGAATTACCGCGACCGTATCCTGGCCTACTATCAGGAAACCCTGAACCAATTTAGCCAGCACGGGATTATCAGCGGCTGTTTAACCGTTAAGCTGTCTGCCGAAGTGTGCGATCTGTCAGAGGATATGCGCACAGCGATGGATAAAGGTGCACGGCACATTATTGCGTTGTTAGCGCAGGCGCTGGAGAAAGGCCGGGGCAATCACTGTCTGTCCTTTGTTGGCGAGCCGTTACAGCAGGCACAGGTGCTGTATGCATTGTGGCTGGGCGCCAACCTCCAGGCCAAGATTTCTCGTAGCGCCACTCCGTTGGAAAATGCGCTGGCGCACGTTAAAACCATCATTACAACGCCTGCCGTTTAACAGGCGTTTTTATTTCCTTTATTACTAGACGACCGGTCTATTCAGGAGTGCCACATGTCATCTGAAAAACTGTTTTCCCCACTGAAAGTGGGCGCCATTACGGCAGCGAACCGCATATTCATGGCGCCACTGACGCGTCTGCGCAGCATCGAGCCGGGCGACATCCCTACTCCGCTGATGGCCGAGTATTACCGTCAACGCGCCAGCGCAGGTCTTATTATCAGCGAAGCGACGCAGATCTCCGCCCAGGCGAAAGGCTACGCAGGGGCGCCGGGGCTACACAGCGAAGCACAGATTGCCGCGTGGAAAAAAATCACTGCGGCCGTACATGCTGAGCAAGGTCATATTGCTGTTCAGTTGTGGCACACCGGGCGCATTTCTCACGCCAGTCTGCAGCCAAATGGTCAGGCACCGGTTGCGCCTTCTGCGATTAGCGCCGGTACCCGCACCTCACTGCGCGATGAAAATAGCCAGGCAACACGTGTCGATACCTCAATGCCGCGTGCGCTGGAAACCGCAGAAATCCCAGGCATCGTAAATGACTTCCGTCAGGCGATTGCCAACGCACGCGAAGCGGGTTTCGACATGGTTGAACTGCATTCCGCTCACGGCTACCTGCTGCATCAATTCCTGTCACCAACGTCTAACCAGCGTACCGATCAATACGGCGGTAGCGTTGAAAACCGTGCGCGTCTGGTACTGGAAGTCGTCGATGCAGGTATTAAAGAATGGGGTGCCGATCGCATTGGTATCCGTGTTTCCCCTATCGGCTCGTTCCAGAACGTCGACAACGGTCCGAATGAAGAGGCTGATGCTCTGTACCTGATTGAACAACTGGGCAAGCGCGGCATTGCTTATCTGCACATGTCCGAGCCAGACTGGGCTGGTGGCGAACCGTATTCAGACGCGTTTCGCGAGAAAGTTCGCGCCCGTTTCCACGGTCCGATTATTGGTGCGGGCGCCTATACGCCAGAGAAAGCCGAATCACTGATCGAGAAAGGTCTGATCGATGCTGTTGCCTTTGGTCGTGCTTACATTGCTAACCCGGATCTGGTTGCACGTCTGCAGCGTAAAGCCGAGCTCAATCCACAGCGTGCGGAAAGTTTCTACGGCGGCGGTGCTGAAGGCTATACCGATTATCCTACCCTGTAATCTCACAAACTCAGTTCTGCCATTGATAGCGGCGTAACAACGCCGCTATACTAAAACAACATTTTGAATGTATTAGCCATTTTCGAAGGGGAAAAAGATGCGTTTACTTCATACCATGCTGCGCGTGGGTGACCTGCAGCGTTCCATCGAGTTTTATACTAACGTGTTGGGCATGAAGCTGCTGCGTACCAGCGAAAACCCTGAATACAAGTACTCTCTGGCCTTTGTCGGCTACGGCCCGGAAACCAGCGAAGCGGTGATCGAACTGACTTATAACTGGGGTGTCGATAAGTATGAGCTGGGCACAGCCTACGGTCATATCGCCCTGAGCGTAGATAACGCGGCAGAGGCCTGTGAACGTATTCGTCAAAACGGCGGTAACGTAACGCGTGAAGCGGGTCCGGTAAAAGGCGGCACAACTGTGATCGCGTTTGTTGAAGATCCGGACGGCTATAAAATTGAGCTGATCGAAGAAAAAGACGCCGGCCGCGGTCTGGGCGACTAACCTCCCCTCGGGCGCAGATCGTCTGTGCCCGTAGTTTTATACTCATCATTTTGCCATAATACGCGCTGCAATTTTCCCGTATTAAGAGACCCAGATGTCCGATAACGCTCAACTTTCCGGTCTGTGTGACCGTTTTCGTGGTTTTTATCCTGTCGTCATTGATGTCGAAACAGCAGGATTTAACGCAAAAACCGATGCGCTGCTTGAAATTGCCGCCATCACTCTGAAAATGGATGAACAAGGCTGGCTGATGCCGGACATGACGTTACATTTCCACGTTGAACCGTTTGAAGGGGCGAATTTACAACCCGAAGCGCTGGCATTTAACGGTATCGACCCGAGCAACCCGCTGCGTGGCGCGGTCAGCGAGTACGACGCGCTGCATGCCATCTTCAAAATGGTGCGTAAAGGTATCAAAGATAGCGGCTGTAATCGGGCTATCATGGTGGCGCACAATGCGACATTTGATCACAGTTTTATGATGGCTGCAGCAGAACGCGCTTCACTGAAACGTAATCCGTTTCACCCCTTCGTCACCTTTGATACGGCAGCATTAAGCGGCCTGTCGTTGGGGCAAACAGTACTGTCGAAAGCCTGTCTGGCTGCAGGAATGGAGTTTGATGGGACTCAGGCGCACTCGGCGCTGTATGACACAGAACGGACAGCCGTTCTGTTTTGCGAAATCGTTAACCGCTGGAAACGCCTCGGCGGTTGGCCTCTTCCCATGCCCGAAGAAGCATAACGGACCGATAAAAAAAGCGACCATCACAGGTCGCTTTTTTATTTCCGCTAAAATTACTCAGCGTCTGGCTCTTCGGTTTTGTATTTCGCAGCAGTTTCTTTAATCAACTGCTGCAACTCCCCGCGCTGGTACATTTCAATTAAAATGTCACAGCCGCCTACCAGTTCACCATCAACCCACAGCTGTGGGAAAGTCGGCCAGTTGGCATATTTCGGCAGCTCGGCGCGAATATCCGGGTTCTGCAGAATATCAACATAAGCAAAACGTTCACCACAGGCGGACAACGCTTGCACAGCCTGAGCAGAGAAACCGCAGCTTGGCAGTTTTGGGGAACCTTTCATGTACAGGAGAATCGGGTTTTCAGCGATCTGGCGCTGGATTTTTTCGATAGTGGTGCTCATTATCTTGCTTCCTTAAACTTCTTTTACGGCAGTAGTCTGACATTGTAGCGGGTCAGGCAGGTAACGGAAAATAACATTTTCATTACGCGATATTATTTTATCGCCTGTCGTTAAAAGTTGCATTCACAATCTCATTTATCCGCATGGAGCCTGTGGATTTGATTATCTGTTCACCAATTACGCCCTGAATTGCTGTTTTTTTTTGCGGTCGGTTACGAAACGTAGTTTTAAACGAAAAAAGCTATTAACTTTCCCTCTTTCTATAGATTAGAATCGTCAAGTTTTGAAAATCACACGCAGGCACGATAGACCTGCCTTACCAGAGGACTGCTCAGTGGCGCGGATAAACCGAATCTCGATCACGCTCTGTGCTTTACTTTTTACCACACTGCCTTTAACGCCTATGGCTCATGCTTCCAAGCAGGCCAGGACGACACCTACCGCTTCCCACACCGTCAAGACGGTAGATAAAAAGAAAAGCGCAACAGCCAGCCAAAAAGCAACAAAAACCAACAAGAAAACGGCGACAAAAAACACCAGTAAAACCAGTACGAAAACGGCTTCCTCCTCCAAAAAACGCACAGCGACTCCGGCAAAATCGACGAAAACAGCAAACCGCCGTAGTAAAACAGCGGCAATACAATCCCCCGCCGTCACCTGGACTGAAAAATGTACCCCGCGCAAAGGTCATAAGCCACGTTGTGTAAAAGTGAAGACGACTGCGCCAACAGCCGTTGCTGATGTACATAAAGTGAAAGTACAGAAAGCAACCAAAACCGCCATGTCTACCCTGATGAACCAAATCGGCAAACCTTACCGTTGGGGGGGCACCTCACCCAGAACCGGTTTTGATTGCAGCGGGCTGGTTTATTACGCATACAAAGATCTGGTCAAGTTCCGTATTCCGCGTACCGCCAATGAAATGTATCACCTGCGCGACGCTGCGCCAATTGAACGTGGCGAACTGAAAAACGGTGATCTGGTCTTCTTCCGCACGCAAGGTCGCGGTACCGCCGACCACGTTGGCGTCTATGTCGGCAATGGTAAATTTATCCAGTCTCCACGCAGCGGTCAGGAAATTCAAATAACCTCTCTGAGCGAAGATTACTGGCAACGCCACTACGTGGGCGCTCGCCGTGTAATGACGCCGAAAACAATTCGCTAAAAACTTACCCTACAGAATATGCTGTAGGGTAAGTTCTTCTTTTGCATAACCTTTCAATTTGCTATCCTATCCTTACTCACAATGAGGCTATTGTGTGTACTCAATATAAATAATAAGGAGAGAAGCAATGTCGTTCGAATTACCTGCATTACCGTATGCCAAAGATGCTCTGGCACCGCACATTTCTGCCGAAACGCTGGAATACCACTATGGCAAACATCACCAGACTTACGTTACTAACCTGAATAACCTGATTAAAGGCACGGCGTTTGAAGGTAAATCACTGGAAGAGATCGTACGTAGCTCTGAAGGTGGTGTATTCAATAACGCAGCCCAGGTCTGGAACCACACGTTCTACTGGAACTGCCTGGCCCCGAACGCAGGTGGCGAGCCGACCGGTAAACTGGCCGAAGCGATTGCCGCCTCCTTTGGCAGCTTTGCAGACTTCAAAGCACAATTCACCGATGCCGCTATCAAGAATTTCGGTTCTGGCTGGACCTGGCTGGTCAAAGGAACGGATGGCAAACTGGCTATCGTGTCCACCTCCAACGCAGGTACACCGCTGACGACTGACGCGACGCCGCTGATGACCGTTGACGTGTGGGAACATGCTTACTACATCGATTATCGTAATGCCCGTCCTGGCTACCTGGAACACTTCTGGGCACTGGTGAACTGGGAATTTGTTGCGAAAAACTTCGCAGCATAAGATGACAACGCAGAAGGGTTTCCCTTCTGCGTTTTTGTTTTTAATTCGTTGCGTTGCAGACTTCTTCCGCTTGTTTCCTTGCCGAGACAAAGACCAGCAGTAGCGCAAGTCCCGCCACAATCGCCCCCATTACCGGTACGAAACTGTAGCCCAACCCTCCGGAAATTACCGCCCCACCAGCCGCTGCTCCCAGGGCATTCCCCAGATTAAACGCGCCAATATTAACTGACGATGACAATCCAGGCGCCTCGCTGGCAACGCGCATCACACGCATCTGCAGCGGCGGAACCACCGCAAACGTTGCTGCACCCCACACCACCATACTCACGGCCGCACCCAGCTCATTACGCGCAAGGAAAGGTATCGCCAGCATAATAATCATCAGCAGCAGTAAAAAGCCTTTCAGCGTACCGTTAACCGAACGGTCAGCCAGTTTACCCCCCAGATAGTTACCGATAGAGAACCCAACGCCAATCAGCACCAGCATAGCGGTGACAAACGCCGGTGTAGCATGAGTAATGCTATGCAGCACGGGTGAGATGTAGGTATAAAGCGTAAACATCGCCCCGGCCCCCAGAACGGTCGTCAGCAGAGCCGACAACACCTGCGGACGCATGAGTACCGCCAGTTCGCTGCGGACATCCGGGCGCTCTCCTGCCCCACCTTTGGGTAATGAGAAGAACAGGCTGACCATGGCGATAACACCCAGTCCCGCCGTCGCCATAAAGGACATACGCCAGCCGATGGTTTCCCCAAGCCAGGTTGCTGCGGGAACACCGCCAATATTGGCAATAGTTAACCCCATAAACATGGTTGCTACGGCACTGGCCTGTTTGTGTTTGGGCACCACGCTTGCGGCAACCACAGAGCCAAGGCCGAAAAATGCCCCGTGGTTAAGACTGGTCAAAATGCGCGACAGCATCAGCGTCGTGTAATCCGGAGATATCGCCGAAAGTACATTACCCAACGTAAAAATGGCCATCAGGAAGATAAGCGCATTGCAACGCGCACGATGGGACAGCAGTAATGTCATCAGCGGGGCGCCAACCATCACGCCTACCGCATACGCGCTGATTAACATCCCTGCGGCCGGAATGGATACATCCACGCCTTTGGCAATGACGGGTAGCAACCCCATAGGAGAAAATTCGGTCGTTCCAATGCCAAACGCACCTATCGCCAGCGCCAGTAAAGGATAATTGAGTTTCATCTATCGACTCCGTAACGTCGAGCCTTGGCACGACACATCATAAGATGTCAAAAGCATGACATTGATCGCAAAATTAATAAAGTTAACAAAACTGCAAAAGACTTTTGCTTATTTGCAAAAAATAGGACGGAAAAGGCAAGCAGAAAGGATGAGGGAGAGCGAACTCCCTCGGGGGAAATCAGTGCAGTGCTGCAGTCAGGCCACCCGCGACAATCAGGCCCAGAACAATTATGGTCGTTACTAACGAAAATTTCAGATCGGTGCTCATCAAGTTTTCTCCTTTTTATTCCCACACAAAAAGTGATATTGCGCATTTTTACACACTTGAAAGCAAAAATCTCTCACGATTTATATTGATAACTGCTTTTAACTCTTCCCCTTTTCGTTAAGATCAGACAAAATTCCACGCTTACTTGATTAGCGTACCGGCCATTGACCCCTTCCTGACGTTCCGTGTCGTTTTCCCGGCGTGCCGCAACCCTGACGTTGCGTTGAGGGTGTGTGAAGGCAAACGTTTACCTGGAGTATTCTCAGGAGCTTAGGATATGGTCTGGAGTGAGATGTAATGGCAACTATTAAAGATGTAGCGAAGCGAGCAAACGTTTCCACTACAACCGTATCACACGTAATTAACAAAACGCGCTTTGTCGCTGAAGAAACGCGCAACGCTGTTTGGGCAGCGATCAAAGAGCTGCACTACTCCCCTAGCGCAGTTGCACGTAGCCTGAAGGTGAATCACACCAAATCGATCGGTTTGTTGGCAACCAGCAGCGAAGCGGCATATTTCGCCGAAATTATCGAGGCCGTTGAGAAAAATTGTTTCCAGAAAGGCTACACCCTGATTTTGGGCAACGCCTGGAACAGTCTCGAAAAACAGCAGGCTTATCTGTCTATGATGGCGCAAAAGCGCGTAGATGGCTTGCTGGTAATGTGTTCAGAATATCCGGAATCACTGCTTTCCATGCTCGAAGAGTATCGCCATATTCCAATGGTGGTTATGGACTGGGGCGAAGCAAAAGCCGACTTTACCGATACCGTCATTGATAACGCTTTCGAAGGCGGTTACATGGCAGGCCGGTATCTGATTGAACGCGGTCATCGTGAGATCGGCGTGATCCCAGGACCTATGGAGCGTAATACCGGCGCAGGCCGCCTGGCTGGCTTCATGAAAGCGATGGAAGAAGCGCTGATTAAAGTGCCTGACAACTGGATTGTCCAGGGTGATTTTGAGCCTGAATCCGGCTACCGCGCTATGCAGCAAATCATCTCCCAGTCACATCGCCCAACCGCCGTATTCTGTGGTGGCGATATTATGGCGATGGGTGCGCTGTGTGCCGCAGATGAGATGGGACTGCGCGTGCCGCAGGATATCTCAGTTATCGGTTACGACAACGTGCGCAACGCCCGTTACTTCACCCCTGCGCTGACAACCATCCATCAGCCAAAAGATTCACTTGGTGAAACGGCCTTCAACATGCTGTTAGACCGAATCGTGAATAAACGTGAAGAATCGCAGTCCATCGAGGTACACCCACGCCTGGTAGAGCGTCGCTCCGTGGCCGACGGCCCGTTCCGCGATTACCGTCGTTAAGACTGTTGTGCGGGAGCCTCATCCGGCTCCCGCAGCCACTCCTTGTTCAGCGTTTCGCTATCCCCTAAATAGTCCAGCAGCCAGCTCAATGCCGGCGACGTATCGTTCTGTTGCCATGTCAGACAGCATGCGGCATCCGGGAACGGATTTTCCAGCTGTAACGCCACCCATTTTCCGCTATCGATCCACGGTTTGGCAAAATGCGTCGGTACCATCCCGACACAGAGTCCGGCTGACAAGCAGGTGGCCGATGATTCCCAGTCAGGCACCACGACGCGTTTTTGGTTGTCCAGTAGCCAGGTAATACGCTTTGGCAGCGTACGGGACGTGTCTTCGCGTACCAGCGATGGCCAGTTGCGCAACGTATCGTCACTGAGCGGTCCCGGCATTGCCGCCAACGGATGATGACTGGCCACCACGCAACTCCAGCTCAGCATTCCCATATCACGGAACGTATAGCGCCCCCCTACCGGAATGGCCTGCGTTGCTCCGATAGCTAACTCCACCCGACCATCTGAAAGCGCGTCCCAGACGCCGTTAAACACCTCCTGAAAGACCAGAAGTTCCACATCATCGAAATGGCGGTAGAAATCCACGATCATCTGGCGGGTACGATCCGGGCGGACAATGTTATCGACTGCAATCGCCAACTGCCCGCGCCAGCCGTTGGCAATTTGCTGACATTGCTGACGGGTGATCTGCATTTTTTTGATAACAGATCGGCCTTCTTTTAAAAACCACGCACCTGCAGGCGTTAATTCCACGTCCCGATGACGACGTTCAAAAAGTGGCACAGCCAGCCACTCTTCCAGTTGGCGCACTGTGTAGCTTACCGCCGAAGGTACGCGGTGCAACTCCTGCGCGGCCGAACTAAAGCTACCGTTACGCGCCACCGCATCAACCACCTCAAGTGAATATTCAGACCACATATTCTGCCTGCAAAAAATTTGAAATCAGTAAGCAAATATTAGCGTTTCACAGCGAGAATTACACTCACTACACTCAGCGGCAATGTTCTATTGCTAAAAAGAGAAACGATAATGCAACCGGGAAAAGGGTTTTTAGTCTGGCTGGCAGGTCTTAGCGTGCTGGGTTTTCTGGCAACGGATATGTATTTGCCCGCCTTTGCGGCTATTCAGTCCGATTTACAGACGCCCGCCTCTGCCGTGAGTGCCAGCCTTAGCTTGTTCTTAGCGGGATTTGCCGTCGCACAACTTTTGTGGGGGCCACTCTCTGACCACTATGGTCGCAAACCTATTTTGCTGCTGGGCTTATCCATCTTCGCGCTGGGCAGCCTGGGCATGTTGTGGGTAGAAAACGCCACCGGCTTACTGGTGCTACGCTTTATTCAGGCCGTTGGTGTCTGTGCGGCTTCGGTTATCTGGCAGGCGCTGGTTACCGATTATTATCCTTCACAAAAAGTAAACCGCATTTTTGCCACCATTATGCCGCTGGTTGGATTATCCCCTGCACTTGCACCGTTATTAGGCAGTTGGATCCTGGTACATTTTTCCTGGCAGGCCATTTTTGCTACCCTTTTTGCGATTACCCTGATCCTGATGCTGCCGGCCCTGCGCTTAAAACCAACGGCAAAAGCGCGCGACGACAGCCAGGATAAACTGACGTTCGCTACGCTGCTGCGCTCCAAAGCATACCGTGGAAATGTACTGATTTACGCAGCATGTTCTGCAAGTTTCTTCGCATGGCTGACGGGTTCACCATTTATCCTTAGCGAAATGGGCTATAGCCCGGCTGTGATTGGTCTGAGCTATGTCCCGCAAACTATTGCATTTTTGATCGGGGGTTACGGCTGCCGCGCGGCACTGCAAAAATGGCAGGGTCGCCAGCTTCTGCCATGGTTGCTTATCCTGTACGCCATTAGCGTTATCGGCACCTGGGCTACAGGCTTTATTCACCACGTTGCGTTGGCTGAAATCCTGATCCCATTCTGCGTGATGGCCATTGCGAACGGGGCAATCTACCCTATCGTTGTCGCTCAGGCGCTGCGCCCATTCCCTCAGGCAACAGGGCGCGCCGCTGCGTTGCAGAATACGCTGCAACTGGGGTTATGCTTCCTGGCAAGCCTGGTCGTTTCGTGGTTAATCAGCACGCCGCTGCTCACGACCACCAGCGTTATGCTGACGACAGTGTTGCTGGCCGCGTTAGGTTACAAAATGCAGTCACAGGCTGAGAACACATCCTTGCCGGATGAGAGCGCGCAAGTTGCACACGGTGAGTCACATTAATCATTGTTGCGGGCATTTAGTTAGCCCGCTAACAATTTTCGGTTGAATAGCCAAAAATTCAGGCCTATACTGATTTTCGGTTGTTAATAAAACGATAAGATTTATAGAGTAACGGGAACAAGCAGGTTCCCGTTCTTCCATGGATGGCCTTTTCGGCAAGGGTTCCTCCCTTCCTCTGTTCTACGTCGGATTATAGATTCGCGGATTAATTCCGTGAGATTTCTCACAAAGCCCAAAAAAGCGTCTACGCTGTTTTAAGGTTCTGATCACCGACCAGTGATGGAGAAGCTATGAGTTCATCATGTATAGAAGACGTCAGCGTACCGGATGATGACTGGTACCGAATCACCAATGAGCTATTGAGCCGTGCAGGCATTACTATTAATGGCCCGGCACCGGCAGATATTCGCGTTAAAAACCCCGACTTTTTCAAACGCGTGTTGCAGGAAGGGTCGTTGGGTTTAGGTGAAAGTTATATGGACGGCTGGTGGGAATGCGATCGGCTGGATATGTTTTTTAGCAAAGTCCTGCGTGCAGGTCTTGAAAGCCAACTTCCCCGCCACTTCAGAGATACGCTACGTATCGCAACGGCCCGTCTGTTTAATTTACAAACCAAAAAACGTGCGTGGGTCGTTGGCAAAGAACACTACGATCTTGGCAACGATCTCTTTAGCCGCATGCTTGATCCCTACATGCAATATTCCTGCGCCTACTGGAAAGATGCCGATACCCTGGAATCTGCCCAGCAGGCGAAGCTAAAAATGATTGCCGATAAATTGCAATTGAAACCAGGTATGCGCGTTCTCGATATTGGCTGCGGCTGGGGAGGCTTGTCCCAGTTCATGGCGTCACAATACGGGGTGAGCGTGACTGGCGTGACTATTTCAGCAGAACAGCAAAAAATGGCGCAGACGCGCTGTGAAGGGCTGGATGTCACGATTTTGCTGCAGGACTACCGTGACCTGAATGACCGGTTTGACCGTATCGTTTCCGTCGGTATGTTTGAGCATGTGGGGCCGAAAAACTACAACACCTATTTTGACGTTGTTGACCGTAATTTAAAGCAAGACGGTCTTTTTTTGCTGCATACCATCGGCTCTAAAAAAACCGACAATAATGTTGATCCGTGGATCAATAAATATATCTTCCCGAACGGCTGTTTACCGTCAGTTCGCCAGATAGCCAACGCCAGCGAGCCACATTTCGTGATGGAAGACTGGCATAACTTTGGTGCGGATTACGATACTACCCTGATGGCCTGGCACGAGCGTTTCATAACCGCCTGGCCAGAAATTGCCGCCAACTATAGTGAACGCTTTAAACGGATGTTCAGTTATTACCTGAATGCGTGTGCTGGCGCATTTCGCGCGCGCGACATCCAGCTGTGGCAGGTTGTGTTCTCTCGTGGCGTTGAACACGGGCTCCGCGTTCCCCGTTAGACAGCATAGCCCCCGAACTACCGGGGGCTTTTTATTCCGACTTAAACGCCCGCTTCGCCAGTAACGTTGCTCATAGCGCTTTCACGCGCGGCCAATACACGTTCAACCGTATCAACAACAGCCTGTGTTTGCGGGTCGATTTCGATATTGACTCGCGCACCCAGTTTTTTCTTGCCCAGCGTTGTACGTTCCAGGGTTTCCGGAATCAAATGCACGCAAAAGCGTGTCGGTGTGACTTCGCCAACCGTCAGGCTAATACCGTCAATACCGATAAATCCTTTGTACAGGATATATTTCATCAGCAACGGATCCTGAACTTTAAACCACACCTGGCGGTTGTTTTCTGAGGTCAGAATTTTCGATACCTCGGCGGTAGTCATAATATGGCCTGACATTAAATGTCCGCCAATTTCATCGCTGAATTTTGCTGCGCGCTCAACGTTGACCAAATCGCCGACCTTCAGGTCACCCAGATTGGTGATTCGCAGCGTCTCTTTCATCAGATCGAAGCTTATCTGGTTACCGTTAATTTCGGTCACTGTCAGACAACAGCCGTTGTGTGCTACCGATGCGCCGGTCTCCAGCCCATCCAACATGTATTCAGGTAACTCCACTACATGTGTGCGAAAATTCGGTTTTTCATCAATCGACACCAGTTTCGCGGTGCCCTGCACAATACCCGTAAACATACCTGTAACTCCTGAACTCAATTAAGACATCTCTGCTGTGCACAATAGCAGGTGGAAAATCAGGTTGCCAGCAATGCGCCGCTCCCGCCTATTTTTTCACTGGAGAAATACGGATTCCTCGCTACAATAGACTGAAATTCCCCCTGCATTTTCTCCTTGCTGCCATATAAGGCGGCTTTTTTAGTCTCTCAAATAACAACAATATAGTGGTGTACACGTGCAAAAGTATGTAAGTGAAGCGCGTCAGTTATTAGCTCTGGCAATTCCGGTGATTCTTGCGCAAATCGCTCAAACCGCAATGGGATTCGTCGATACCGTGATGGCCGGCGGATATAGCGCGACGGACATGGCAGCCGTTGCTATCGGTACGTCCATCTGGCTACCCGCAATTCTGTTTGGTCACGGGCTGTTGCTGGCTCTGACGCCAGTGATTGCGCAACTTAACGGTTCCGGGCGCCGCGATCGTATTGCTCATCAAATACGTCAGGGTTTCTGGCTGGCGGGGATCGTATCCGTTCTGATTATGATTGTGCTTTGGAATGCGGGATACATTATCCGCTCTATGCATAACATTGACCCTGCACTGGCCGACAAAGCCGTGGGATATCTGCGCGCGCTGCTATGGGGTGCGCCCGGATATTTGTTCTTCCAGGTTGCCCGTAATCAGTGCGAAGGCCTGGCCAAGACCAAACCGGCAATGGTAATGGGTTTTCTCGGCCTGCTGGTGAACATTCCGGTTAACTATGTTTTCATCTATGGCCATTTGGGTATGCCAGAACTGGGTGGCGTAGGCTGTGGTGTGGCAACGGCGGCGGTGTATTGGGTGATGTTTACCGCCATGCTTTCTTACGTAAAACACGCCCGATCAATGCGTGATATCCGTAATGAGCGTGGCTTCCAGAAACCTGACACCGCGGTGATGAAACGCCTGGTACAGCTGGGTTTGCCAATTGCGCTGGCATTATTTTTTGAAGTCACGCTGTTTGCCGTGGTGGCGCTGTTGGTCTCCCCGCTGGGGATTGTCGACGTGGCCGGACACCAGATCGCGCTGAACTTCAGCTCATTAATGTTTGTCCTGCCGATGTCTTTGGCGGCTGCCGTCACCATTCGTGTGGGATACCGCCTGGGTCAGGGATCAACGTTGGATGCACAGACCGCTGCCAGAACTGGCTTAGGTGTCGGCGTATGTATGGCGATGATGACCGCCATTTTCACCGTCACTTTGCGCGAGCACATCGCCCTGCTCTACAACAATAATCCTGAAGTTGTCACACTGGCTGCACAGCTGATGCTGCTGGCTGCCGTGTACCAGATTTCGGACTCCATTCAGGTTATTGGCAGCGGGATCCTGCGTGGTTATAAAGATACGCGTTCCATTTTCTTTATCACCTTCACGGCGTACTGGGTGCTGGGTTTGCCAAGTGGATATATTCTTGCGCTCACCGATCTGGTCGTCGACCGCATGGGGCCAGCGGGCTTCTGGATGGGCTTTATTATTGGCCTGACCTCTGCCGCGGTGCTGATGATGCTGCGGATGCGTTTTCTGCAACGCCAGCCGTCAGCCGTCATTCTGCAGCGTGCAGCACGATAACACCGTAATAGCCGCCGGATTAAAATGGGCTGGCATGGCAGACGTTGATTTGTTCATGGCTGATGGGATGTACCAGGCGCAGTTCGCTGGCGTGTAACATCAGCCGCGACGTCTGCTCCGTGCCAGGCCACTCGCGTCCACCATAAAGATCGCAGCCCCAGATCGGATGACCCAAATGCTGACAGTGAAGACGTAGCTGATGGGTTCGTCCGGTCTCCGGCATCAGTTGCACCCGTGTCAGGGGCAGTGACCGTCCATCCTTCAGTAGCTGATTGAAGCGCTCAATCACCCGAAAACGGGAACGCGCAGGTTTACCGCTAATAGCACTAATCGACATCAACGGAAACAGTGCTGGATCTTTGACAATGGCGGCATCAATCACACCGTCATCCTGTTTCAGGTGTCCACATAACAATGCGCTGTACACCTTAGTCACCGCGCGCTGGCTGAACTGCTGACAGAGCGCTGCATTGATCGCTTTATTGCGTGCAACGACCATCAGACCCGAAGTACCAAAATCAAGCCGATGTACCAGCGTGCAGCCCGGGTATATCTGTACCAGACGATAGTGAACCGAATCAAGATTTTGCGGATTTTTCCCCGACAGACTCAGCAACCCACTGGGTTTATTGATAAGCAGCAGATGTTCATCCTGGTAAAGGATTTCTATTTCGTCATGGCACGGCGGAGCAACAAAGGTATCGAGAATCGTAGACATCAGACAACCAGACTAAAAAGTGGGGATAGATCATACCGAATTTTCAACCGGCTGGCGAATCAACTCGCTTCATGGTGGACAGTAAACAACGGAGAATTTTTGGCTTTCCAGACACGTTGCCCCCTTTCTCGGCGAGTAGATAGATCATTCGCTCACCCCTTACGGAGACAGGAACACGCGGCAATTTTTTGCTCTGAGTTCACTGTTTGCTCATCAAGGCGGCGTTAAGCCGGAATCAACATCCACAGTTGGTAATTCTGCTGAACAGTTCTATAGTCGAGACTGCTTCTCAGTTACAGGATTCACTAATGCGATTTAACGGACTGACTAAAGGTTTCTTCATTTTCATTCTTGCCCTCGTGACCTGGGCGTTTTTCGACGTATTGTCCCCCTACTTCTCCGCAATCTTGTGGGCCGCAATTCTGACGACTATCTTTAATCCGGTAAAAAACAAACTGCGCAGTGCGCTTGGCGAACGTAACGGTCTGGCATCGTTAATCACTATTGGTATTATTTGCTTAATTGTCTTTATTCCTCTGATGGTGATCCTGTCATCGTTGGCAATAGAACTGAATGTGGTTTACACCAAGTTGCAGCAAAACGATACGCAGTTTCCGGAAGTGGTCAGTTCTATTCTTTCTTATCTTCCTGACTGGGCCAGAGGATTCCTCGCAGAACACAATCTGGATAATGTCGCGCAGATCCAGAAAAAACTCTCCGACATTGCGCTGCAGGGAGGACAGTACCTCGCAGGCAGTGCTTTCCTGATTGGTAAAGGGACCTTCGGCTTCGCCATCAGCTTTGGCATCATGCTGTACCTGCTATTTTTCCTGTTGAAGGATGGACCGTATCTGGTGCGTCAGATTCTGGATTCCTTACCGCTGTCTGATTTTGCCAAGCAGCACTTGTTTGCCAAATTCGTGGGTGTCACGCGGGCGACAGTCAAAGGCACGGCGGTTGTCGCTGTCGTGCAGGGCACGCTGGGCGGCATTGCTTTCGCCATTGTTGACATCGACGGCAGCGTTTTGTGGGGCGCACTAATGGCATTCCTCTCGTTGGTGCCAGCGGTTGGCTCGGCGATAGTCTGGGTCCCGGCGGCTATTTTCCTCTTTGCCACCCACCAACTGTGGCAAGGGCTGTTTATTGTCGGATTCTTCGTCATTATTGTCGGACTGGTGGACAATATCCTGCGCCCACTACTGGTAGGAAAAGACACCAAAATGCCGGACTACCTGATATTGATTACCACCCTCGGTGGGATGGAGATTTACGGTATCAATGGCTTTGTGATTGGCCCGCTAATCGCTGCACTGTTTTTGGCGAGCTGGAATCTGTTCTCCGGACGTGACCATGAGGGCAACGTAGAAGGTATCGATGAAGCCTTCATGGAAGAAGGAAAAAACCCTCCAGATTTATGATGGCATGACGATAACAAGGGGCGACCGCGGGTCGCCTTTTGTTTTCACGCAAAATCATACGTTTCCTATAATTTCAATCATGCTTATTCATTAATCGTCGCAGAAGGAACGAAAAAGTGCGAATAGCCACAATCACCAACTGGGCCTACAGTGCGACGGTATGCCTGACCATTGCCTCCGGCGTTGTTATGCTGATGGCATCCGGAGCAGACAATACTGAACGTCAGGTGGTAGAGCAGCGGTATAAATTTGATCAGCTAACCGAAGAGGTGGAACTCGATGCCTGGTCATTGTCAGATTTAGCTCGCGAGTACGTGATCGCCAAAGATCCAGAAGCACTGAATGCCTATCGCCAAAAGGCGTCATCACTAAAAGCGATTGAGCTGCGGTTAACAAAATTAAAAGACTTCGGCGCGACAGGTGAAGAGCTGGCGCTGCTGCATGAAGGATTACAAATTGTCGATGCGCTGCAGGAAGAGCAAGCAGCCGCGCTCGCCAGTATGGCCCGCGGAGAAACGTCACAGGCAATCGCCCTGCTCTACGGCAAAGCCTATGAACAGGAACTGGAACGGGCGCAGGTGCGGATAGATCATTTCCGGCAGTTGCTCGATAACCGTGTACGTAACAGCATTGACGATGCCACCAGGACTTCCCGCATACTGCGTACGCTCTCCGAAGTTATGGTCGGTTTAACCGCGCTGCTGTTTTTGTTTGTCCTCGGCTTTATTTTGAAACGCCGCGTACTGCGTCCGGTTGTGCGTCTGAGCGACGTGGTTCACCGTCTCGCATCGCAGGATTATGCCGTAGAAACGCCTAACTTTAATCAGATTGACGAGATTGGCGATATGGCGCAAGCCATTCGCATCTTTCGTGAGAACGGCCTGGTGCGGCAGCGGCTGGAGAAAGAGCGGGACGCCGACTGGGCGATCCGTGAACTGTTGGCTCGTATGACCCAGCGTTTACAGGGCTGCGAAAACTTTGCCGATGTTATCAATGTTGCGCAGCTTTTTGCCCCGAACATTGCCCCTGGCGTTGCCGGACGGCTCTACATTCTTGATCGGCAAGCCTGGCACATGCGCTGTGCCGCCGAGTGGCTTTCGCCGCAAGGCAAAACAGACCCTTTCCATCTGGATGACTGCTGGGCAGTGCGCCGTGGGCAAAGTCATCCTCCCGTGCAAGGTGAGCCTGATATCGCCTGCTACCACCTGCCTGAGTCGTGTCAGGATCATACCCTGTGCGTACCGTTGATCGCCCAGGGGGAAGCCATCGGCCTGCTCTCATTCCAGAATCTCAGTGACAATTCCGCCCCTTCCCGTGCTTATCTGGAGCTGATGGCCGAGGCACTTGGACTGGCATTAGCCAACCAACGTCTGCGCGATGCATTACTGGAAAAAGCGCTTTACGACCCACTGACCGGTCTGCGCAATCGCCATCACCTTGAAGACACTCTGCGCACCCAAATGAGTCAGGCTGTCCACAACCAGGAACCGATCAGTTGCCTGATGATCGATATCGATCACTTCAAAAACATCAACGACCGATTTGGTCATGAGGCAGGTGATGGGGTGATAAAAAGTATCGCAGCAATTATTCAGCGCGTTGTTCACGACCACGGAATGGCCTTCCGCTACGGTGGTGAAGAGTTTCTGGTTCTGCTTGCCGGTATGGATGAAGAAGCGGCCAATCGCTTTGCGACGGACATTTACAACGGGGTACGCGAGTTGACGCTCAGCTTTGGCGTCTCTGACATCGGTCATGTTGATGTGTCTATTGGTGTCGCCAGCTACCCGCAGCACGCCCAGAGCGATAACCTGTTACGTGCCGCGGATGTCGCGCTGTATCGCGCAAAAGAGCTGGGGCGTTCGCGTATAGTGAGCTTTGGGATGCTGGAAGCGAGCTAAAAAGCGGTGCGTAAGCCCAGACGGGTACTTCCTAAAATATCCCCCCGAGCGGGCGGAGCATTACTTTACCTCTACCCCTGGTAGTGATATGTTGACCCGATGAATATAAAACACGATTGCAACGGTTTTAACCACAAGCGTTGGTGGCTGCCTTCTTAAAGGCGGTCAGAATGTGTTTATCCATTTTTAAATAACCGCCGAAAGGCGGTTATTTGCATTTTGAGACCCCTTTCGGTTTTATGCTTAAGGAGTCTTCTATGAACAACAAATCCATCATCCTTACCGGCGACCGCCCTACTGGGCCACTGCATCTTGGCCACTATGTCGGTTCCCTGCGCCAACGCGCGATACTGCAACACGACTATCAGCAGTTTGTTCTGGTCGCAGACCTGCAAGGTCTGACCGATAACGGCAGCGATCCACAAAAGATCCAAAATAACATACCCGAAGTGTTGGCCGATTATCTCGCTGCAGGTATTGATCCCTCACTCACCACCCTTTGTTTACAATCAGCACTACCTGCCCTTGCCGAACTCACCGCGCTGTATATGAATATCGTTACCGTGGCTCGCGTCGAGCGTAACCCAACGGTCAAAAATGAAATTGCGCAAAAAGGTTTCGCCCGTTCGCTTCCGGTCGGTTTCCTGGTTTACCCCATCAGCCAGGCAGCAGATATTACGGCGTTCAAAGCCAGCCTGGTGCCCGTCGGCGACGATCAGTTGCCGATGATCGAACAGACTAATGAAATCGTGCATAAGATGAATAGCCTGTTACCGACCCCCGTTCTGCATCACTGTAAAGCTATGTTAAGCGAAACCAGCCGTCTTCCTGGTATTGACGGCAACGCCAAGATGTCGAAATCACTCGGTAATACGCTGCTCCTGTCGGCAAGTGAAGAGACTATCCATCGCGCCGTCAGCGCAATGTACACTGATCCTAACCACCTAAAAGTGTCCGATCCGGGGCAAATTGAGGGTAATGTCGTGTTCACCTATCTGGATGCTTTTCACCCGGATAAGGCCAAAGTCGCAGAAATGAAAGTGAATTATCAGCAAGGAGGATTGGGTGATCGGGCATGCAAAAATGAGCTGGAGATGTGCCTGCAAGAACTCATCGCGCCCATGCGTGAGCGTCGGGCAACCTATATTCAGGATAAAGGTATGCTGATGGCGATGCTTAAAAAAGGCAGCGCGCAGGCCTACGACATCACACAGCAAACGCTAAGAGAAGTAAAACAAGGATTGGGATTGTCGGTATTTTAATCTTGATTGACGTCCCATCATGCATCCCCCCGTCGGTGTGCATTTTGCTTAAATCTGAGCTGAGCCCATTTTGAGAACGATATAACGCATGCAAACCGCTATTTATATCCCGCCGTAAATGGCACTAACGGGAAGATGTGACCCCGTATCACCATGCTATATATCCAGCGACACAAACTCATCACGAAAGGGAAGCATCGTTATGTTGAAAGGTAAAAGAGCCGTTATCACCGGCGGCGGAGGAGGATTTGGTCAGGCGTTGTGCGTTTGGTTGGCTCGAGAAGGCGTCAACGTGGATTTTTCTGCCCGGCGGGTTGAGGATATTCACAAAACCTGCAGCATCATCGCCGCTGAAGGTGGTGTTGCAAAAGGGTATCTGTGTGATTTAACCCAGCCTGAATCTATTTCTCAGTTTGCTTCACAACTCTTAGATATAGACAGGTCCATCGACATTCTAATCCTCAATGCTGCTCAGTGGTTATCAGGGACTATAGACGAACAACCGGACTCAGAAATCTACAATACCGTCAGCTCAGGCCTGACAGGTTCAATTCTACTAACACAGGCATTGCTTCCAGGATTAAGGCGCTCAGACAGTGCTGACATTGTTTCGATTATATCTGTATGCGGCATTCCGAATTTTACGGATTCAATTGCCCATCCCGCTTTTTTTGCCAGTAAACACGGGATGAGTGGTTTTACAACTAAACTGTCGGAACAGTTATCCAAAGAAAATATACGGGTAACCGGGTTATACCCACCGGATTTTGAATTGACCGGGTTAGATCCTCTTGTCGACACTCAATCCAGAATGGGAGAACATCTAATGAATGGGCGTTCTGTCTGGGAAACAATTCATTTTGTGCTGACTCAACCGCGTAGTTGCCATATTAGTACCCTTTACTTTCAAGGACCCACTCGCGAAGATTTGGAGCATTAGGGACTGAATCTGGCAGCACTAAACCGAGCGGACTCACCTCCGCTCCTAACTTGCCCCGGCAGCACCATGCTGTATGGCTATGCCGATGTCTGACAGGTCCTGCTCTGAGGAGTTCGCTATGACCACCTTTTATCAACTAACAGCCACCAGCCTGGACGGCCAGCGTATCCCTATGGCTGACTATGCTGGCAAGCTGGTTCTGGTGGTAAATACCGCCAGCCATTGTGGCTTCACGCCACAATATGCAGGTCTGGAAACGCTTTACAAAAAGTATGCAGCTCGCGGACTGGTAGTGCTTGGTTTTCCCTGCAACCAGTTCGGTAAGCAGGAACCCGGCGACGCCGACGAAATCGCGCAGACCTGCCACATCAACTACGGTGTAAGCTTCCCAATGTTTGATAAAGTGGAGGTTAACGGCGCCGCTACGCATCCGGTATTTCGTTATCTAAAAGACGAGTTGCCCGGCATGCTGGGGGGACGGATAAAATGGAATTTCACAAAATTCCTGATCGGACGCGATGGCAAGCCGCTAAAGCGTTTTGCGCCGTTCACTACCCCGGAGAAAATGGAAACCATCATCCTTGCTGCACTTGAAATCTAGGTATTATTGTCATTTGAACCTGGTGCCAGGAGCGGACATTGCTAGTGTCAGCCTATGAGAATCGACAGGGAGCAGGTCAGGTGGGCTCTGTCACCAAAGATTGCTTTCAGTTGGTTCATGTTCCGATTCCCAAACCTAATGAGGCAAAAAATTCATTTATATTAAACGAATTAATATCCTATTCAGGAATGATATGGACGTAATGTGATGTATTAGCTCATACTTGAGCTAATACACACTGAATAATTAATCTGCTACAAGGGTATCTATAATTTTTGCGGTTTTTTGTAATAGTTGAGCATCAGTAGGTAGAGAAATAACATTCCTATTCTTAGCAATATTTATAATCATTGGTTCAAATTCATTTTTTGCAAACAACGGGCGGTCAGAAGATGCATACATATCTCGCAAAAAATCTGGTACGTCCTTCTCTTTAAATCCATCAATAACTGACTTTGCCTCTTGCTCACTTAACAGATAATTAAAAGCAAGTTCACCAAATGCTTCTTCAACTATTTTAAGCATTTCTTTAGCATCGTCCTCAATAAACTCATCGAGAATAGCTGAAACAGCAGCATTTGCAGCCGTACCACCGGCAAACGCACCTAATAACCCCCCGATGATTCCGCCTGCAGCCGTGCCAACGAAAGGAATAAGTGAACCCAATGCGGCTCCTCCAGCAGCACCTGCCATCCAGCCACCTGTTCCGCCAGCAACTCCAGATGCAGTAGCAGTAACATTCTTGAATAATTGAGCGCCTGAGCATCGGCCCTGAAACATTCGAACAAAATCTACGGAAGATATAACCAGAGTTGTGACAACGCCTGTGACGATATTCCCGCGCAAAAGTTTACTAACGTGGTTCATCGCAGCGGCACCATATATCGCATTACCTGATCGTAAACCATTTGCAATCCATGCGGCAGCTTTAGGCCCCATTTGCTGAACGATCCAATCTGTAGCGCCACGTAAACTTTGTTCTATACCTGTTCTGCCAAGTTGAGCAGTAATGATGCTACTAACCCAGGCTACACCACCCACTTTTAATCCAGCATAGCAAGATGATTCAAGAGCTTTATCCCAGTCTTCGCCATTCCATAGAGCGACAGCGAATGAAACAGCCGCAGAGATTCCCATTGCAGTACCAGCCAACTTAATGCCGTTTATTGCATCATAAGTTAAGCTTTCAATAGTACCAAATTTAGCAATATTCCTTACTTGTTCATATGTGAAGGAACCTTTCCTGACAATATCTTTCGCTAATTCTGGATCTTTTACACCTGGCACCTGATCATTTTTTATTCTATGCTCCATTGCCTTCACCGCATCATCATATTTATCTGACGGTACTTCTATTTGCATAGGGGTACCATCAGTGTTTAAGTAGCGGAAAGTTCCATTTTCAAAACATTCACTGATACATTTTGAGCCTGAATTACAATATTTTGTTTGTATGTGAATGCCATCCACCAGTCTGTCAGCGCCATTTTTGACATTGTCACCGCCAACAATCTTTGCATTTTTTCCTGACATCACATCCTTAAGGTGATTCGCTTTTTCAGCAGCAAATCCATGACCTCTGGTTGCCCCAAGGACTACATTGTCTGCGTAATTTTCAGAGCTGCCAATTATACCAGCGGTTGTTCCGACAATATTTTTCTCATTCATGAGGTATATATCCAATCTCAGGCAATAGACATTATATTTACTTGGTTATCGGCATATACATATCACTCTTTAGGAGCTTTACTCAAAAATATCAGCCGTTGTCGGGTTGATAGTGGCATTAATGGTCCCCAACATACTGTAAAGCATAGTTTTTATTGAGATGTATCGTACTCATCTTGGTGTACAGCCTGAGGGGTAATTTAATTATGGATGGGAATGTAAGTATCCTGCATGATCATACCATTCTCCTTTAGAGGGCCTCTGGCATGTGAGTTAGCCACTGAAGTTATTGCGCTACTTGATGAGCTGCAAAAAGCAGCATTTCCTTCATATCTCAACTGGTATAGGGAACATCTTCCAGACTGGTTAGATGATGTAGCTAAAATATTATGGATGACCAATAGCTATTAAGCGTGCAGCCCGTTATAGGAAAAGATGTCCGCTTCTCGCTCAAAGCGGTCGCTAGTCCTACCCCATCCCCAACTAATGCCATAGTCAGTAAGATCCTTACCAAAGATCCCCTATTCATTGCCCTTTCCCTCCGACTTTACAAATATGTGCCATCTCACGAACAAACGATGGAAAGCGTGATTTTTACAGTGCTGGGCTATCTGCGACAGTTGCTGAACGGCCAGAGTGTACTGGCGTGGCTGTATCTGTTTTTTATGCGATTTCTCATGTTCGATTAACAGAGAATCACGCTTTGATAATGGTGATGCCCTTTCCTTCAATACTCCTTAACCAATTATCATCGGTTTCACTATCAACCACGATAGTATTGATTAGCCCTACCTCACCGATGACAAACGATGACGCAGCGTTGACCTTCTCCGGTGACACCAGTACGACCGTTTCCGCCGCTCTGCCGGAAAATGCACGTTTGATGCACGCTTCTTCATAATCACCCGTGGTTAATCCCGCTTCAGGATGAATACCCGTTACCCCCATGAAGAAAATATCCGCATGAATATTGCCGATGCCTTCAATAGCGGCCGCCCCTACACTGACAATGGAGTGCTTGTACAGTCGGCCACCGATCAAAATAACGTCAACCTCGGGTTTATCGACCAACCCCAGTGCAATGCTGGGACTGTGTGTCACCACGGTAATATGCAGATCGTCCGGCAGACAGGCAATCAGCTCTGATGTGGTCGTGCCGCCATCCACAATAACAACTTGTCCCGAAGAAATGAGTTCAGTGCCTTTGCGCGCGATCTTCATTTTCACATCTGTTTTTAATGATTTACGCTCGGAAAATGTCGCAACAGCTGAAGACGATGGCAAAGCACCACCATGAACGCGCTGCAATCGCCCTTCTGCGGCAAGCTCACGTAAATCCCGTCGAATGGTGTCTTCTGAAACGCCAAATCGATCACTCAGATTTTTCGATTGGACCTGCCCTTCAACCTGCAGTTGTTCAAGAATAAGGTGTTTACGTTGATGAGCGAGCATGTGACCGTTCCTGTTTATGCATGTTTATACTTGTATTTGCACGATGATGCTGATTATGATGTCAACTCTACGGATCAAGGAGTCTTCATGCAACCTAAGCGTGCAGAAATACGCATCGTCGATAACCTAACATTATCCGATGACTGGTATTGTTTAAAAAAATACACTTTTGATATTCAACGAAGAAACGGTGATTGGCAGCGCCAAAGTCGTGAAGTTTACGATCGCGGCAACGGAGCCACGATTCTGCTCTATAACCGTGACAGGAAAACAGTGATCTTAACTCGTCAGTTTCGTTTTCCGGTATTTATAAATGGTCACGATGGCTATCTCATTGAAACAGCAGCAGGTCTTCTTGACAACATGGCTCCTGAAAAACGGATCAAAGCCGAAGTTGAAGAAGAAACCGGTTTTCGTGTATCCAGCGTACAGAAGGTTTTCGAGGCGTACATGAGCCCAGGCTCGGTCACGGAGAAGCTCTATTTTTACATCGCGGAATATGATGCTGCCGACAAGACAGGTGCCGGTGGTGGAATTGCGGCTGAAGGAGAAGATATCGAAGTGCTTGAGTGGCCGCTTGCAAGCGCACTTGCCGCAATTGAAAGTGGTCTTATCGTCGATGGCAAAACCATTATGTTGCTTTATCACATCGCGCTGAAAAACATTCTATGAGGTTCTCTTTGTGAAACAACTTATTCTCATTGCTGGCCCCTACCGTAGCGGTACGGATGGAAAACAAAATCTTATCGATGCGAATCTTGCTCGCCTGGAAGATGCAGCGTTAGCGGTATATCAAAGAGGACACATTCCTGTAATTGGCGAATGGCTGGCACTACCACTGGCAAAATCTGCCGGTTCTGCGGCTATTGACGATGAAATCGGCGAATCTATGATCTACCCCGTTGCCCATCGACTTATCACCAAATGTGATGCGATTTACCGTATTAAAGGCGCTTCTAAAGGTGCTGATATGGACATCAATGTCGCACATAAGCATGGACTCACCGTTTATTTCCGCCTTGAAGACATCCCGTTGGCGTAATTTTATTGTGCTATTGCCTGCGAATGTGCAGGCAATTAAACCATCGCCAATGGGATCTATGACTCTCAGGAAAGATGGGGAGCGCAAGCGCGGGCAATAAGGGATGCTATTAATGCCAAAATCATAACCCCTTTAAAATGTCATTTTTATCTCATTTCATTTCCAATTGTAATGATAACCATTCTCATGTTAATGTAGCCGCGTGATAATTAACTTTTGATGCAATCCGCATGTCTGACCGCGCCACTACTACCGCTTGCTTCACGTTCGAGTCGCTTTATGGCACACATCACGGCTGGCTGAAAAGCTGGCTGACGCGCAAGCTCCAGTCTGCCTTTGATGCTGATGATATTGCCCAGGACACATTTTTACGGGTAATGGGCAGTGACTCGCTCAAGACTGTCCGCGACCCTCGTTCCTTCCTGTGCACTATCGCCAAACGGGTAATGGTCGACCTGTTTCGCCGAAACGCGCTGGAAAAAGCCTATCTGGAGATGCTGGCGCTGATGCCGGAAAATCTCGCGCCTTCGCCCGAGGAACGTGAGAGCCAGCTCGAAACCCTGCAACTCATCGACAGCATGCTTGACGGCCTGAACGGAAACACACGCGAAGCGTTTTTGCTTTCGCAACTGGAGGGGCTCAAATACAGCGAGATCGCGCTTAAGCTCGGCGTCTCCGTCAGCTCGGTGAAAAAGTATGTGGCAAAGGCTATCGAACATTGTCTGCTGTTTCGTCTGGAGCACGGCCTGTGAACGCTGCTATCACCGATTCTCGCCGTCAGGCTTTGCGCTCAGCATCACACTGGTATGCCGTATTGAGCGGCGAGCGTGTCAGCCCACAGCAGGAAGCGCGCTGGCAACAATGGTATGAAGAGGACAAAGATCATCAGTGGGCCTGGCAACAGGTTGAAAACCTGCGCAGCCAGCTCAGCAGCGTTCCGGGCGATGTCGCCAGCCGGGCGCTGCACGATACGCGCCTAACTCGTCGTCACGTCATGAAAGGGTTGTTGCTACTGCTTGGCGTGGGTAGCGGCTGGCAGCTCTGGCAATCTGAGGCCGGAGAAGGTCTACGTGCCGACTACCGCACCGCTAAAGGCGTGGTCAGCCATCAGCGGCTGGATGATGGCTCACTGCTGACGCTCAACACACAAAGCGCCGCTGATGTTCGTTTTGATACGCATCAGCGCGCTGTCCACCTCTGGTATGGCGAAATTGCGATTACCACCGCAAAAGATGCGCAGCAGAGGCCTTTCCGCGTGGTGACCCGCCAGGGCCAGCTCACCGCATTAGGCACAGAATTTACCGTCTACCAGCAGGACAACGTCACGCGTGTTACCGTTCAACAGCATGCGGTTGAAGTCTTACTGGCAAACCGCCCGCAGGAAAAACGCATCGTCAACGCTGGCGAGAGCCTGCAGTTTAGCGCGTCTGAATTTGGTGCAATCGCCTCAGCGGATGATGAAAGCGCAACCTGGACACAGGGTGTTCTGAGTTTCAGCGATAAACCGCTGGGAGAGGTCATTGCCACACTGAGCCGTTATCGCAACGGCGTGCTGCGTTGCGATCCGGCAGTGGCCGGGCTGCGCCTGAGTGGCACGTTCCCGCTGAAAAATACCGATGCGATTCTGGATGTTATTACCCAGACACTTCCAGTTAAAATTCAGACTGTTACGCGATACTGGGTAAATATTTCGGCACTGTAAGAAAAATAATTCTCATTTTCATTGTCCTTTTTCCCCTTCTCATTCGACTCATAGCTGAACACAACAAAAATGATGATGGAGAAGGTATGACGCCTTTACGCGTTTTTAGCAAAACAACACCTTTGGTTAACGCCATTCGCCTGAGCCTGCTGCCGCTGGCTGGGCTCTCGTTATCCGCTTTCGCAGCGCAGGTTGATATTGCACCAGGCTCACTCGATAAAGCGCTAAACCAATATGCCGCACACAGCGGAATTACCCTGTCTGTTGATGCCAGCCTGACGCGCGGCAAGCACAGCAACGGTTTGCACGGCGATTACGATGTTGAGAGTGGTTTGCAGCAGTTGCTCCTGGGCAGTGGCCTGCAGGTGAAGCCGTTAGGGAATAACAGCTGGACGCTCGAACACGTTCCAGCACCACAGGAAGATGCGCTCACGGTTGTGGGCGACTGGCTGGGCGATGCGCGCGAAAACGACGTATTCGAACATGCCGGCGCGCGTGACGTTATCCGCCGTGAGGATTTCGCCAAAACCGGCGCGACGACCATGCGCGAGGTGCTGAATCGTATTCCTGGCGTTACCGCCCCGGAAAACAACGGTACCGGTAGCCACGATCTGGCGATGAACTTTGGTATTCGCGGCCTGAACCCGCGCCTTGCCAGCCGTTCAACGGTGCTGATGGACGGTATTCCGGTGCCGTTTGCCCCTTACGGCCAGCCGCAGCTTTCCCTGGCACCCGTTTCGCTCGGAAATATGGACGCCATCGATGTGGTGCGCGGCGGCGGCGCCGTACGTTACGGACCGCAGAGCGTGGGCGGCGTGGTGAACTTTGTTACCCGCGCCATTCCGCAAGACTTCGGGATCGAAGCCGGCATGGAAGGCCAGCTCAGCCCAACGTCCTCGCAAAATAATCCAAAAGAGACGCACAACCTGATGGTGGGCGGCACAGCGGATAACGGTTTTGGCACCGCCCTGCTTTACTCCGGCACGCGCGGCAGCGACTGGCGCGAGCACAGCGCGACGCGCATCGATGACCTGATGCTGAAAAGCAAATATGCGCCGAACGACGTGCATACCTTCAATAGTCTTCTGCAATACTACGACGGTGAAGCCGATATGCCCGGTGGCCTGTCGCGCGCGGATTACAACGCCGACCGCTGGCAATCTACGCGTCCGAACGATCGCTTCTGGGGGCGTCGCAAGCTGGCAAGCCTTGGCTATCAGTTCCAGCCGGACAGCCAGCATAAATTCAATATTCAGGGCTTCTACACCGAAACCCTGCGCAGCGGCTACCTGGAACAGGGCAAACGCACCACGCTTTCACCGCGTAACTATTGGGTACGCGGCATTGAGCCACGCTACAGCCAAAGCTTTATGGTGGGCCCTTCCGCGCACGAAGTGGGGGTGGGATACCGCTATGTGAGCGAGTCGACGCATGAAATGCGCTACTACACCGCCACCAGCAGCGGGCAACTGCCGACCAGCGCCAGCCCTTACGATCGCGACACCCGTTCCGGTACCGAAGCGCACGCCTGGTATCTGGATGACAAAATCGATATTGGCAACTGGACTATCACTCCGGGTATGCGCTTTGAACATATCGAGTCATACCAGAACAACGCCATCAAAGGCACACATGAGGAAGTGAGCTATAACGCCCCGCTTCCGGCGCTAAACGTGCTTTATCACCTGACTGACAGCTGGAATCTTTATTCAAACACCGAAGGCTCGTTCGGCACCGTACAGTACAGCCAAATTGGCAAGGCTGTGCAAAGCGGCAATGTGGAACCGGAAAAAGCGCGAACCTGGGAGCTCGGCACCCGATACGACGATGGCGCGCTGACCGCGGAAATGGGGTTGTTCCTGATTAACTTTAATAATCAGTACGACTCCAACCAGACCAACGACACCGTTACAGCACGCGGTAAAACGCGCCATACCGGGCTGGAAACCCAGGCCCGCTATGACCTCGGCACGCTGACGCCAACGCTCGACAACGTTTCAGTCTACGCAAGCTATGCGTACGTGGACGCCGAGATTCGTGAGAAAGGCGACACCTACGGCAACCAGGTGCCGTTCTCGCCGAAACACAAAGGCACATTGGGCGTGGACTATAAGCCGGGCAACTGGACCTTCAACCTGAACAGCGATTTCCAGTCCAGCCAGTTTGCGGATAACGCCAACACCGTCAAAGAGAGCGCCGACGGCAGCACTGGCCGTATCCCAGGTTTCATGCTCTGGGGCGCACGCGTAGCCTATGACTTCGGTCCGCAGATGGCAGACCTGAACCTGGCGTTCGGTGTGAAAAATATCTTCGACCAAGAATATTTCACCCGCTCCTACGACGACAACAATAAAGGCATCTACGCAGGCCAGCCGCGCACGCTGTATATGCAGGGGTCGTTGAAGTTCTAAATCCCGTTTACCCGGCCTGCACGCTGTTTTTGTCGGCCGGGTAAACGACGCGCCACTCGACACAGGCCACTCACATGTTTACATCATTACGCACCCTATTCGCCGCTCTGCTGCTGCTCACCGGCCATGCTTTTGCCGCCACGGTTCATGACGAACATGGCACCTTTACGCTTGATAAAACACCACAGCGGATCGTGGTGCTGGAACTGTCGTTCGCGGACGCACTGGCAGCCGTCGATGTTAGTCCGGTCGGCATTGCCGACGATAACGATGCCACACGCATTCTTCCAGAAGTTCGCGCCCATCTTAAACCCTGGCAGTCTGTCGGTACGCGCGCGCAGCCGAGCTTAGAAGCCATCAGCGCGCTGAAACCGGATCTGATCATTGCCGACAGCAGCCGTCATGCGGGTATCTACAGCGCCTTGCAGCAAATCGCACCGGTGCTGCTGCTTAAGTCCCGCAATGAAACCTACACTGAAAATCTGCAATCTGCGGCCATCATCGGCGAAGTAGTGGGTAAAAAGGCGCAGATGCAGTCACGTCTGGCGCAACACCAACAACAGATGTCAGCGTGGGCAAGCCAGTTGCCAAAAGGCACGCTGGTGTTGTTTGGTACGTCCCGGGAGCAGCAGTTCAACCTGCACACGCAGGAGACCTGGACCGGGGGCGTCCTGACCGCTCTGGGGCTGACGGTGCCGGCGTCAATATCCGGTGCGTCTATGCCGTCTATCGGCCTGGAGCAGTTGCTGGCGATCAATCCTTCATGGCTGCTGGTCGCCCACTACCGCGAAGAGAGCATCGTCAAACGCTGGCTGCAGGACCCGCTGTGGCAGATGTTAACTGCGGTGCAAAAACAGCAGACGGCGTCGGTCGACAGTAACGCCTGGGCGCGGATGCGCGGCATTTTCGCGGCCGAACGCATTGCCAGTGACACGGTAAAAATCTTCCATCACCAGCCTTTATCCGATGTGAAATGACGGTTCTCAGACATCCAGCGCTGCAGTGGGGTCTTCCCCTTGCCGCGCTTATCACTCTCTTCTGGCTGAGTCTGTTTTGCTACTCGGCCATTCCTGTTTCTGGCGTTGACGCCATTCACGCTCTGCTGCCGGGCCATACGCCGACGCTTGCACAAGCGCTGGTGCAAAACCTTCGTTTGCCGCGAAGCCTGGTCGCCATTCTGATCGGCGCGAGTCTGGCTCTCGCGGGAACGCTGCTGCAGACCCTGACGCATAATTCAATGGCATCCCCTTCGCTGCTTGGTATTAACAGCGGCGCGGCGCTGGCGATGGCGCTGACCAGCGCTCTCAGCCCCGTGCCCGTTGCAGGTTACTCCATCGCCTTTATCGCCGCCTGCGGTGGCGGCGTAAGCTGGCTGCTGGTGATGACCGCTGGCGGCGGATTTCGCCACAGCCAGGACCGAAACAAATTGATCCTCGCGGGCATCGCGTTCTCGGCGTTTTGCATGGCCCTGACCCGCATCACCCTGCTGCTGACGGAAGATCACGCTTACGGCATTTTATACTGGCTCGCGGGAGGCGTATCCCACGCACGCTGGCAGGAGTTCTGGCAGCTTTTCCCGATGGTGGCGGTTGCCCTGCCGGTAGTGTTGCTGCTGGCTAATCAACTGAACCTGCTTAACGTCAGTGACAGCACTGCCCGCACGCTGGGGGTGAATCTGCCAAAGCTACGTTTGATCATCAATATTCTGGTGCTGCTTCTGGTCGGTGCCTGCGTCAGCGTGGCTGGCCCGGTTGCGTTTATCGGCCTGCTGATGCCGCATCTGGCTCGCTTCTGGGTGGGATTCGATCAGCGCAAGGTTTTACCGATGAGCATGCTGATGGGCGCTACGCTGCTGCTGCTGGCAGATCTTCTGGCCCGAGCGATGGCTTTTCCTGGCGAATTGCCTGCCGGGGCAGTAGTGGCGCTGATTGGTGCGCCCTGCTTTGTCTGGCTGGTCAGGAGGCGTGGATGAAAATTGCGTTAGTCATTTTCATCGCCCTCGCATTGACGGGATTTTCGGTTCTGTCTCTGCAAATGGGGGTGATCGCCGTTCCCTGGCACGCCCTGCTGACCGACTGGCAAACCGGGCGCGAGTATCATTACGTGTTAACGGCGTACCGCCTGCCGCGATTGCTGCTGGCGCTGCTGGTCGGCGCAGCCCTCGCGGTGGCAGGCGTTCTGGTACAAGGGATCGTGCGTAACCCTCTGGCATCGCCGGATATTCTCGGCGTAAATCATGCCGCAAGCCTGGCCTCTGTGGGCGCGCTGTTGCTCTTGCCGTCACTACCGGTAATTGCCCTGCCGCTGCTGGCCTTTGCCGGTGGCATGGCAGGCTTGATTCTGCTGAAAATGCTGGCGAACACCAGCCAGCCGATGAAGCTCGCGCTCACGGGTGTCGCGCTTTCTGCCTGCTGGGCCAGCCTGACGGATTACCTGATGCTTTCGCGCCCACAGGATGTCAACAGCGCCCTGCTGTGGCTGACCGGCAGCTTATGGGGACGTGACTGGAGTTTTGTGAAGGTTGCCGCCCCGCTGCTGATGTTGTTTCTGCCGCTGAGCCTGGTTTTTTGCCGAGATCTCGACCTCCTGGCATTGGGCGATGCGCGTGCCACCACGCTCGGGGTGTCGGTGCCGCGTACACGGTTTCAGGCTTTACTACTGGCGGTTGCCATGACGTCAACCGGCGTGGCCGTCTGCGGCCCGATTAGCTTTATTGGACTCGTGGTACCGCATATGGTGCGCACCATTACCGGTGGGCGTCACCGCTGGCTGCTGCCCGTTTCGGCCATGACGGGTGCATTGCTGCTGGTGGCGGCCGACCTGCTGGCGCGAATTATTCATCCCCCGCTGGAGCTTCCGGCTGGCGTGCTGACCGCCATTATCGGTGCGCCGTGGTTTGTCTGGCTGCTTGTGAGAATGCGATAAATGACATTACGAACTGAAAATCTGACGGTCTGTTACGGGACAAACAAGGTGCTTGACGGCGTATCACTCGCACTGCCTACGGGCAAGATTACTGCGCTACTTGGCCCTAACGGTTGTGGGAAATCGACGCTGTTAAACTGTTTTTCACGGCTGTTAATGGCGCAGTCCGGCACCGTATTTCTTGACGACAATCCCATCAATACGTTCTCATCGCGCCAGCTTGCCCGCAGGCTGGCGCTGCTGCCGCAACACCATTTAACGCCAGAGGGGATCACCGTCCAGGAGCTGGTTTCCTACGGCCGCAACCCGTGGTTACCACTTTGGGGGCGTCTTTGTGCGCAAGACAATGCGCGGGTCAATCTCGCCATGAGCCAGACCCAAATCCATCATCTTGCCGACAGACGGTTAACCGATCTTTCTGGCGGCCAGCGCCAGCGCGCATTTCTGGCGATGGTCCTGGCGCAGGATACGCCCGTGGTCCTGCTCGATGAGCCAACGACCTATCTCGATATCAATCATCAGGTGGAACTGATGCGGTTGATGGGCGCACTCCGAGCCCAGGGGAAAACGGTAGTCGCAGTGCTGCACGACCTTAATCAGGCCAGCCGATACTGCGATCATCTGGTGGTCATGGCCAACGGACATGTGATGGCACAAGGCACACCGAAAGCAGTGATGAATCCAGGATTGCTGAGAAGTGTATTCAGCGTGGAAACGGAGATCCATCCCGAGCCGATATCTGGCAGACCAATGTGTGTGGTGAGGTAGATTGTACAGGTCGTATGCAGTAAACCTCGGCTAAACGAAACGGGAACTGTGCCGCAGTGTCCTTCTGCCTGGCTCTGAATGCTTGCGATGAGCAATGCTCATCGTCCATCAACTTGTTTTAGAATGTCCGCATTGTGCCAAAAGCGGACGTCAAAATGTGTGTTCAGCTAGCGTAAGTTGAGCGTTTCATAATGATATCTCTCTGCGGGTCTGACCCAACCTGAAAGATATGCTCACCCACCTCGGTAAACCCAAACTTACGGTAAAAAGAGATGGCCCTTGGGTTATGTTCCCAGACACCTAACCAGACAGGATCCGATCCCTTTGCCTCAAATTCAGCAAAGCACTTTTGCATCAGTGCCTGTGCAAATCCTTTACCATGGTAGGGCTCATCGACATACAGGCACAGAATTTCTCCGGCATGGATGCTATTGACACAGGGAGGAAACTCTTCCCACCTTAGTTGAGCGTACCCAATCAGTTTGCTCTCGTATTCGCAGACTAATGTAATCCAGTCTTGTCTGAGGATTTCTTTCAACTGGATATTAGTTGAATAGCTTGCATGGCAGTGAAGATCCATATCCTCCTGAGTATTACCATCCTGGAAAGTCTTTCTGAAGGTTCGCTCGGCTAAAATAGCCAGCTCTTCTGCATCAGAGGAACTGGCCCTACGGATTAACATTTATCATTACTCTCTGAAAAGTATTCTTATTTTTGTCCGGCATTACGATAAATGTCTGGCCGATTGATCTGCCAGACAAAATCTTTCCGGTTCAATGGGTTATAACCCAGTTTTTGGTATAGCCAGGGCGCGCTGTCAGTGACCAACATTATCCGTCGCAGGCGTGACATCAACGGATGGGCGTGACAGCATTCGATCAGCCAGCGGCCGAGACCACTTTTCTGATAATCGTTTAATACGTAGACGTCACACAAATAACCAAAAGTGGCATAGTCTGTGACAAGGCGGGCGAAGCCGATTTGTCTTGTTCCATCCAGAAGCGCAAAACAAAGGCTGTTCTGGATTGATATTCTGACCGTTTCGGCATCAATGCCAGGAGCCCAGGACGATTGCGAGAGGTAATCGTGAATGGCTTCCAGTTGAAAAAAAGCGGGATCGGTTGTGACAGTAAACTGGCTTTTGGCAAAACTCAGATGTTGATTATCCACTGAACCACTCCATGCAAACTTACCTGTGATAAAACAAGCCCTATTGCTTGCCGGGCGACAATCAGGATGTTTTCTCATGTACTGTCATGATGAACACCAATGGTCCCTCCTCCTGGTTTTCATAGAAATGAGGAACGTCCGTTCTGGCTGTTGCTGAACAGCCGGTTTTTACCTGATACAGGTGGTCCTTCACACCCAGCGTGAGCGTGCCTGTCTGAACATAAAACAGCTCAAGCGTCCCTTCCGTGTGGCCGGGCGAAGCAAACTTTTCCCCCGGTTGCATTTCCCACATCCAGAGCTCGGTCATATCAGGGCCGCCCGAACCAGCGAGCAACCTTGCTCTCCCTCCTTTTTCACCAGCCCACAATTCTGGGATCTCATCTTCAGCAATGAGATGCACGGTCGGTTTGGAACTGACATCCACAAAATCGGCTACCGAAACCCCCATCGCGGCAGCCAGGCGGCATAACAGGGCTATACTGGGATTTGCCCGGCATCCCTCAATCTCAACCAGCGCGCCCTTGCTGACGCCCGCCCGGCGGGAGAGTTCATCGAGCGATATTTTCTTTTGCTTACGATACAGCTTAATCCGCTGAGATACGGCTTCATTTACGGTGCTGACGATAGAATCTGCATCGGTCATTAAATTGACTTTCTTGGTCATCGGTCATTATCATGGGATAAATTGGTCATTACAGGATTATCACGTGTTAACAGTCTCTCCGTCAATTGCCCCTGAAATTTATCGCATTGCGCCTGGTTTTCGGGCACTCAGTGTCTACGTAAAAGCTGCACCAGTGCTTAACTCCGATATCGGAGAAACAGCGCTGCGAGAAGCCTGTGAAGCGGTTCTGGCCGGTGAGCCTGAGTGGGCGGAAGCGCATCTGACCGCATGGGCAGAGGTTTTTCAAAAGTTTGGTGCTAAACCTAAACGTACCCCTTGCTCAGCGGATGCGTTACGCAAGCGCGTATTACGTGACGGAACGATGCCAGCACTTGATCCCATCGTTGATCTTTATAATGCCGTTAGTCTCCGCTACGCCGTTCCGGTGGGTGGAGAGAATATCGCTGCCTATCAGGGTTCACCATGTCTGGCCGTGGCAAAAGGAACAGAGCCTTTTGATACAGTCAAAGAGGGGGAAAAGGCCGTTGAATATCCTTCACAAGGCGAGATCATCTGGTGTGATGATATCGGTGTGACCTGCCGTCGCTGGAACTGGCGACAGGGGCTCAGAACCCGCTTAGGTGTGGAAGCTCAGCAAATGTGGTTTATTCTGGAAAGCCTGCCGCAGATGCCGCTGGAGAGACTTCACGAAGCCGGGAAGATGCTGACCGACGGCCTGGAAAAAATGATGCCCGGTCTGTGGTTTGAGGTTGCTCTCATCGAAGAACAACAGCAGTAATATCATTCAGGAGAAACTTTTATGTTTACCGGTTTGTCGGCGTTTCCATTAACCCCAGTCACCGCCAGCGGCGTGGATGAAAAGGGTTTCAGCCATATTCTTTCCCGCCTGACAGAAGCTCGGGTTGATTCTATGGGCATCCTGGGGTCAACCGGAAGCTACGCCTATCTGACCCGGGAGCAGCGCAAGCGCGTAGCAACGCTGGCAAAACAGCATGCCGGGGATATCCCAATGATGGTATGTGTGGGAGCGGTCAGTACCGATGCTATCCTGCATCTGGCAGATGACGCGCAGGCAGCCGGCGCGAATGCTCTGTTACTCCCGGCGGTCAGCTACCAGCCACTCCGTGACGAAGAAGTATTCTCACTCTTTGAGACCGTTACACGGCACGTGTCTGTACCGGTGTGTATCTATGATAATCCGGGCACTACGCATTTTACCTTTACGGATGAACTCCACGGTCGACTCTCATCACTTGAGGGGATTCGCTCGGTCAAGATCCCTGGCGTACCGGATAGCCCCGCTGCAGCGACTGAGCGGGTGAATGAGTTACGTCAACATCTGCGCCCTGGCGTAACAATCGGTATCAGTGGCGACGCTTATGCGGGGCTGGGATTAAACGCTGGTTGTGAAGTCTGGTACTCCGTGTGTGGCGGTCTGTTCCCTGAGATGGCGAAACAAATCACTGAAGCCGCGGCGGTAAAGGATCATCAACGCGTTACTGCCCTGACAGCCCGCCTTGAACCTTTGTGGGCGCTGTTCCGTAAACATGGTGGAAGTCTTCGTGTTATTGCCACAGCTGCTGGAGTGCTTGGGCTAACCGACATGGATTGCCTGCCTCGTCCTTTGCAGCCGTTGTCAGCAGGCGATATCGCGGATATTGCCCATGTGATAAGTATGCTGGAGCTGAAGTAATCTCCCCGCAGGACCGGCAGTCTGTCGGTCCTTCTGAAATCTGGCTGGATATCAATCATCATCGCATGTTTGAAGCTATATCTTTAGGTCAGCTCATCGCTCTCAGCGGACCTTCAGCTAAGTCAGCTTGTCCGCATTGTGCCAGGAGCGGACGCTTCAGAAGCCAACTCTTTTTAAAAGCTGACGCATTATCGAACCGGATACTCTGTTTTCAACAACCCATCTCCTGCTCGGATGGTAGCCCCCCATTTTCGCGGGTTATTTCTGTTGTAGCCGGTGCTGAATGCCCGTTAATGCAGAGTCAATTACGCCTGTCAGATAGCCCGGGAACTGCGGAGACCATTCACTGGCAATACCTGTTATCTCACCGGACAATTCTCCCCTGGCGGAAAGTTGCTCAGGTATTACGTGGCCGACTTCCTGCTGGAGATCAAATTCCGTTGCAGTAAACGGATCGGCCGCCCAGTCTTTTATATACTCAGCTTCGGGCTCTACCGCATCCTGCCCAAATAAGCGTACGAGCGGCTCCCGACAAAGGCTTTTGAGAACAGCATCGCTGACAGTTCATCTCGATTTTGCAAGTACGCCAGTAAAACCAAAAATCGCCGTTTTACCCGAATCTGGCTCGGATACGTCGTGGATCTCTGCTCCGCCAACATGCGGCGCACAGAAAATCCGCGCGCCTGGGGCAAGCTTCTGAAGCAGCACTGTTTCTGAGGTGCCAGAGAATAAAGCGAAGACTTGTCTTTGCGGCTGACCATGCCAGTTAGCCGGCTTCTGCGTATATAACCTGAGCGGCTGGCGTGCATCGGCAGACATCTGGCGCAGCTTGACGAGAAGGGTTGCGCGTACCTGCTTGCGACCAATCCGGTCAAGCATCATGCGCTCAACCCAGGGCTAGGGTGAAAATATCCATTGATAATCATCCGGGGTAATGATTACGCGCTGCGAAAAATCAGAATTCAGTAACATCATAATCAGTGATTAGACGGCCCCACGCGGAGCCGTGTGCAGGCCTATTTGTTCGGCAGATTATCGTACACATCCAGTGCGCGTGCGGTATACGTCAGCGCGGCGCCGGTATTCAGGTTTATGGCAACCGCCAGCGCTTCGGCGATCTCTTCGCGCGTGGCACCGTACTTAACAGCAGCATCCACATGAACGGCCAGGCAACCGTCGCAGCGGGTGGTTACGGCCACGGCCAGCGCAATCAGTTCATGGGTTTTGGGATCGAGGTGCTTGTTTTCTGACGCACCTTTATCCATCTGTTGAAAGCCTTTCATAAACTCAGGCTGCAGTTTGGCAAATTTGTCGATGGTGGCGAGCAGGCCACTGCGATATTCATTCCAGTTTAAGAACATTCAAAACTCCGGTTGTTGTTTGTCTCAGAAAAGTTATTAAATGACGTCGAAAATACGCACGTCAGGCGCACTGTTTAAATACGGTTTTAATCCGGCAACGACATCCTGCGTAAACAGCAGGCTGTTAAGGTATGCCTGCGCCTGCGCAACGGTCGTAAAACCGTGCAGCACCTGGACGTCTTCGTCGCGGACAAGCAGCTCTTTAGAGGTGGCACCCTCAATGGTGGTCAGAAACGGAGTTTTGTATTTCTGGTATACCTCAGCGGCTGCCGCACGGTTTTCATTACTGATATTCAGGGTGATTTGCAGATAAGCCATCGTTCTCTCCTTCGTTCAGGGTTGAAGTAATACGCCCGTTTAAAAAACCGGTCTGTATTACCTTTCGTTGAGGGCGATTATCAGAAAGCCAGACAGCTTCAACAAATCAGATAATCTTGCGAAGCAGAAAAGAAATTCTATGTCGTGAATTGTCGTGGTATAAGCACTACGCACCCGACGTGATTGCCGGGGCAGCGTAATGCCTGAGGGGGCAGTTTATGAACGGTCTGAGACGACATCCTGAAGAAGCCAGTCATGGAAAACGTTGACTTCATCACGCATAACTTTTTGTTGCGGGGTGACCAGATAATAGGACCATTTGAGCGGCCAACGGCGATCGGGGTGCAGTTGAACCAACTGACCGGTTTCGATAAGCTGCTTCACCAAAGCGTAACGAACGATGGCCACGCCCCTGCCGCTCAGGGCCGACAGGATGACCGCTGAGGTGGAGTTAATATGCAGCCCGCTATCCAGCGCTTCGGGTGCACCGACCGCCATCAGGACAGCATCCCATGACGGAAAATCCGCCCCAGGATGCGGCGTGTCATCGTGAATGAGTTTTTGCGTGGCGAGCCATTCACGGCAGGCCATTTTCCCGGGCGGCACCAGGCGCGGACTGCAGACCAGCACCGCTTCTTCATCCATCAGCCAGGTTTTATGCACGCCTGGCCAGTCGCCCTGTCCGCAGCGAATACCGATGTCCGCCTCGCCGTGCGACACATCCATCAGTTTTTCCGTGACGTTAAGCCGCAGATTGATATTTTCGTGCGTTTCCGAAAACCGGTTCAGGCGATCCATCAGCCAGTTCATCATCAGCACCTGCGATGCTGTCACCACCACCACCGAACGCGAGCGGCGACCGCGAAGCTTGTTTAACCCGGTTTCGAGTTTGTCCAGTCCCTGCGTGATGTCCTGTAGCGCCTCCTGCGCTTCGTCAACCAGCGTCAGCCGCTCTTTTCCGGAACGGGTGCGGTGAAGAAGCGGATGTCCGACCCAGTCTTCCAGCGAGCGTACCAGTTGGCCTACTGCAGCGGGCGTAACGCCAAGCTCCTGTGCCGCGCCGGTAAAGCTGCCGTACCTGGCGGTGGCTTCAAAAGCGTGCAGCCATTTAAGTCGGTTTAGCGATCGCATTGTGGTCATCCTGATTCATTATTTTCCTCAGTATACGCCAGCGAGAAAGATTTTCTTTCCTGAGTCGCAATTTCTTCTCAGTCGTCAATCAGGCGTCCGGGTGGCATTCTGATTTCACACGATGAGGAGTACGGCTTTTCATCAATAACAACCATATGAATTCAAAGAGGTTAGCGATGAACGCATCTTTTGCCGGTAAAAAACTGTTAGTGGTCGGTGGTACAAGCGGTATGGGCTTCGAAACGGCGAAGCTGGTTCTGAAAAACGGCGGCAGCGTCGTGCTTGTTGGCAATCGTCAGGACAAAGCCGGGCAGGCCCGCCAGGCACTGGCTGCGGATGGTCAGGTTTCTATCATCGTTGCCGACCTGATGAAAGAAGAAGGGATGCAGCATGTGGTAGACACCATTAATGCCGAACACAAAGATATCAGCCTGCTGGTCAATGCGGCTGGCGTGTTTTTCCCAAAACCCTTCACCGAACATGAAGCGTCAGACTATGACATGTATATGAGCATTAACCGCGCAACGTTCTTTATTACCCGTGACGTGGTGCGCAATATGGTTGATGCCGGGATTAAAGGCTCCATCGTGAATATCGGCTCCATGTGGGCGCAGCAGGCGATTGGTGCCACGCCGTCTTCAGCCTATTCGATGGCCAAAGCCGGTCTGCACGCGCTAACTAAAAACCTGGCCATTGAGCTGGGTGAAAAAGGGATCCGCGTGAATGCGGTTTCTCCGGCCGTTGTTCACACTCCTATTTACGAAGGCTTCATTCCGAAAGACGACGTAAAAGATGTGATGAACAGCTTTGACAGCTTCCATCCGATCGGACGCGTGGGTACGCCAGTCGACATCGCTGAAACTGTGGCTTTCCTGCTTTCTGAAAAAACTGGCTGGGTCACCGGCGCTATCTGGGATATTGATGGCGGTGTGATGGCTGGCCGTAACGCCTGAAGACCGCGCCGGACGCTCTGCCAGCCGTATTCCGGAGGTTCCGCTCCGTTGGCACTTCAAAACCATGTTATCGATTCCGATGAACCGGTTTCGCTGGGTGGCGAGGGACTGGCTCCTGATCCGCGGGAATTAATGCTCGCTGCGTTTAATGCCTGTATGACGGCCGTCTTTGTTCAGGAAGCCAGGGCTAAAGATCTCGCCCTTGCCATCTGATAATCCCTATTATATCGGTGCCATTTATGAATAAAAAATACCGCGCGATGCAGATCGTTGCCCCCGGTGTGCTGGAAATGACAAAGCGGCCGATACGCGCTCCCGGTCCGGATGAGGTGCTTATCAAAATTGAAGCATGCGGAGTATGCGGTGCCGATCTCCGGGACGCGGAAAGAGCGCCGCAGGAGGGCCAACCCGGCCGTATACCGGGACATGAAATCGTCGGGTTTATTGCCCGCAAGGGGAACAGGGTACCCGATATCTGGCAATGCGGTCAGCGCGTAGGCGTCGGCCGACTGGGTGGGTATTGTCAGCACTGCAAACCTTGCCGCAGAGGGCTTTTTCATCTCTGTGAAAATCAACTGACGCCGGGCCTCAGCTGCGATGGCGGCTACGCAGAGTACGTTGTCATGCGACATACCGCGCTGATAGCAATTCCCTCCGCGCTCTCTTCCGTGCATGCAGCCCCGATCCTTTGCGCCGGTACCGCTACCTTCAACGCACTGCGTAATTCAGGCGCAAGAGCGGGCGACAGAGTGGCTGTTCTCGGAGTGGGTGGGCTTGGCCACATGGCTGTTCAGTACGCCCGTAAAATGTGTTTTGAGGTGACTGTGATTGCACGGGATAGCGAAAAAGAACGCGCGGCCTTTAAGCTGGGTGCGCATCACTACATCAATACACTTGAGGAAAATGCATCAGAACGCCTGAAAAATGACGGCGGTGTGGATTTTATCGTGGCAACTGCACCGGCTTCAGAAACGGTTTCAGCCCTCTTGTCCGCCCTCTCCCCCCAGGGTAAAACAATCTTGCTGGGTACAGGACAAAAGCCGCTGCAGGTCTCGCCGGGTATGATGATCGGCGCTGAACGCACCTTGACAGGCTCCTTCGTCGGCACACCGGCGCAAACCGAGCGCGCACTGCAGTTCAGCCACCTCTTTCAGACGTTGCCCATCACAGAGATGTTGCCATTTGAACGGGCAAATGAGGCGCTCAACAGACTTAAGCAAGGTCTGGCGCGATACAGGATAGTGCTCACCATGAATCAGGATAATTAATCACATGTCCGCAGAACATTTCCTGCCCGTTGCAGACCAGAGAAATAATATCATTCGCCTGTCGGCCGCGCAGGCCCTCGCGGGTGCCAACTCTGTCGTCTTTTATGCCACTGGCGCAATTGTGGGTAACGCCCTCGCTCCCAGCAGCTCGCTGGCTACACTTCCCATCACCATGTTTGTTCTGGGGATGGCAGGCTGTATCCTGCCGTTAGGCTCATTAGCGCGTAAAAATGGCCGTAAAAGCGCATTTATGGTCGGAACCGGGGCGGGTGTCTTGACTGGACTGACCGCCGCCCTGGCCGTCGTGATTGGCTCATTTATATTGTTCTGCATTGCCGCCTTCATGGGCGGAGCCTATGCAGCCGTTGCGCTCAGCTTTCGTTTTGCGGCAACCGACGGCGTCACGCCAGAACGTCGCGCCCGGGCCCTGTCGCTGGTGATGGGAGGCGGCGTGGTTGCCGGCGTGATTGGCCCGATGCTGGTTTCAGGCACGATGCACCTCTGGCCGCCTCATACCTTCGCCGTCACGTTCCTCGCGCAGGCGCTCGTGGCCGTTATTTCGGCATTCATACTTAAAGGCGTAAAAACCGCAGAACCTACCTGCGCGATAAAAACGGGTGGGCGGCCTTTACGCGAAATTGCCCGTCAGCCAGGGTTTGCCAGAACCGTATTCAGCGGTGCGGTAACCTATATGGTGATGAACTTCCTGATGACGGCTGCACCACTCTCGATGCACATGCACGGCATCTCTCAACAGGCGTCCAATCTCGGTATCCAGTGGCACGTTATTGCCATGTACGGTCCGGGTTTCTTCACTGGCAAATTAATTAACCGCTTTGGAGCCATGCGTATCGCTGCTGCGGGTTTGCTTATCACTGCATGCTCTGTCCTCGCCGGACTCGGTGGAACCGATATTTTTCACTACTGGTTGTCGCTGATTTTGCTGGGTCTCGGCTGGAATTTTGGCTTCACCGGCGCATCGGCGAAGATCATTGAATATCATCGTCCAGAAGAGAAAACCCAGGTCCAGTCCCTGAACGATTTTGTGGTATTTGGGGTTATGATTGTAGGGTCATTTTCTTCAGGTGCTCTACTCAGCCTCTACGGCTGGAACTCCGTCCTGTGGGGGGCCCTTGTTCCCGTCGGTCTTGCGTTTGTAGGTATTGTTAACGAGTTGCGGGCAAAAAAGCAGGATAAATTAACTTTCTGACCCAGTTTTGTCTGCTATCTGGAAGCGGGTTACGTTGATGTAAAAAGTATCTAAAGCCCAACATCAACGGGCATGATTTTGGGCATACTTGCCATGTTACCGGGTGCAGAAGACTGTTTCTTTGCCTTACATGGTTTAAGAACGTTGCATATTCGCTGAAAGAAGCGGAAGCACTGGCAATTGCTCACTGGCTTGCAGAACAACCTGAAGTCAAAACTGTACTCCACCCCGCAATGCCGGATTGTCCGGGACATGAAATATGGAAGCGAGACCCTACGGGATCGTCAGGGCTGTTCTCTGTGGTGCTTGATCCCGTACACGCATGCTAAATGACATGCAGCTGTTCGGAATGGGGTATTCCTGGGGCGGTTTTGAAAGCCTGATTATTCCTTTCGGCTGCCGGGAATATCGAACTGCGACAACCTGGCACAAGAAGGGAGAACCCCTTCGGCTCCAGATTGGCCTGGAAGATCCGGATGACCTGATCACCGATCTGGGTCAGGGGTTTGATCGGCTGCATTCATTGACGTAATCAGGTTTTGCGGCTCGCAAACCTGTAAAATTTGCTCTTTCATCCATAAATGTCCAGGGGAGTTACTGAGCTGTGGGCTGTAATAAGCCTTCAGAATATACTGGGGTGTTGGGAATGGAGGAGTAAACACCACAAGATTTTTCATATCAAAAACAGATGAGATGCCCCGCTTGGGCAGCGTGATGACCAGATCAGTATTTGAAACAATGAGCGGGGCAATCATCAGACTTGGTAATTCAACAACAATTCGGCGGCGTACCTGCTGACTTTCCAGATAACGGTCAATAGCCCCCCGGGATTCCAGCCATGGGCGTACCACCACGTGTCCGGCGTTAAGATATCGCTCATGGGTAAGGGAATCATAAATTTCAGGGTGACCACGTCGCACCGCAACCACGTAATCATCCGTAAAGCAGGTAATGGACTCAATACCGCGCCGGGGATTTTTCTGCTCTTCTTCAAAACCAAGAGCAAAATCAACTTTGCCCGAAAGCAGATCTTCATCGGCGTTAAAATCGCGTGAGTAGATAAGCTTAATGGTAATACCCGGCGCGAGGCTGTTAACTCTCGCGATCAGGCCTGGCAGGATCACAGCGGCCGTGTAGTCCGTGGCGGCAAAAATAAACGTCTCCCGGCTTTTTTCCGGCTCAAAGTGTTCAGGCTCATGTAGGCAAGTCGAGAGACTGTTCAGAGCCGCGGAAACGTTGGCGGCAATGCTCTCTGCTTTTGACGTTGGCACCATGCGTCCGCCAGTGCGCACAAATAAGGGATCATCCAGTGAGGCACGTAAGCGATTGAGCGCATGACTCAGCGCTGACGGACTTAGCGCCATTTCATTAGCGGCCTCCGTTACGCTCCCATGCCGATAAAGAGAATCGAAGATAAGCAATAAATTCAGATCGGTCTTGCGCAACGTCGACACCATGGTTCTTTTTTCCGGGTGAAATTTGAAAATAGTGATTAATGAATATTGTACATTTTATTTTTGCATAAAATGCAGCGAAAGCATGATTGAAAAAAGATAGTATATTTCCAACAAAATGATTCTGAAGAGGCAAAACTATGTCTACCCCTGTATTCCGTCAGGCCACTGCCGCCGATGTCGATCGTTGCTATGATATTGAAATCACATCCTACGAAGGGGATGAAGCCGCAACGCGCGAGAAAATAGCCACCCGTATTAACCGCTATCCGGAAGGTTTTCTGTGTATGGAGCTGAACGGCGACGTTATTGGTTTCATCAATGCAGGCTGCGCATGGGAAGTCGTGATGTCTGATGAAGAATTTAAAGAACTGGTTGGACACGATCCGGATGCACCTAATGCCGTGATTATGTCTGTCGTGGTTCACCCGGATTATCAGGGCAAAGGATACTCGTCGTTGCTAATGCGTGAATTCGTGGCGCATATGAAAGCAATGAACAAAAAAACAATCCACCTGTTGTGTAAAGATCGCCACGTCGATCTGTATGCTCATTTTGGTTACCAGTATATGAAACCGTCAGAGTCAGATCACGGTGGTATGGCCTGGCATGAAATGATGATGACACTCTGATTTAACTATCCAGACACGACTCTTTTTCTTTTCATCTGTTTCGCCAAATATTTACGCATCAGTGCATTTTGTAGTGTCACGCCACGACACACAGGGAAACCTCGTTCCACGACATGAAAGCCGTGTCGTAGAAAGAACGCTTCCGCAGCCTTACTGACATTTGAAGTAAGTTCACCCATTCCACGTTGTCTGGCTTCTTCATGAATGCGGTCCATCAGTAGCGTCCCTACGCCCTGTCTCGGGTAGACTCCCGAGACATAGAAATGGTCAATGTACCCATTTGGCTGAACATCCGCATATCCAGCTATTTCACCATCCACTTCAACAACAAAGGGACGTAGTGCCCTCATGCGATTAGTCCAGTGATCCGGGTCGATATCTGACGGGGCCCAGGCATCTATTTGTTCATGAGTGTAATAGTGGGATGCGAGGGTATGTACAGAAGATAAGAAAACGCTGAGTAACGAAATCTCATCTCCATTCTTGAACCTTCTGATTTTCATAAAACCTCGTTATGAGCGTGGCTGGTAGAACAATATCATTACTTTTCATAATGTTCTATTTTATAGACTGGACATGCGACCCCGACATTTTCTGTATCAAAATCTGGATAACCCTGGCTTCCAGGAATCTACATATCCATTTATCGGTGTCGGTTCTGGGTTAAGATAATCGCCTCTCCGTTCCGGCTGTGGTTAATGAGATGAATCTCAATCGCTATTGTTATTTGCTACTGGTCTGCGCTGCGGTCAGTAGCCTTTTTGCCCCACATCCGTTGCTGATATGGGGCCTGCTCGCCAACATATTGACGCTGGCGATTTACGGCGTGGACAAAATGGCAGCGCGTAAGGCCTGGCGCAGAGTGCCGGAATCCACGTTGCTGGTATTTGGCGCTGTGGGCGGATGGGCTGGAGCCATTGTCGGCCAACAACTCTTTCACCATAAAACACAAAAGCAGCCCTTCAAAACTTACTTCATCATCAGTGTGATATTAAGTACCTCCGCTATGGTGGCCGTGTATCAGTTCTTTCCATTCTCACTTTCCTGAGCATCATTTAGGGATAGCGCCAGCCCCTGTGCAACGTTATCGTGTTGGATTATAAACAAAAGCATCGTTAGCATGTCTGTCCTGATGTACGCACTCTATACTCTGCAACAGATCGTCAACATTAAGGATGGATATGAAAAAGCTGTTGCTGGTTCTCCTGGTGCTAACTGCATTTGCAGCCAATTCTATCCTCTGCCGTATCGCCTTAAAGAATGGGTATTCAGATCCTGAAACGTTCAGCATGCTGAGATTACTCGGTGGTGCAGTAATGCTGTTTTTCTGGCATATAGCCCGGGGTAAACTGAAAGAAATACGCTGGAAAATCATCGATGCCCTGTTGCTGTGTGCCTATGTATTATTTTTCTCAATCGCGTATGTGCAGCTCAATACCGCAACAGGCGCATTACTGCTATTTGGCGCAGTGCAGATCTGCATGATTGGCTGGGGATTAATAAAAGGTGAAACACTTAGCGGATACAAAGCCACCGGGATCGTTATTGCCATCGGGGGGATCATTATGCTGCTGCTCCCCGGCGCAACCGCTCCCCCTTTGATACCCGCCCTGACGATGGTTGTTTCAGGCATGGCATGGGGAGCTTACTCTGTGCGTGGGAAAAATATCCTTTCTCCTGCCGGGACGACTGCAGGAAATTTCATTCTGAGCCTTCCGGTTATTTTCATCCTGAGTTTGGTACGACAGGAGCCCGTGCATACTGACGCCAACGGCGTCATCCTTGCCCTGCTCTCCGGCGGACTAGCTTCTGGTGTGGCTTACGTACTTTGGTACCAACTTGTTGCCACTATGTCTTCAGCAACCGCCAGCACGCTGCAGTTGAGTGTGCCCTGTATTGCTGCGGTAGGTGGAGTGCTATTTCTTGGCGAATTGCCTGATTTGAGAATTCTGGTTTGCACACTGATCGTTCTGGCTGGCATAGCCATTGTTATTTCATCCGATCGAACACAGAGTAAGAAATCAGCACAGGGGTAACGTTGAGGAGTCACAGTACTGTGCTTCGGTGTTTTGACTCACAGCCAGGAGCGGACGTTGATATGATTTGATGAGTATATTTATGAAATTAATTTTATCTTTGATTTTTAAGGTTTTTACCATCCGCAATACAAAATCAGATGTTCTCAATAAAAACCCCCTGCGTCAGCATGCAGGGGGCAATAGGAAAGCACTTCCGTTTTTTTAACTATGAGGGTTACAACAAAGGGTCTATTGATACAGATACAGCATTACAACCGTGCAGGGCTGATGAAGTAGCTGTTATTATTGCTCTACAGTGCTTGCCAGGTCAGCTGCCGGCAGTCGCGGCTGAGAACGCTGCCAGCCAGAACCATAGCGGGTGTACTGTGCAGGAACGGGGAGTACAACGTTCAAATCGTCTGCTGCAGTACGCACCCAGAACGGATCCTTCAGCATATCCCGGCCAACAAGAATGATATCTGCTCGGCCATTCTGCAAAATTTCTTCTGCCTGACGGCCTGTTTCGATCAGACCTACAGCCCCGGTTTTAATATCCAACTCCCTTCGTAGTAGCTCGGCTGCAGGGACCTGATAATTTGGGTAAGTGTTTACCTGTACCATCGCAATTCCGCCGCTTGAACAGTCAATCAGATCAATACCTTGTTCTTTCATCCAGTTGCCGTAGATCAAGAAGTCTTCCGGACGGTTTCCGCCTTCAACATAATCGGTTGAAGAGATACGCAGGAACAATGGGCCTTTCCACTCGCTGCGCACGACGTCAATGACTTCACGCACAATGCGGTAACGATTCTCGTGGCTACCACCGTATTCATCGGTACGTTTGTTCGCTAGCGGCGACAGGAACTGATTCAACAGATAGCCGTGGGCACCGTGGATTTCAATAACGTCAAAACCGGCTTCACGCGCACGGCGAGCACCTTGACGGAACGCCTCTACGACTTCGTTAATTTGCTCAATACTCATCGCCTGTGGTACGCGGGAATCAGGTGTGAACGGAATAGCTGACGGCGCGATAGAGGGCAGGTCAATTCCCAGTTGGCGACCAGCATGTCCAATCTGTGCGCCGGCTTTCGCGCCAAAACGGTGAATGGCATCTGTCACGCGGGACAAACCTTCAATATGGCTATCATCCCAGATACCGATGTCTCCAGGACCGATTGGACCATTCGGTAATACAGAGGCCGTTTCCAGCATGATAAGACCTGCTCCGCCCAGGGCACGCGCGCCGTAGTGGATAACATGAAAGTCATTAATCTTGCCGTCGTCAGATGCCGAGTGCATGCACATCGGGGACATGGCAATACGGTTGCGGAATTCAACGCCGTTGATTGTGATGGGTTCAAAAAGCAAAGCTGACATTTCTACTCCAGAAAGTGATTGATATTTAGCCCGCTAAAAGTACCATACGATGATAATTCGTTTATACGCTAAAAAAATGCACATACTTACCAAAAGGTAACCATGATGTTTTTATGAAGAAATTACGTAACTACGATTCGGCACCAGGTTATTCAATGGAAGCAGCACTGCATATCATGGGTGGGAAATGGAAAGGGGTGATCCTCTATCATTTATTTAAGGACGGTACGCTTCGGTTTAGCGAACTCCAGCGGTTTTTAACCAGCATCAATCAGCGTTTACTGACGAAGCAACTGCGTGAACTTGAAGAGGATGGCCTGATTATTCGCCAGGTTTATCCCGTTGTTCCACCAAAGGTTGAATACTCGTTGAGTGACGAAGGACGGGAGCTGAACAAACTGGTTCTGGATCTAAGCATATGGGGCAGAAACTGGCTGGAACGCCGCGGTCTTAAAACAGCGGTTGAAGAGGATATCGAGGAGTTGAAAAAGGTTCTCGGCGATCCGAAGTAAGCCGTCTTCACGGGTATCTAAGAGCCAAAATGGGTGATGCAGAAATCGATAAAACTTCGTAATCGTGGAGTCATTCTTCTGTCCTGGGCATAAAGCACATGGACGGGCCGACCGGGCAGTTCATAATCGGGCAGAACCCGCACCAGCCGCCCGGCGGCGATGTCCGCGCTCATCAACGGATGCGGTTGCATAATGATTCCCAGCCCTGAGAGGGCCGCCGCAAGCAGGGCTTCGCTGTTGTCCGTTTTAAACCTGCCGGTTACAGGTACCGAGACTTGTCCGCCAGGGCCTTCAAATTTCCATTCCGTCCGCATTGATGTATGGGTAAAGATCAGGCACTGGTGCCGCGTCAAATCCTGCGGCACAGAGGGCGTTCCAGCCTCTTCAAGATAAGCCGGTGCAGCACAAATAACCATCTGATAGGGAGCAAGCGCTCTTGCCAGTAGCTGGCTGTCCGCCAGTTCTCCCGTACGAAAAACGGCATCAAAGCGCTCTTCAACCAGATCGACAGTGTGATTCGACAAACAGAGTTCGAGCGAGACTTCGGGATTTTGTTTGAGATATTCCGGCAGTTTTGAGGCCAGCAGCTGACTGCCAAAGGTAATGGGAGCGCTGATCCTGAGATTACCACGGGGGATCGCACGGGTTTCAGCAATCACGGCTTCCGCTTCTTCCATTTCAGCCAGAATATTTTTCGCTCTTTCATAAAAGAGACGGCCGCTGTCCGTCAGGCTCTGGCTCCGGGTCGTACGGTTGATCAGTTGAATGCCAAGATTTTGCTCAAGCATGCGTAACTGCTTACCCGTCAGTTGAGAGGACTGATCCAGTTCACCCGCTGCGGCAGAAATGGAGCCTGACTCGACCACCCTAATGAATGTCTGCATGCAGGTTAAACGGCATTCTTGATATGAAAAATCTCTCTCTTTCCTTACTGATGGCGGCCTCCATGAGCTGTTCAGCGCTGGCATCTGCAGCTGATGTTAAAGCGGCTAAACCCACGGTTGTGCTTGTGCATGGCGCATTTTCAGATGGTTCAAGCTGGAATAAGGTCATTCCTTTGCTTGAGGCTAAAGGGCTTAATGTCGTTGCCGTACAAAACCCACTCACCTCCTTTGCTGAAGATACCGCCACAACACGTCGCGCACTGGCACGAGTAAAAGGTCCTGTTGTGCTGGTCGGCCATTCCTATGGTGGAGCAGTCATTACAGAGGCCGGTGCAAAAAATGAGAACGTCAAAGCACTGGTTTATGTTGCCGCTTTTGCACCATCGGCCGGAGAGTCTGTCGGTGATTTAACAAAAGATTATCCTACGCCATCAGGTTTCAGCCATATTGATGCTGATGATGCGGGTTATCTGAAGCTAACTTTTGAAGGCGTTTCTAAGCACCTGGCGCAGGATGTTACTACGGAACAAGCGAGACTTATCTACGCCACTCAGGGCCCAACTAACGGCGCAGTATTTGGCGAAAAAGTGAAAGACGCGGCATGGGAAAATAAACCTTCCTGGTATATTGTCAGCGAACAGGATCATATGCTCGACATTAACTTGCAGAAAGTAATGGCGGAGAAAATCCACGCGACGGTGACTACCCTGAACACCAGTCATGCCCCACATATTTCTCAGCCAGATGCCGTGGCAAGTGTAATTCTTCATGCGGTCAGCGCCGTAAAATAATCAATATCGTGGTGATTATTAATCACTACACGAAAAAGTAGTTTGGGCTGCGTTCAAACTCACCCAACCCTTTGTGATACGATATTTGCTTTAGATTGTCACATGGGATCAGATCTTGAATTCATACATTTTCCTTGCAGGAGCTATTGTAGCTGAAGTCATAGGTACAACCCTGATGAAGTTCTCTGACGGATTCACACGCCTATGGCCATCGGTAGCAACTATTGTGTGCTACTGCACAGCCTTTTATCTTCTCTCCCAGACTCTGTCGACCATTCCAACGGGTATTGCGTACGCAATTTGGTCAGGTGCTGGAATCGTATTAATCAGCCTTTTGAGCTGGTTGGTAAGTGGGCAAAAACTTGATTTTCCGGCGATCGCAGGCATGCTTCTTATTTGTGCTGGGGTTCTGGTTATTAATATTTTTTCAAAATCCTCCCCACATTGATTCTCTTATCTTGCTCTTGTAGGAAAAGCGCATATGAAAATACCAAAACTCCATACGGAACGCTTGCTGTTAAAACCATTAGAAGCCGAAGATGCCTCGCAGATTCAGTTGCTTTATCCACGCTGGGAGATAGTTCGCTATATGGTTTCCTCAGTACCCTGGCCCTATCCTGATAACGGTGCGGAGAATTACGTCAATAACGTTGCCCTGCCTGATATGGAAAAAGGGATTGCGTGGATCTGGACTATCAGACTCCGTGAGGCCCCTGACGCTCTCATAGGTTTAATTTGCCTTTATGACGTTGAGGATAATAACCGTGGATTTTGGTTAGATCCGGAATATCAGGGTCAGGGTTTTATGCGTGAGGCCAGTAATATCGCTACGGATTACTGGTTTAATACGTTAAATAAGACGGTATTGCGTGCGCCGAAAGCATCTCTCAATATCCGTTCCAAACGTATTTCAGACAGTAGCGGCATGCGGCTTATCAAGACGGAAAAGAAAGAGTATGTCAGCGGTTTGCTGGATTCTGAACTTTGGGAAATCACGCGCGACGAATGGAACACTCGTCAGGTTGGTTAATATAAATTATGGAATGTCCATAACTGAACCGCAGAGAATTTCTGTTCTTCGCAAAAGTTCATCGCCTCTTGAATCAGTTTTCTGTCCAATCCACTGTCGCGTACGCAGCGAAGCCTGTCACATCAACTACAGTGTGGGCTTCCCGATAGGCGTGACAGCAAGCCGCTCAAGCGTTTTACCCCTTTCACTACCCAGAGAAAATAGAAACTACTATCCTTACAGCGCGTAAAGTCTGAGCGCCCCTGTCATTCAAACCGAACCTGGTATGCTCCAGTTCGCTGTCTGAATAAAAAACACGCTGCAAAATCAACAAAATATAGTCAACTTGCTTAATTACTCTGCAATCGCGTGAAAACATGCAGAAAAATGCTAATTCCCTCTTGCCTCATTCGGTCTGTGCCGCTAATATTCGTCCCCGTTGTCACCTACAACGTTGCGTTCATAGCTCAGTTGGTTAGAGCACCACCTTGACATGGTGGGGGTCGTTGGTTCGAGTCCAATTGAACGCACCATTTGCGTCCGTAGCTCAGTTGGTTAGAGCACCACCTTGACATGGTGGGGGTCGGTGGTTCGAGTCCACTCGGACGCACCAAATCATATCCCTTTGATTTGGTGCTAAATTCTCAAACGTTCTCCTGAAACCCATTCTATTCTTTGCGCAGACAAGCAAGATACTTCCGCACCGATCGCACCACAATCTGTCTGGCGTTGGATTTAATATCCTGACCTTCAAACGCGCCATAGAGTCGGTCGAATCTGACATCCTGCAACGCGTGCATAATGTGGATAACCGCGCTTGCCGGCAATGGCAGCATATTGGGGTAGCTCCACATAAACGACACAGCATCCGCACCGGGAGTGACCTGCAGAATATCGCCCACAAGGATTATCCCCTCCCCATCATCAATATGCATAATACACCCCCCGCAAAATGTCCGCCCAGGCGTAACAACGTCACGGTAGGGAGTAATTTATGCACATCGCCTTCCCATAGCCGAATAGAGGGGCTGTCACGCATAATCCACTGGCGATCGTCGGCATGCAGATAGATTGGTGCATCGAATGCTGCCGCCCAATCCTGCATCGTGGAGTAGTAGTGAGGATGCGAAATGGCAATGGCACTCAACCCACCCAGCGCGGTGATGAGCGTCTGCGTGGCCGGGTCCAGATTCGCAATACAATCCCAGAGCACATTCCCCTGCGGGGTGCGTAGCAAAAATGCCCGTTGGTTAATGGCAAACCGTGGCACGGTCTGAATACTCAGTAGCGAACGCTCATGCTGCAGCCATTTATTCGTATGCGTCGCGTGAAGCGCGGCTGGATCGATCCATGATTGTCCGGTAACGGGAACATACTGGCGCTCATCTTCGCAGATTTTGCAATGCGTTATAGCCCCATGCGTATCGTCATAGGACGTTCCGCAGGTCTTACACAAGATTGTCATTTGTCTTCCCCCTGCACGTATGCTCTCTTCCGTTCAGGATCTTTTATTACGGTCAAAGCATAGAACAAAAAAAGACAGCGTCAGCATCCCACCGCACGCTGGATCAAATAACCCTTTGAAAGTGACTACAACATCAAATGATGTAAGCGAAATGGCATCATCAGATGCCTTCAAAGTCCCTTGTGCAGGGCGTATCATTCATCTTCTTCGCATAACTGCCATAGCCCAGAGATCAGATATCATGCCCTCTTCAATCACCCTCCTTGCTGCGGGAAGTTTACGACTGGCATTTACCCCACTACTCAATCAGTTCACCCGCCTTAGCGGCATTGAGGTCAACGTTGGCTATGGCCCGGCAGGTTTGCTGCGCGAGCGTATTGAAGCCGGGGAACCGTGTGCTCTGTTCGCCAGTGCAAATCGGGCACATCCACAACGACTACTGGACACACACCGGGCCGTTTCCACACATACACTGTGCTGGAATCAACTGGGCCTGGTTACCAACCGGCGCGGTGAATGGCTGGATTTACTACGCGACCCGGCGCTGCGTATTGGCACATCCACACCGGGCTGCGACCCTTCCGGTGATTATACCTGGACATTTTTCGATAACATGGATGCACTGGAACCGGGCCTTGGACAACAGCTTCGTGCACGCGCCCTGCCACTGGTTGGTGGCCGCGATACGCTCAGCATCCCGCCAGGAGAATTGGCAAGCAGTTGGCTTCTTCGCCAGGGGTTGGCCGATCTGTTTATTGGTTACGCACATTATGCAAAAGCACTCGGTTCACCGTCCGATGTTCGCTACGTTGCTATTCCTGCGGAACAGAACATCTTGTGTGAATACCAACTGGCGGTGCTCGATGCTTCTGAAGAGGTGATGAGACTGGTTAAATTTATGCTTGCCAACGACGGTCAGGCGTTGCTGACCGCCGCCGGATTCTTGCCTGTTAGCGGTGGATAGCAAACAGCGGCGCAATAAACGGAGTCTGATAGTTTTCCACACTGAATTTTCGCAATGGCAAGCCATAGGCCTGGAACAGATTGTCTTCTGTCACCACGCCGTCCGTCGGCCCTGCCAGCCATTTTCCCTCAGGAAGCAACAGCAGCGTATGAGTTGCAATCTGTAAGGCGTGCAACGGATCATGCGTCGAGAAAAGCACGCTACACCCCTGCCGGTGTGCCAAATCGCTGATGAGCTGCAGCACGACCTGCTGATTGGCAAGATCCAGCGCTGAACATGGCTCATCAAGCAACAGCGTCTGGCATTCTGTAACCAGAGCACGGGCAATCATCACCAGTTGCTGCTGACCGCCAGAAAGTGAGCTAAACGATGTGGTGGCGAGATGCGCAATGTTTAGCTGTTCCAGCGCCTGCTCCGCCCGTTGTTGATCCTGGCGACTAGGCTGAGCAAACAATTTTACGTGCTGCGCCCGCCCCATCAACACCACGTCGCTCACCGTATAGGGAAACGGCAGATGGCAATGCTGGGCCACAATGCCTATCCCCCCATGAACGTCAATACTCCCGCCCAGCGCGGGTCGCGTGCCCGTTAGCGTATCCAGCAGCGTGCTCTTACCCAGACCGTTTCGCCCAAGCACCGCCCAGATCTGGCCTTTCTGACACTGAAAAGTGAGGGGGTCAAACAGTGGAGAGCGATAGCCATAGCTAAGCTGATTCACGCTGAGCGCAATAGATGTCATTGTTTCCCCCGACGACTGGTACGAATGAGCAAGAAGGCAAACAGCGGTGCGCCGAGCAACGCGGTGATGATCCCAAGCGGTATTTCCGCATGCATCAGAGTGCGGGCGATATCATCGACCGCAATCATAAAACCACCTCCCATCCAAAAAGCACACGGGAGCAAGCGACGATGATCAACCCCCACCAGCAACCGCGCAAGATGGGGAATAACCAGCCCAACCCAGGCAATGCTGCCACTGACCGCCACCTGAGCGGCAACTAAAAACGCGCAGCACACCAGCACGCTACGCCGCAGCGGAACCACCGCCACGCCCAGCGCTTTAGCATCTTTATCATTGAGCGATAACAGATTTATCCGCCAGCGCAACTGGTACAACATCGTCGCCGCAATGGATACCGGGATCGCCAGCAGCAGGACTTTATGCCAGTTAGCCGTGGCAAAACTGCCCAGCAGCCAGAATACGATGTTCGGCAAGGTTTCTTCCGTATCGGCCTGGTATTGAATCAGGCTCACCAGCGCGGCAAAAAAACCACTTAAAATAATGCCAGACAAGATCAGCACCAGCGTATTTTCCAGCCCTTGTAAGGCCGCAATGGCATATACCAGAATGAGCGCTGCCAGACCGAAGAAGAAGGTTGACCCCATCATCAGCCACGGCTCAAGACCCAGCAGAATCGCCAGCGTCCCGCCGAAGGCCGCCCCCGAGGTTACGCCTATGATGTGCGGGTCGACCAATGGGTTGTGAAACACCCCTTGCAAGGTAGCGCCGCACAATCCCAGCGCGCCCCCCGCCAGCAACGCCATCAGAATACGCGGTAGTCTGACTGTCCATATCACCTGACTGGCAATACCCTGCGCATCGCCAAAATGGGTGAGTTGATAAAACACTTCACGAAGTGACAGCGGATATTGTCCAAGACACAGCGAACTGACCCCCAGCACCAACACCCCTGCTATCAGTAATGATTGCAAGGGGAAATCCCGTTTACTTAGCAGCATCTGACTGCCAGTTCACACGATAAAAACGTTGATAGTAATCCTGCGCCTGCGCATCCACATCGACATTTTTATAGGCATCCGGGTAAAGTTTTTTGGCCATCCACAACTCACCTATTGCCAATGCTTCCGGCATCGGATAACCCCAGGCTTTGGCATATTCAGGCATCAGCCAGACACGATGATTTTTCACCGCGTCAATTCCCTGCCAGTTAGGATCGTTTTGGATCTCTTTGACCACCTGCGGATATCGGTCCTGAACAAAAATCACCTGCGGGTTCCACGCCAGCACCTGCTCAAGCGCCACCTGACGCGCGCCTTTCACGCTGGCCGCCGCCACATTTAACCCACCCGCATGTTGCATCATCAGGCCAGTGTATTTCCCGGAACCGTAGGTCATAAGGTCAGGATTTGCCATATAAATGCGAACCTTTTGCGCTTCCGGTATGGCCGCAACTGGCGCATTGAATTTTGCTCGCGCCGTAAAGACGTAATTGATCAGCGTTTCCGCCTGCGTTTTACGCCCGACCACATCCGCAATCAGGCGGATCCCCTGCTTTAAGCCTTCGTTGTAGACCTGCTCTTCATCAGCCATCGTCGGGTTCATTTTATTCTGTTGCCCGGCAATATCCTGACGTAACGAGATAGCCACCACCGGGATACCGGCATTCTGAATCTGCTGGATCATCTCAGCGGGCGCATAGTTGGCGACAAACACTACCTGCGGATGAATCGCCAGCAAACTTTCGATATTCACGCTGGTGAGATCGCCAGGCGTAGGCAGCGTAGTTATTGTCGGCATAAACCGGGCAAACTCAGGCCCAAGCTGTTTTTTCCAGCTCGACATCACGCCGACGATATCCTGCGCAGCATCCAGTTGCACCAGAATATTCAGCGTCTGGTGTTGCAGCACAACCACCTTATCGACATGGTCAGGGATTGTAACCTGACGCCCAAGCTGATCGGTGATAGTGCGATCCGCCTGTGCGGAAAAGGCAAAAAACATGCTGGCGCAAACCAGCACAAAAGAGCGAAGAGTTAACATAGATACCATCTGGACTGGGAAAAATTCGATATGCATTAAATTATATAACGTGATAGCTGGCAACCCATTATCGCCAGACACGGTATACCGCCACGCGGTTCGTCACGGCAAATACAGTGTGTAACCCTGAACTGGCCTGCATTTGCCCGTCAGCGCTTCCCGCTTTACCCCTGTGGGGGTAGTCCGGCTAAAATCCGCTTCGCCTGCGCCTCGCTAAGCGAATAATCAAAAAACTGGCGGTAAAAATCGCGGGTTACGTTAACCATATCCAGGCCGCCAAACAGTGCTGGATGCAGCTTTGACGCGGCCCACTGCAACTGCAACGCGCTTTCGGTTCCATAGCGATCCCAGGGGAAGACGCCCGCCGGATTGCGCCAGACTTTGCCCTGTTTCACCGCGTTAAGCTCTTTGAACAACGCTGCATAAGGTGAACTGGCAATATCGCCACATCCCGCCCCGAGAATAATCACCTCCGGCTGCCAATACAGCACCCGCTCGGGTGAGACTTCTTTCATGTTACCGTCCACTTCCCCGGCGACGTTCCGCCCACCAGAGAGCGCAATCCAGGTATCAATCAACGTGTTTCTACCGTCGACTTTCAGTGGGTTCAGCGACTGAATGTGCAGAACCCGCGGGCGCTGATTTTCCGCTAATGTCGCCGTTTTCGCGCGAACATCCGCAATAGTGCGGGTTAAAAATTGATTATATGCCACCGCCCTGGCGCGAGCCTGATCCGTGCCTAACACGTCCGCCGTGGTCGTGACTGACTTTTCCATCGAAGGATAATCAGTAAATGCCATTTCCAGCGTCGGGATACCCGCCTGGTTGTAACTCTGCGCATCCCCCTTGCCCTTTGCGACAAACAGAACATCGGTATGCAGAGCCAGCAGGGCCTCGCTATTGAATGACGTCCCGTGAATTTGTAAGGCCTGATTCAGCGATGGGTTTATTTTGAACATCCACGGCTGGTTCTGTGGATGGTTGACGGTGGCGACAATCTGACGTCCCGCCCCCAGCGTCATCAACACCGAGTGATGGGCAAACCAGCTATCCGCAATACGTTGAACTTGTGTGGGGACGGTTACAGTGTGACCGGCATCATCCACAACCTGACGCGTGGCCAGGGTGGGAAACGCCAGCCACACACAGAGCAACCATGTGTGGCACGTTTTCATCAGCAATCCTTAAAAATCAACCTGAACGGAAATCTGCGCCTGACGTGGGGCGCCAAGTTGCGCACTGGCCGCCCCGGCCCCCGTATAACCCGTCAACGCGCCGGGGACAATGTTGGTCCAGTAGCGGCGGTCAGTCAGGTTAGTGATATCAAACCGGAAAGTTGTGGGTGTGTTCCACAGTCTGGTGGCATAACGGCTACCAATATCCACTGTGGTATAACTGCCTACCCAGGTATCATTCGCGTTATCGGTAGCCCGACGTCCGACGTAATGCACGTTGGCATCCACATCCAGTCCCTGAACCTGTTCAATGCTATAGACTGCCAGCACATTCGAGGTAAAGCGTGGCAAGCCGACAACCTGCTTACCATCTGCATTACTGGCGGCAGTGTTGTGCAGCATGGGGTCCAACCAGGCGGCTCCCCCTAACACCCGTAAATTTTCCGTGATATGCCCATCAGCCATCAGTTCCAGCCCACGGTTTTTCTGCGTACCGTCCTGAGCAAATTCGCCGTTGTCGTTGGTATAAGCAAAGGGACGTTTTGCTTCAAATAGCGCCGCGGTGAGCAGCAGATCTTTGACGGGCGCATATTTTGCCCCCACCTCCACCTGATGGCTGCGGTACGGATCCAGCACATGTCCTGCATTGCTGGCCCCGGCAGGTGCGGTATCGCCCTGCTGCAAACTGTCAGCCCAGGTGGTGCACAGCGTGACGTTCTCAACCGGTTTATACATCAGGCTGGCGGAGCCGCTCATGCCGTTATCCTTTTGGCGACTGGTTTCATGACCGGATTTGTTATAGTTGCTGACGGTAAACAAGTTTTCGCTGCCAGACAGCAACAAACTCCATTGCGGAGTGAAATGCAGCGTATCGCTTAACAGAAATGCATGCTGCGTAGTGGTCGCCGAATGATAGCGATTAGTAAAGTCAGGATAAGGCGGGCGCGGATAGTCGGGATGTTGATCAAGTGAAGAATGCCCCAGCGTAAAGGTTCCCCCATTTCTCGGGTTATAGTTTTTCCATACAAATCCGCGCATTCCGGTCGCGATATCCTGCGTCAACCAGCCGGAATCAATGCTGCCGGTCAGGTTCGCTAAATAGCTGTTGATCGTAAAGCGACTGGCCGCTGAATTCGAGGTCGTGGTGGTGTAGTGACCCCGATTATCCGTCAGGGTGTTGGTTACTGCCGTCGATTCACGGTCAGCAACCTGGTGTAAGGCCCCCAGATCCAGCATCCAGTTACCGTCAAAATCATGCTTGATGTGCATGTCCGCAGTGGTCGTTTCATCATCATGACCTGCATATGACTGACCATATTTACTGTTCGTCGGATCGAATGCCGAAGGAAACTGCACGCCTTTTGCCAGCGCAAAGCTGCCTGGCATGCCTTTTTCATAATAGTGGTAATAGCTGAAATTACTCTCCAGCACGGTTTTATCGGTCAGCTGAAAATCCAGGCCCAACCCCGCGTACTGCCGACGAACATGACTATCGGTGGTGTAACTGTGCCCTTCATCATTCATCAGGTTGAGGCGGTACTTCACTCTGTCTCCCGCGTCGACAGGCCCGCTGAAATCCATTGATGCCAGCGTTCCTGACCCTGTACCTTGCCCTACGGTAACCCGATGCAGTGGCGTATCCAGAGGGCGTTTCGAGACCAGATTAAACATCCCCGCCGGGTTGGCTGGCCCGTACAGTGAACCCGCGATACCACTCAGCACGTCTATATTCTGGAACTGCTCTGTCGGATATTCGGTGGTGGAAACGGCATTCAGCCCATCAATCATATGGTTTTGCACCACGCTCCCTTGCATGCCACGGGTTTGTGGTCGAACCCCCTCTCCCTGAACGGACGGTATGTAGCGATAAACATCCTTAACATCTTTGATTTGTTGCTGATCAATCACTTTTTTCGACAGCGTTTGTACCGACCACGGAACATCAATTAACTCTCGCTGGCCCAGGCTACCGATCGTCGCCTTTTTTTCAGCTGCCGCGGGCTCCTGCTCGGGAAACGAAGATTGAGCAGGCGCGGAAGCAGTAACGGTAATGGTGTCATCAGCATGGGCCGACAGGGAGGCGGCAAGACAAGAAAAAGTCAGCAACCCGGAGGCAATTGGGGTGATTTTGCAATTTAACATTTGTTGATTCAATTCGTTAGATAGAAAGACTGGCGGTCGATAACACAAGCGCCTTCTCTTGCGGGGCACGTTTATTATATTTGTATGATGAATAGAATAGGCTTAATCGATATATATGTAAATATATAACGAGAGAGGATTGGCGAAATGGTTACAACAAAAAAGCCGACGGTAATGGCTACTGTCGGCTTTACACACGATCTGTACTGAACGAGATTACTTCATCGACGTTTTGATTATCTCTAACGCTTTTGCAAACTGATCCTGCGGGATAGTCAATGGGTAAAGGAAGCGGATCACGTTGCCATACTGGCCGCAGGTTAACAGCAGCAGCCCCTGCTCAAGCGCTTTTTTCTGCACGCGCTGCGCGGCGGTGGCGCTGGGTTCACCCGTGGCCGCATCGCAGAATTCAGCGGCAATCATCGAGCCTAATCCCCGCACTTCGGCAAGTTCAGGACATACTGCACGCGCATCGGTCAGCACAGCACGCAGTTGCTCGCCAAGCGCTGCCGCACGCTGGCACAGCTTTTCATCACGGATAATATCCAGTACCGCATGAGCTGCCGCAATCGATAGCGGGTTCCCGGCGTAAGTCCCCCCCAGCCCACCCGGCGCGGGCGCATCCATAATATCGGCTTTGCCTACGACACCCGACAACGGCATCCCACCCGCAAGGCTTTTTGCCATGGTCATCAGGTCTGCTTTATCAGCATAGTGATCCATCGCAAACAGCTCCCCGGTACGGGCAAAACCACTTTGCACCTCATCGGCAATCATCACGATGCCATGCTCATCGCAGATACGGCGAATTGCCGCGACAAACTCCGCCGGAGCGACAACAAAGCCGCCTTCCCCCTGGACGGGTTCGAAGATAATCGCAGCGACCTGGCTCGGATCGATATCCGCTTTAAACAAACGTTCTATCGCTTTAATCGAGTCTGCAGTTGAAACCCCCTGCAGCGCAGAAGGATATGGCGCATGGTAAACGGACCCCGGGAACGGACCGAAGCCTTTTTTGTATGGCGCCACTTTGCCGGTTAACGCCATCGTCATGTATGTCCGCCCATGGAAACCACCGCCAAAGGCGATAACGCCAGGGCGACCGGTGTGAGCGCGGGCAATTTTAACCGCATTTTCCACGGCCTCAGCCCCGGTGGTAAAGAATGTCGTTTTACGCTTACCGTCAATTGGCGCCACCGCGTTGATTTTCTCCGCCAGCGATACATAACTTTCGTAGGGAACAATCTGATAAGCCGTATGGGTAAAGGCTTGCAGTTGCGCCTCAACGGCCTGCACCAGACGCGGATGGCGGTGCCCGGTGTTCAGCACGGCAATCCCGGCGGCGAAATCAATATACTGATTGCCTTCAATATCGGTAATCGTGCTGTTTTCAGCCGACTGGGCATAAAAATCACACATCACACCTACGCCACGTGGGGTGGCATCCAGACGACGTTGTTGCAGGTTTTTATTGTTCATTCTCTACACCTTGTCCATAAACACAATTGGTTGAATTACCCTTTAAATTTAGACGCCATCTGGTACTTTAATCGAGAGCCAAATCGTTTTATTTTAAGGATCCAAATGCGTTCACTTGCCGGAGATGTGATCAAGCATGCATTTAGCCAGCAGACTGACGAGAAGCTGCATCGTCGCCTGTATGCCGCCATCTGTAGCTGCATCCTTGAGGGGAGCCTGAAACCTGCTACCCGCATGCCACCTTCACGCGACCTGGCGAGTGAGCTGGCGTTATCACGGAATACTGTCCTGCGGGTTTACGAGCAGTTGCAGGCCGAAGGCTATATCTCCGCGCGCACCAGCAGCGGTACATTTGTGACCGACAGCGTGCTGGACAATCTCGGTCTGGCCCCTAATAAACCTCCGGTTTCACCTGCGACACGTGAAGACCACACCAGTTTGTCCGTCCGTAGCCTTGAACTGCTTGGGCATGCCAGCGCCAGCCCTCGCCAGTGGGGAGCTTTTATTCCTGGTGTACCGGACGTGCATTCTTTCCCGCATCGCACACTGAAAAAGATTCAGGATCGGCTGGCAAGGCGGCTACGCCCGGAGTTTCTCACCTACGATGCCACTGGTGGTTTGATTGAACTGAAAGAAGCGCTGGCGGACTATCTGCGCACCGCACGCGGCGTGCGCTGTACGCCAGATCAAATATTGATTACCGAGGGCATTCACCAGGCGTTGGATCTGGTAACCCGCTCGTTGTGTAATCCTGGCGATAATACGTGGATTGAAGAACCCGGTTACTGGGGAATAAAAAACATTCTGCGCATCAATGCCGTCAACTTTTCGGCCATCCCGGTTGATGAACAAGGCATGCTTGCGCCTGCTTGCGTCGAACCGGCGCCGAAACTTATTTTTGTGACACCGTCACATCAATATCCGCTTGGCCCGGTAATGAGCCTTGGTCGACGACGGCAGCTACTCTATCAGGCACGTGAAACGCACAGCTGGATTGTGGAAGATGACTACGACAGCGAGTTTCGTTTTTCCGGCCAACCCATCCCGTCATTGCAGGGACTGGAAGAAGATGCTCCGGTTATCTATATCGGCACCTTCAGCAAGACCCTCTATCCGGCACTGCGGCTCGGGTACGTTGTGATACCCAAACCGCTTGCCGCCCCACTGATGAAGGTACATAACGATCTCTATCGTGGTGGGCATCTCCTGATTCAGGCGGCGCTGGCTGAGTTTATTCGTGAGGGTTACTATGCGGCGCACATCCGTAAAATGCGCCAGTTATATAGCCGCCGACGCCATACGTTGGTAGAGCTCATCATCAGCCAGCTTGGTGAGGATTATCTGGGACCTTACAGCAGCAACGCCGGACTACATCTGATTTTACAGCTACCTGCGGGTACTGATGATAGCGCAATTGCCCAACAGGCCAACGCACAAGGTCTTCTGGTTCGCCCACTTTCGCGGTACTACGTGAAAGAAGAAAAACGCAGCGGTCTGCTGCTGGGCTTTGCCAGTATTGAAGAACATGAGATGGCTGCGGCGTTTACCCGACTTGCGGATATTATCAGGATAAATACCGAGTAAGCACCTTATCCGGCCTACGAAGTACGCTTTTTGTAGGCCGGATAAGCGCAGCGCCATCCGGTATCATTGCACAGATTAATGTGAGGCTTTTTTAATCCCGGACAGATCTTCCTGACTTACCTCACCATTACCTTCACCCCAGCTTTTACGCACGTAATTGATCACATCGCGCATTTCGCTGTCGCTGAGCAACCCGCCATAGGCTGGCATCTTAAAGGAGACATTCCCCCGCGTCGTCGGTGTTTCTGCGCCGTGGGCAATCACCCTGAACAACGGCGTTGGGTCGTCTACCATCACTAACGGGTTGTGAATAAGCGAAGGTGCATTATCATCGGTCCCTTTCCCTTCCAGACCATGACAGGTCGAGCAGTAGCGGTTGTAGGTCACTTTACCCGCTTCAGGGGAATTCGACCAAGAGGCCGTAGCGGCTTTCGTACGCGCCGGTTCCTTCTTCGTGCTTTTCAGGCTCAACAGATACTGCGCAATCGCCGTGGCATCTTCGTCCGTCAGGTACTGTGTGCTCTGGCTGACGACTTCAGACATCGATCCCGATACTGCAGCATGTTTGCTTTTCCCCGTCAGCAGCAATGACGTTAACGCCTGCTCAGACATCCCGGTTCCCCGCAGCGATGGCGCATACCAGCCGTCGATCATCGCCCCGCTCAGGTACTCAGCATCGGCATTGGTATAGGCTTTTTCGTTCATCGCCATCCCTCTCGGAGTGTGGCATGACCCGCAGTGACCCGGACCTTCAACCAGATAAGCCCCCCGTTTTACCCGCGCTGCCGTATCATCCGCTTTGTTGCCTTCAACAGCGGCAGTCGGCGCATCGGTAAACAACCAATTCCAGATATGCAGCGGCCAGCGGGCCGAAATCAGCCAGGGAATAGCATTCTCTTTATTGGGTTCTGCTGACGGCTTAACATCATGCATGAAGTAGCTATACAGCGCCTGAACATCTGCGTCGGACAGTTTCGAGTAAGAAGGATAAGGCATCGCCGGGTACAGCGGATGACCGTCTTTGGCAATCCCCTGGCGCACGGCCTTCTCAAAATCGTCGTAAGAATAGTTGCCGATACCGTGCGTCTTATCCGGGGTAATATTCGTCGAATAGATATCACCAACCGGCGTGGGGAACCTCTTACCTCCCGCCATCGCTGCGCCGCCTTCCGCGGTATGGCATGCCACGCAGTCTGAGATCCTCGCGATGTACTCACCGTTAGATTCAGCGGCAGAGACAGAAGCGGTAAACAGGCAGGCGATTAAAACGGTTACATTACGCATAAATCACCCCATATCCTTGAGTTCATTAACCGCGCGCCATGCCTGATCGATCGCAGCATGAGCATAAGCGCTCCAGTCAGCATCAGAGTTAGCGATGGCAATACGTCCGATAGGTTTACGCGCCCGCTCAATAATCTCCGGCATTTTTTCCATATCATCGAACAGTGAATTAGCGTAATACGCATAACCATGCGCCCAGCGGTTAACGGTAATGGCCGCAATATCCCGTTGGTTGTCAAAACCGGTTGAGCCAAACATTTCCTGCAACTGAGAACGGATCATCTCTTCATGTGCGGCAAACGTGGTCCCCAGCAGATAAGCACGCCCCAAACGGAACTGCTCCCTCGCGGACAGATTACTGCCAGGATACGTGGGCACATAGACCATATGAATCACCATTGGCTCGTCCGGCGAGGCCGGGTGTTGATATCCGCCGATACTGACCGGATAGTCGAGCTTGATTCGGCTGTAAGGCGCGGCCGGTGAATAAAACTCATGAACCCCCAGTTGCTTAAACGCTTGCCAGTTTTTGACCACCACATTGGTGTACACCAGCGGCGCCTTCACGTTCAGTTTGAGATCGGCCTGCTGCTGCTCTGGTGTTTCCGGTACCAGATATGGGATCATCATGTTATAGCCCGCCATGATGGCATTCTTACCGCGCACGCGATGCATTTTGCCATCGCGTAGCCAGGTGACGGCAACGCCACCCTCCACGTTCGCCGCATTAATCACCGTGCTGTTCAGGCGTAAACGCGTGGTGTTTTCCGGCAAGTCGAGCTTTTCATAATCCAGTCTGGCGAGGACAGAATCTTCCATGGTATTGCCAGGCAGCGCGTCCGGCAGCATGTGTCTGACCAGCAACCGTGCCAGACCCGCATTGCCATCCGGGAAATGATAGACATATGGCTCTTCGAGGTCGGCAAGCGATTCACCGTCCAGCGGCGGCAGCCCTAACGCTTCCATTCCCGGCAATGCGCACGCACGAGCATCACTACCGGAAATGCCTTCAATACCGATGGCAAAGAAATCGTTGGAACGCTGCTGGAAATAGAGCAGCGCCATTTTGCTTAAACCAACCCTGGTGGAAAGAAACTCACTATAGCTGTGGGTATCCAGCCATTCCGTTTTCTCATCAACCGTCATCCCAGGAAGATAATCAACCGGACGCACATGCAAATCGATCAGGGCTTTACGATCTTCCTCACTCAAGGGGAAGTCATTGATAAAGTCTTCGATATTACGGCCATTGAGCCGATCCGGCGGAATATCATCGGATACCGCACGCCCCGGATCGCCGCTGACTATTTTCGTCTCACCAAAATTCTTTTTATCGAAGAAGACGCCGCGACTTAGCTGCCAGTCGGGGTAGAAATTAACGTCAAAACTCTTTTTCAACCGCGTGACGCTCACGCCGACGGTTTCCATCAGCTTATTCACTTCGGGGCTGAAATTATGCGCGGGTGACTGAAAGGCTTCACTCCCGCCATATCCGATAAGTTTTTTGCCTGCGGAGGTGAATTCGTTGCGTTTGGCGTGACCACCAAAATCATCATGGTTATCGAGGATCAGCACCTTGCTGTTTTTCCCAACCAGTTCATGCCAGAAACAACCCGCGGCCAGTCCGCTGATACCGCCGCCCACAATCACCAGATCGTACTCTTCCTCGATGGGCAGAGCGCTTAAATCAAAGTGCTTATGTTCACGGCCTAACGCATGGGCCATTTCAAACGAACCCGGATGGTTACCGCGTAGCCCCGTTAACGCAGGCGGATAATAACTTCCATCAATAAATTCGTGCCCCTTTCCTGCCGCTCTGACCAGATCCAGAGGGGTCAGTCCCGCAGCGATAGTCACCGCCACGCCGTTGAGAAAATCACGTCGGGTAATTGCCATTAACTTTGTCCTTTTGCCACTGACACATTGTCCTAAAAAACACTACAAATGAGAGGTTCCCCCTCGCAGATACAAGGAGGATACCGCCGACTACTTCACTGGCTTCAGCTCTTCATCCAGTTTTTTAGCGTCATAATAATCACCCTGCCAGGTGATTTTTCCTGCCTTAACATGAATATAGCTGACACCTTCAAATTTGATCGGATTATTTGTCGGCGGACTTCCCGCCCATTCGCCGCTATTTTTACCCGAGAATTCCCAACGAAATGCCACAGTATCTTCATCCGCGACAGGTTTACCGACCATTTTCCAGGTCAGATCCGGGACCGCCTTAATAAATGCACCAATCACGTCTTTTTCAGCTTTTTTCCGGCCGGTTACCGGCTCTCCTGCGGCGGCATCGTAATAAACGGCATCGTCCGCCAGGTACTGGGCAGCCAGCGGCGCATTATGCGCATTCCATGCTGCCATATATGCTTTAACCGTGTTCAGCGGTGAGCTTTCTGCCAGACTGAATCCTGAGAACATCACCAATGAAAGTGCGGCTATTTTTAATGTTTTCATCGTATTACCTGTTATTCGGAAATATCACACATGATATGTTTCACCCGGGTATACTCATCGAGCGAATAAGAGGAGAGATCTTTTCCGTAGCCGGATTTTTTGAATCCACCGTGCGGCATTTCGGCGCACAGAGGAATATGACTGTTAATCCATACTGTGCCGAAATCGAGATCAATACTGAAACGCTGAGCGCGACTGTGATTGCAGGTCCAGACGCTCGCGGCCAGGCCATATTCCACATCATTCGCCTTGCGCAACGCGTCTTCATCACCAGAAAACGACTGAATGGTCATTACCGGGCCAAACACTTCGTGTTGGATGGCTTCATCATGTTGATGCAGGCCGGAAATTATCGTTGGCTCAAAGTAGAAACCCGGTCCAGGCCCCGCATGACCACCGGTTTCAATTTTCGCATGTGCAGGTAAACGCTCAATAAACCCCTTCACCTGCTCAAGCTGGTTTTTGCTATTCAGCGCGCCATATAACGCATCCTGATCCTGCGGAGGACCAAACTTGATACTTTTCGTTTTTTGGATCAGTTTTTCCAGGAACGTCGCATAGACAGAATCTTCCACCAGGATGCGCGTGGCGGCAGTACAATCCTGTCCGCCATTGAAAAATCCTGCGGTAGTGATGGCAGTAATCGCCTTATCCATATCTGCATCAGCAAACACGACGGCGGGTGCTTTGCCACCCAGTTCAAGATGGGCCCTTGTCAGGTTAGCTGCTGCTGATGCCGCAACCTGCAGACCAGCGCGTACCGAACCGGTAATCGACACCAATGAAGCCGTCGGGTTAGAAACCACCAGTGAGCCAGTACTGGCCTTGCCCAACACAACGTTAAACGCCCCGCGCGGAAATAAGGGTGCCGCCAGTTCAGCCAGGAGCAGCGTACTTACCGGGGTGGTATCGCTCGGTTTTAAAACTACCGTATTGCCTGCGGCCAGCGCCGGTGCAATCTTCCACACCGCCATCATAAACGGGTAGTTCCACGGTGTGACTTGTCCCACAATGCCCAACGGCTCACGACGAATCGTTGAGGTGAACCCGGCGGAATATTCTCCGGCGGCCTTCCCTTCCAGACAACGCGCTGCGCCGGCAAAAAAACGGATCGCATCGCACGAGGCTGCAATCTCTTCTTTTTCGATAAAATGACGCAATTGACCGGTTTCCTGGCTTTGCGCGTTGACCAGTCGTTCAACATTTTTTTCTATCTCATCCGCCAGTTGCAGCAGTGCTTTTTGCCGCTGGGCTGGTGTCGATTTTTTCCACATGTTAAATGCCGCCGCGGCCGCCGAGTAGGCAAGATCCACCTCAGTCGCACCGGCATTAGGCGATAACGCGTACGTTTCACCGTCAACCGGACTCACCAGCTCAAACGTGTCTTCTGTGTTACCCGCTACATATTGCCCATTTATAAAATGCTTCAGGGTTCTCATGCCTGTCTCCCGCCAATTAATACATAAAGAAGCTTATGTAATATATATATTGTAAAAATTTTTCAAATGCGCAACATTGACACTATGATAAACCTCGCACTTTTAACTTAAATTTTACATTTTCAGGGTAAGGTTTTCATCGTCAGCGTGCAGTGCGCTTTGACGCTATCGGGACACACATCCGCCTGTGCAGCGATGTTGCGCGTGGGCAGGTAAAATAACGCGGCCATTCTGACCTTTCGTGCCCCGCGGGCATGTGTTAAAAATGGTCGTTGTTTCAGGGAATTGAGTGCAGAAAAGATTATGATTACTCATGCGGTCATATTTGCGCCTATCGGGCAGGTCAGTCGTTCAGACCAGATAGTGCAGCGCCTGTCAAATGCCATTATTACCGGGTTACTGGAGCCAAAAGAACAGCTGCCCAATGAAACCGATTTGGCAAAGATGATGGGTGTCTCACATATTACTATCAGAGAAGCGCTCAACACGCTTCGGGCTAATAATCTTATCCATACGGTTCGTGGCCGTAATGGCGGGAGCTTCGTTTGCGAGAATATTGATGGCAAAAATAGCGCCCTGCATCCGTTTAAATCGATCAGTACCGATTACCTTTCGGATTTAGGCGAAATGCATTGCGCCATTATCAGCCACAGCGCCAGGTTAGCCTCCAGACGCATGACCGCGTCGGATATTGCCAAATTTCGCGAGTTTGTAGACGTGCTGAGGAAAGCCGACTCACCAGAACTGATGACTCAGGCCGATATGCGTTGTTTGCTGGCAATTGCGGCCAGCTCTCATTCAGCACGGCTGGCCAACCAGGAGCTTCAGGTCCAGGCCGAGTGGGCATCACTGGTGGCAATACTCTATCGCGCCGACAATATTCATGCGGAAATTATCGCGCTTTATTCGGCGCTGGCCGACGCGCTAGCCGCCCATAACGAGACCGGGTCAGTCCAGTACGCCACGCAGATCATCGATACGTTTACCTATTACCTTATTGAAAAAAAGCTGAAATATAACTCGAACTGACAATCAGTGAAGGCAGGACAGACCATGAGCTCTTCGACATCCTTAAGCGCATTAATCCGTAAAATTGATGATATTACCGTCTCTACCGTAGAGTCTACCGTTGCGCTGGCGAGGAGCATTCACGAGGCCATTGCCGGTGTGCAAAAAGGCTCCGCCGAAGTTGTCCTCGACCCCGCTGTCAGATCAACGGTTCAGCAACACATCAAGAGCACACTGAACAACAATCACTACTGTTCGGGCGCAGGTTTCGCCAGCCATATTGAGAGTACAGAAACCACCAAAGAATATTGGCTGCTGGAATGGTGGTATAAGAAAGATAATGGATTGAGTCAGGCACATCTGGATTTGGATCAGGCGACGCAACAGCGACTGGATTTCAGAACCTTTGAGTGGTTTAAGCATTCGCCTCCGGCAGGTGAAGCGTACATCCATGGCCCGTATGTCGACTATATCTGTAACATCTCCTATACCCTAACCTCAGCGGTTCCGGTTTACTATCATGATCAGTTCCTCGGCGTCGCCGCCGTCGATCTGCTGGTCAGTCAGATAGAAGCCGAACTGCTCTCCTGCCCTCACCCTGATTATGTCATTCTGACCAATCTGGAAAACCGGATCATCTTTTCCAGTTGGCCGCGCTTTCGCGTCGGTGAATTATTGTCACCAGCCCACAGCACGGTGGTGTATCAAAGCGACTACTTTATCCTTTATCACTACCAGAAATAGTCCATTCAAGGCTGAGCGTTACCGGATAGCGTTCGAAAATAAGGGCCCGAAGGCCCTTAGTTTTAGTTATCCTGCCCCATATTGAGCTTCGTGGCATAGGCAATAGCATCGTTTTCCGGTGCAGCCGAGCGGCCAAAAGGTCGGGTAAGGAACATGTAGATCAATCCTGAACCTACCACAATCGCCAGACCAAACAGTACTGTCCAACGGTCAATGAAATCACTGCTGTCAGCTGGCTGCGCCAGTAACCAGATCCCACACAGGCCGTAAGCTAATGCCAGCACGTTTACAATCACGCCCCAACCACCAATCGTCCACTCTCCGGCGGGTTTCCAGCCTTTCAGACGTTGACGCAGCGCGGCCAGTACCACCATCTGGAATGAAATATAAATACCGATCACAGCAAATGCGGTGATACGCGATAAGTTATCTGGCTGGAAATAGACCCAGACACAAATGATAACCGGCAACAGGCAGCTGACGACCATGGCATTATCCGGGACACCATTTTTGGAAATTTTGGCCATCCACTCGCTGCCCGGCAGCATTCTGTCGCGGGAGAAAGAAAAGATAAGACGACTTAACGCCGCTTGCAGAGACAGAATGCACGACAGCATCGCGATAATAGCGACAACGATAAAGACCGTCGCACCGGTTTCCCCCAGCGCTTCATTGAGGATTGCCGGGATCGGATCGGCGGTTTTGCCATTCACGATACTCACCAGGTTCGGTGACGCCAGCAGATAGCCCATGACGGAGATAATGGCGGAGATCGCGCCAAACACGATACTTAAAATCATGGCTACCGGAATTTTTTTGCTTGGATTTTGCACTTCCTCTGCAACGTTACCGCACGCCTCGAAGCCAAAGAACATAAACAGGCCCATCAGCGCGGCAGACATAAAGGCGGTGGAATAACTTCCGTCATGTGCCAGTACCCCCATCGAATCAAAGATGACGGAGAAAGGCTGTGAACGGTGGAAAATCAGCAGGTAAATACCCAGCGCAATCACGCTGACGATTTCACACCAGAAACCAATTTTGGCGACCCTGGCCAGATTCCTGGTCCCGGACATATTGACGGCCATCATCAAAAGCAGCAGCAAGACGGAGGTCACCAGCATGGTGGCGGGTGTCTGGCCATAATGAAAGAGTGATTCAACAAATGTTGATGTATATTCCGCGATCGAGGTAATCGTCACCACCAGCGCCCACAGGTAGATCCAGGCGGCGATCCACGCATATTTCTTACCCCACAACCTTCTCGCCCAGGGATACAGCCCCCCGGTGATCGGATATTGAGACGCAACCTCACCAAACACCAGGGCGACTAACAACTGCCCACACGCGACGATTAAAATCCACCACACCGCGGGTGGTCCCGCCAGCGTCACTGCCAACGCGAACAGCGAATAAACAGCGGTGAGCGGTGACAGGTAGGTAAAACCCAACGCAAAATTTGAAATAAGCCCGATCGAGCGGTTGAACTGTTCTTTGCCATCTTTTTGAAAATTATCGTTTTTCTTATCAGGAGTCTGTTCCATATTGCTTTCTCTTTTGTGGAATAGTCGCAGGGTTGAACAATTAATGTATAAAAGATATTAAGTTATATGTATAGTGATTTTGTCGCATATTTGTTAAAACAAATCGCACATCACGTTCCTGAATAAACAAGGGCTCGACTCGATTTAATAACATTTAATTAACATAACGAGTGAGTGACGAGAGGTTTTCAGCGTTGGAGGCCTGGACGCTGATGTCGCGCGGGGCACGGGAAAACGCGCACGCCGTTGAGCAGCACCGTCTGCTGCTGGAAGCGAACCGCCATCTGTGGGATACGCTGCCGGAAAAATACGCTGACCTGGTATAAGAACGTGCTTATTAGCAATAATCGCTGCTGTTCAGCAACATTTTTGCAATATAATGGAATGATGTTAAACGCTGAACCTGGCAGGTGAATGATGGAAATTGATCTCGATAATCTGGTCTTTGATGGGCTGGAAGAAGCGCAAGAGCGTAATGCTGAACGTCTGGAAGATGCGGACAAAAAAGCGCAGGAAATGATTGCTGATAACGACTGCGGCGATGCCTGCAAAATCTAATTTCTGAACCGGCTCAATGCCGGTTTTTTTATAGTCAGCCTGCGCTTCACGCCGTATAACGCAACGCCTCAATCAGCTGTGCAAAGGCTGCGGTATGTTGTCTACGGCTGGGATAGTACAGGTAATAACCGGGAAAAGGTTCACACCAGTCTTCCAGCACTTTTTCCAGCGCTCCCTCTGCTACCGCCTGCTCGACGGTGTCTTCCGGTACAAATGCCAGGCCCATGCCCGAAATCGCCGCACTGATACGCGGTGGAAGATTGTTAAAAATAAGCTGCCCTTCTACCCGCACGCGGAGATCCTGCTCATTTTTGGTAAACTCCCAGGCATACAGCCCGCCCAGGGTCGGCATGCGCATATTGATACAGTTATGATTCTGTAAATCATGCGGGGTTTGCGGTTTGCCATGGCGGGCAAAATAGGCGGGGGATCCCACCACAACCATGCGCCAGTCGGGACCGATCCTGACAGCAACCATATCTTTGGCCACCTGCTCGCCGAGCCTGATACCGGCATCATAGCGTCCCGTCACGATATCCGTCAGGCTGTTGTCGATGGTCATTTCCACATTTACATCAGGATACGCCTGCAAAAACGGCTGTAGTGCAGGCCAGACGGTCGATTGCAACGCATGTTCCCCGAGCGTCAGACGGATATTCCCCGCCACGCGCTGGCGAATATCGGTTAATGCCAGTAGCTCCGACTCAATGTCATCGAAACGCGGACTGATACTGTTGATAAGCCGTTCTCCGGCTTCGGTTGGCGCGACGCTTCGCGTGGTACGGGTCAGCAATCTGACATCCAGTCGCTCTTCAAGCCCGCGAATGGCATGGCTTAATGCTGACTGCGAGACCCCTAACTTCGCTGCGGCGCGGGTAAAACTGCGTTCACGGGCAACGACAATGAGATAATAGAGATCGTTAAAATTATCACGCAGCATGCTTGTTCCCAATCCAGACCTGTTTCGATGTATGTTACAGATCAGAATTGAGATTCAGTAGTATTTCTGCTCATTTTGCACACTTCATTCCAGTACATTTCGCGCGTCAGGCGAAGTTCAGCGTGTTGTTTTATCACGGAACCACTCCGGATCAATGTTGGCGATATCCACCCCATACAGGCTGGCGGCAGGAAGAACAGACTCCACAACACGCTGAAGATTTCGTTCCGCACTATGTTGTGGAGTCTGTGGATGTCGATTCTTTATACGCAACCAAAGATATTTAACCCCGTTCATCTTCTCCGCCTCCGCTGTCTGTTGGGCTCAACTTATTCCAGCGCAGAATGCGTAAAAAATGAAATGCGAATTTTTGCCAACGTTGTGCGCTATTTTGCATTTCAGTTTTTCATTATTTTCACCCGCAATTAACACCCTTTTCACTAATACCATTTTGTATATAGATAAGAATTTTTTCTTATTTGGTCACCGCCGCAAGTTATGGGAGCGTAAAAAGCACAAACCAAAACAACAGGGATTCAAAGAAAATGATGGCAACGACGATTCACAGCACAAAAAAAACATGGCTGGCACTCAGTGTCCTGCTGGCGTCAGGCATTGCCACGTCATACGCTCAGGCCGATCAACTGGCCGATATCAAAGCCGCAGGCGTGGTAAAAATCGCCACCTTTGACGCCAATCCACCGTTCGGCTCTATTGATGCAAAAACACATAAAATTGTCGGCTACGACGTTGATTTCGCTGAAGCGCTTGCTAAATCACTTGGCGTTAAACTGGAACTGGTCGCCACCAATCCGGCTAACCGTATACCGTTATTGCAGTCCGGTAAGGCCGATTTAATCGTAGCGGATATCACGATTACACCTGAGCGTGCACAGGTTATCGATTTTTCCGCCCCTTACTTCGTTACCGGACAGCAATTCCTCGTTCCGGCAAAATCGCCGGATAAGCTTGATGACTACAGTAAGGCCCGTATCGGTGCGGTGAAAGGGACGACAGGTGAGCAGGCGTTGCATCAGCGTTTTCCACAATCACGTGTGCTGGCCTATGACGATATTCCGCTGGCATTAACCGCACTGCGTAATGGTAATGTCCAGGCGATCACCCAGGACAGCACCATTCTGGCAGGGTTGTTAGGCGGTGCGCCGGATAAAGCAGATTTCAAAATTTTGCCCGACCTGTTGAGCAAAGAAGAAATTGGTGTGGGTGTGAAAAAAGGTGAACCTGCGCTGTTGAAGGCCGTGAACGACGAGCTATTAAAGCTCGAGTCAACCGGGCAGGCAGCCAAAATTTATGATGTCTGGTTTGGTCCGCAAACCAAAAATCCACAGCCCCGCGCCTTCAAAATAGAAGCGAAGTAATATGCTCTCAGGCCTTTTTAATCGTCCCGCAGCTTCGGCTGCGGATTTTACGCATCTGCGCCAGGCGCGTGTTGAACTGCGTAATGTCATAAAACACTATGACAATCATACCGTGCTTAACGGCGTCAGCCTGTCGGTTGAACCGGGCGAAGTCGTCACCATTCTCGGGCCTTCTGGCTCAGGAAAGTCGACGCTTATTCGCCTGATAAACCAACTGGAGTCACTGAGCGGCGGCGATATCTTTATTGATGACAAACCAATCGGTCAGCTGCGCGGCCCCACATTGCGTCAGCTTCGCAGCCGGATTGGTTTCGTGTTCCAGCAATTCAATCTCTACACCCACCTGACGGCACAGCAGAACATCACGTTGGCGCTGGAATATGTTCACGGTTGGAAAAAAACGGATGCTGAGCAACGGGCACTTGAACTGCTGGAACAGGTAGGATTAGCTGAGAAAGCCGATGCGTATGCCGCCCAACTTTCCGGCGGGCAGCAACAACGTGTTGCTATCGCCCGCGCGCTGGCCTCCTCGCCGCAAATCATCCTGTTTGATGAACCCACCTCCGCGCTGGATCCAGAAATGATTGGCGAAGTGTTGCAGGTCATGAAGCGTCTGGCTCATAGCGGTATTACCATGATTGTCGTGACCCATGAAATGCATTTCGCCAGGGAGATTGCCGATCGTGTGGTGTTTATTGATGGCGGCGATATTCTCGAAGTCGCACCTCCTGAGGCGTTTTTCACTCGCCCTCAGCACCCCAGGACCCAACGTTTTCTGAAAAAAGTGCTCGACCCGTTACACCAGGAGTCATCGTTATAATGCATGCAATGGACTGGCAGGGGGTGCTGAGCGGGCAACCTCTGCAATGGATAATCTCCGGTTTTCTGACCACACTTTGGGTCACGCTAGCCGGCGTGGTACTCGCCACGGTGTTTGCCATCTTTCTGCTCAGCCTGCGCCTGACAGGACAGCGCTTTGCGACCACCATGGTCAGCGTGTGGGTCTCTGTTTTTCGCAATACTCCTTTACTCGTCCAACTGATGTTCTGGTACTTCGCTGCATGGAATCTCCTTCCTCGCGACGTGATTACCTTCATTAATGCGGAACACTCCTGGTCCATTCTGCCGGGGGATGTCTGGTGGTTAACGCCGGAGTTTCTCTGCTCCGCATGGGGACTGGGTGTCTTTACCTCGGCCTTTCTGGTCGAAGAGGTCGCCTCCGGTTTACAGGCTGTTTCTGGCGGGCAGCGCGAGGCAGCCATAGCACAGGGGTTTTCGTCATGGGCGACGTTTCGTCACATCCTGCTCCCTCAGGGGCTGGCAAATGCCTGGCAGCCGATCGTGGGGCAATATCTTAATCTGATGAAGCTGTCTTCATTGGCCAGCGGCATTGGCTTTGCAGAACTGACATACCAGGTACGGCAAATTGAAAGCTATAACGCCCATGCGTTGGAAGCCTTTGCCGTCGGCACGGCACTCTACCTGCTGACCGGCATTGTACTGGGGATGTTGTTAACCCGTCTTGGTCCTGTGTCTGCAGCAGGTAAACCGTTGGCGCGTAAAACACGCATATTCCGTTTCAGGAGCCTACTGCATGATCGCTAATATTTCGGTTATTACCGACAATCTGGACTACCTCCTGTGGGGGCGGGTCACAGAGGGGCAACCGGGGGGCGTTCTGCTCACGCTGTTGATGGCGATTGGCGCAGCGGCACTGGCGCTTCCCGCTGGGATCGCACTCGCCTGCTGTGCCTGGCGTTTTCCTGGGGCGATACGTAAGGGGCTGTTTATCTGGGCAGAGTTTATTCGTGGTATTCCGTTAATCTTCGTGATTTTCTGGATGTGGTATCTGTTGCCCATGCTCACAGGCAGTGATTTACCGGGAGCCATAACCGTTACGCTGGCATTGGCCTGGTTTACCGCCGCCTCGGTGATGCATTCTGTGTACGCGGGTATCACTGCGCTGCCAGGCGGTCAGTATGATGCGGCCATCGTTCAGGGGTTTCGTCCGCTCCAGGCGCTCGGGTTAATTCTGTTGCCACAGGTTCTGCGCAACGTACTGCCCTCGCTAACGGGGATTTTTATCGGGCTACTCAAGGACACGTCGCTGGCATTTATCGTCAATGTGCCTGAACTCACGACGGTTGCGGGTCAGGTTAACAACCGGGTACAAATTTACCCGGCGGCCATTTTTGTCTTTACCGGACTGGTCTATTACCTGCTGTGCTTTAGCCTGGAGAAGATCACTCAGCGTCGGTTCGCGTTGAAATAGCAACACGGCTCAACATGCCACAAATTGATGGTCTTCGTTGAGCCGATACTTCACCCCTGCGCGAATGTTATTTTCACCCTCAATAGCCACCGCAAAGCGCATTCTCTTACCGTCGTGATAGGCAAGAGCCGCGCATCCGCCGGGGCCGAGAATTATTGAATCGACCACGCCAGTACTGGCAATAACAGTGTTTTCTCCGTTGGCCATGATCTGCACGTTGTCCGCGCAGTTGGCGATTTTCGACTCTGCGCCAAAACTGGCTATCTGGGTTAAATCACCGCTGCTGGCGATACGACTTCTGTCACCCAGCGAACTGATGCGCACCCGCATACCCGTGCTGGCCATTCGTGTACCGCCTCCCACACTACTGACTCGTGTGGAGTTTCCCGCGATGGCAATACGGCCACGCTCACCGGAGCTGGCAACATGAGCGTTATAACCCACGCAGCCAATACGTGCGCTGTAACCTGCACTGGCAATCTGCGCGGCGTACCCGGCGCTGACGATTTTAATGTTATCGCCCGCGCTACCGAGACTGTCGCCATCAGCCGCGCTCGCCAATTGTTTACCGTTGTCGTCTGCCGTCTGCGGACAGACAACACGGCCCATCGCACAGATATCCTGCTGGACAAAATTCTCTTCATCCTGCCATCTTGACCAGCCGTATTCCACGAGGCTATCTGCCCAGTCACTATACCCTTCCTGCTGGAGTGCACGGTGCACCTCCGCATAGCTGCCTCCTTCAGGAAACGCACGCAGAAACCAGCGATACATCACGGGCCCGACGCGCCAGGCCCGTAAGTCACCACGCGTAATCATCATCTCTTAATGCCGGTGATAGCCATCCACCATGCACTTAAAGGTTTCGCCCGGTGTGCGTCCTGTGGTGCAGAGATAAAGATGTCCAAAAATGAAAAACACGCTCACGACAGCCAGCGCAAAGTGCGCCTGCAGCAACCAGTAACGTACGCCAGGGAACAGATCGCCCACAGCCTGTGGGTACAGGGATAGCAACCCGGAGATCAGCAGTAGCGGCAGCAAACCGTACATCACGCCGACATACGCCGCCTGCTGTAACGGATTGAATTTCGAACGCGTTGATGCCGGGAATGGATGCGCTTCGCCCTGCATAATGCCAAACAGGTAAAATCGCGTCTGCCTCTGCGCCCGGCCGATCCAGCCCTGACGCTGAATAATATAGTGATGCCCGTTCCCCCCAATCAGGTTAATCAGGACAAAACCAATCCAGCAGGCAAGCAGCAAAAAGCCACAGACCTCATGCACAGTCAGCAGGCTTTTCATCACTGGGGCACTGACCGCAGTGAAATGATTTAGCAGGCCGCTGGCCAGCAGCAACAGAAATAATAGCGCATTCGACCAGTGCCACAAACGGACAGCTTTCGAGTATAAATAGACCTTCTCTCCGTGTCCTGCAGACGCTTTATTCGCTGAACGAAAGCGCAACATTGCGTGGAGTGCCAGCACCAGCCACATCCCCACCAGCATTAACCCGGCGAAAACCAACCAGACAGGCCAGTAATCCGGCGAAAACATTGGGACGTACTGCGCAAGCTGTGCGTGAAACTGTTCGGCATTCTGCGACGCGTTCATACATTATCCTTTTTAATCAAATGTTGACCGAACCGACGATACAGATGGGGCTTCCCGGCGCCTGCAAGTTGATATTCGTAGTACTTGTTTTCCCGCAACCAGGTCTGAATTTCCGGGCTGTCCTCACGGCCAAAAATCAACGCGTGTTCTGGACAAGAATTGACGCAAATTGGCGGGAAACCTTTCGCCAGACGTGATTCGGCGCAGAAGTCGCATTTATCCGCCACTTTGGTTTGTGGGTTGAGATAGCGTACCTGATACGGACATGCGCCAATGCAGTAACTGCAGCCGATACAACGAGAGGTATCGACTCGCACAATCCCGTTTTCATCTCGCCAGGAAGCACCGGTCGGACACACCTCAATGCAGGGGGCATCGTCACAATGCTGACAGGACTGACGAAAATAGTGATACAGCGTTTCGTTATCGTTATCCGTTACCGGGATATGGGCTATTGATAAACGACTCCCCTGAACAGGAACATGATTCGTTTTCCTGCACGCTCGGGCGCAAATATTACATCCGTTGCACAATGATTCGTCGTGGATCATGACATAACGAACGTTTTTAGTACTCTTCGTACTCGCTAACAGGTTTTGGCCTGGGCCGGTGAAAAAAATCACCGTCCCCATGCCAATGACAAATTTTCGTCGGGTGAAGGACATCGGGTTATCCTCTAATGCTGTGACAGTGATCGTCCACACGTTCCATGACATCAACCTGAAAAATTCAGGGGTTCTGATACTGCTCAACCTCAAGCCATTCGCACAGGCCATACGCTTTGCCGTAACTCATAAAGCGCTCGCTAAACAGATAAGGTTCCGCATTCGACGATTCCACAGCACGTATGTCTGCATAATCAGGATGCGTTTCCATTGCCGTGAGCGCCGCCGTAACCTGCTCAGGTGCAAAGTGGTATGGCGGCTGCGCCAGCATGGCGACCTTATAGGGGCGAGGATACGTTTGGCAGTCAAAACGTACCGCTTCTGCAATGGCACGGCAGATATCATTTTCCACCACCTGCACACACATCTCGGCGTAGTTTGCCGTCATGGTTTGCGTCGAGTAGAAGTAGGTATCCTCTGAGCCCTGGATACAGAGAATATCTGCGTCGGATGCGTGCTGACACATCGCGTCCAGCAGCATAGCCAGGTCACTTTCAGGAACCGAATAAGGTGGCAGCAGAAACACGCTGCGTGCCACCAGTTGACCTGAAGCAGAATGCTGGCGGATAAAATCCGCCACTATCGACTCCGGACTGGTGGGTTCCTGAATTAATGACGAACTCTGGTGTGCGACAGGCTGGTGTAACGCGTGCAGCCACTGTCTCTTTTGGCTATCCACGTCATCACCATGCACATCCTCTGCAGCGGCCAGGTCGTTACTCACGTACGTCATCTGCGTTCCTTACGCCGGCAACAGATTGTGTGCAGCCAGGTCGGCTGCCACATCCTCAAGGCCGAGGCGGTGAAGGGTGTCGCGAGTTGGGCAGCCCAACGCCGGGTCCCAGCCCATTTCCTGATAGAACATCGTAAGCGACTGACGCATATCTTCCCGGTCCATCTTGTCGGTCCCTTCGGTAAAGACTGGGATCTTCGGATCTTTATCAAACACCCAGGAGCAGATCAGGTCGTGCTCATTACGCATATCCATGGTTTGCATCAACTTGACTGTATAAGCACGGTGCAGGGTAAAAATGCGCTCCGCGGCCAAATCCAGACTCGCCTGAGTTGTTTCATCCCCCGTTACGGCCTGGAAGAATTTCGCTTCCAGATCGAGGTCTCCACGATAGTTTCGACTCTTCAGTGGTGAAACCGTCATTGGCCAGACCCAGTTACACAGCGTAACCGCATTGTGCAGACAGACTTTCAGCAGCGTCCATTTGGCGTATTTGATTTTGGCGGCATTAATCGGGGTATAGTTTTTGGTTTCATCGTAGGCATCCTGTGAACCAAACAGTTCGCCCGCTACTTCACGCTGTAGCGCCAGCGGTAAACCGGAGCCGATAAAGTTGATATGGGTATGCGTCATACAGTCGCGGTTGAACATACAGTTGGTGATCGCCCCCACCTGCGCCGAGGCTTCGTTCGCATGGTGAACAGGGAAACCAAACGGCGACCATAGTTTGTTCTTCGCGTAACCCCAGTACTCTTCGCCCAGATTCCAGCGTTCTGCAATCGCGTAGGAACCATCTGCCAGGTGGCTGAGTTCACCCACGCGATGCGCCAGTCGATAGTAGAAATCTTTGATAAAGTTCGGATCGCCTGCTTCCAGTTGATCCCAACGGATCTCTGCATACTCTGCCGCAGGTAACACTCGCTTAAAGACGCCTTTGGAGTAGCAGTAAGTAAAGTCACGGTGCAACTGCCCGTAGTTACACCAGATGCCATAATCGTCAAACAGGTTCAGGCCAACCAGGTTTCCTACGACGCGCCCATCGTCTTTATCGTCGAAATCTTTCGGCCCATTCGGGAAAATAGTGGTGTGTACAAAGTTCGCCACGCAGGTATTCCCGCCGGTACTTGGCACACCAAAATCTTTCACACGGGGAACATTGAGTTGCGACATACAGCGAATTGGACATGAATGGCAGCCACTCATTTTGACGGTATACTTCTCAGCGGCCGGGCCGAGATCAAACACGGATTTATGGGTACGAAAACCGACCGTATTCTGGTTTCCCGGTGGAATTTCCCCCGTTTCGATTGGCCCTCCTTCCGCAGCGCCCCAGAACAACCCTTTGCGAGCCGTCCAGCGCGAATTAGGTGAAGAGTATTCAGCCCAGGCCTGCGGCGTGCTCGGCACAACATGGTTGTTGTTGGCGCCGATTAGCTCGGTCATCATGTAGTCATTAAGCCGCTTCATCTCTTTGCGATCGGCAATATTGACCCCCTGGGTCCCTTCTACCGCAATGGCCTTCAGGTTTTTCGACCCCATGACTGCGCCAGTGCCGGCTCCGCCGCTGTGGTTACGGCTATTAATCATGCAGGAAAGCGGAACAAGGTTTTCACCCGCCTGACCAATAGCTGCAACGCACGTTTCCGGGCTGGTGATACGGCAAATTTCTTCAGTGGTTGCGCGCGTACCCTTACCCCATATGAAGTCCGCTTTTTCGATGCTGACCTTATCGTCTTTGATGTTGATCCAGACCGGAGAAGGTGATTTCCCTTCGATAATAATGGCGTCGTAACCCGCGAATTTCATTTGTGCGGCAAAGAAACCGCCCATATGGGCATCGACCACTAAATTGCCTTTGGTAAATGTCGATAATGAGGTGATATTAACGCGAGAACTGCAGGGCGCGCCCGAACCGGTTAGCGGCCCGGTCGCGAAAACCAGCTTATTTCCTTCATCAAAAGGTTTGGTGCCTGGCTGGACTTCGTCGTACATAATTTTATAGCCAAAGCCCATCCCACCGACAAATTTCTTAAATTTACTGGAATCTTCAACGGTGATATTACCCGTGGTGAGATTGACCCGTAAAATATTACCTGTCCAACCATTAGCCATCATGTTTTCCTTTGCAAGAAGGTCCGATAGATATACTCGCCACCTTTCAGGCAGTTCTTTTATTCAAAAACTGCAATTTTCCGGCATTAAATGACGCGTATCAGGCAGCCCTGCTATCCATCAAACAGTAATATCTTTCCACTCAATAATTTTTAATGCCCCTGTCGGACAAGCATTAGCGCATTCCCCGCATAAAACACATTTTGAGGATTTCTTCGTTACGGTATTAACGGTCGCCATCATCCATGGGCAGGCCGTGGTACAGGCACTGCAGCCAATACAGCGTTTATGATCTACGGCAATGCAACCGTCTTCCTGTTTCCAGGTAATTGCGCCAATCGGGCAAACTTTCATGCACTGGGGATCTTTACACTGACGGCAGGTGTCTGCGGTGTAGTTTAAATCGCCGTACAACCCGCCACCGGACCCAACACCATCATCGCCAAAGAAATAGTTACGATGAATTTTGATGCGGGAAAAGAAGGTGCCAACAGCGCCATCGTTATAATTAGTACAGGAAATTTCACAGCGGTGGCAGCCAGTACAGCGGGCTCGTTGAGTCACCAGCACCCCTTTCGGCGTATTGATAAGTCCGACTGTGCCGCTATCGATATCTTCCTGCTTGCAACCAAAAAGGGATAGCAGAGCGGGGGCAATCGTTAATCCTGCCAGACCCTTCCCTGATATACGCAGAAATTCAAGCCGCGTTAAACCACAATCTAAAAATGGACGATCAACCTGGTTCATTTATTTCGCATCCTCTTCGCAAACGCTGTAGTAGCAACAGATCCAGGCTAATTTTAATGAATGCAGATCAGGTCAAATCGGCCATAAATGTTGCCAACAACACGTGAATTTTTGCCCTAACCTGATCGCACAGATGACGGTGGTTAAACTGAATCAATCCATACCCTAAACTCGGGTATAATCCTTTAGGGTTAGGCAGATAAATAATGTGGTTATTCTCCCCCTGTAACCTTGATCGTTATCAATTAAAAATCGGAAGGAAAATAATTAATGTGGAGTGATATTTATTATCATTAAGCGAGATTGAAATAATATTTCATATGCATGAAAATATTTGGGAGTGCAATCACAAATATTGTGTTATATACCATTCGATATATAATTAAATATATAGCGCAATGCGTAATTTTAGTGACCGAACTAAATTATATTTATTGGAAGATAACGAAGAATAAAATAAGAGGACGGCAGAATAATTCTACCGCCCTCTTTTATGGATTAACCGGCCAACGCTTTAATCACCGTCTCCATGGCCTGTTTTTCTAACTCACTGCGCTTCACACGCTGATTGGCGAGGGTTGTTCTCAGTACGCCAGCAATGACGATATGCTTAGGCTCTTGCCCCAGATCGCGCATTTCCAGCACTACTTTACCGACTACTCTGCACATCTCGCGGTACAGCTCGTCGTCTTTGGTTTGATTTCCCATATTCACCCGCTCGTCATTAACTCAAACCCACAGCATATATCACTCTGGCAAATTAGACAAAATCCAATGAAAATCAAATAAATATCAAAATTTTACTGGATCCGCTGAAGTCGATTTACCAGCTCGGCGAGGCTTCCGGCCCGCATTTTTTCCATCACCCGCGCCCGATGCACTTCAACCGTGCGAACGGCAATATTCATGGCATCGGCGATTTCCCGATTTATCAACCCCTTTGCAACCAGATTCGCCAGTTCTCGCTCCTTCGGGGTAAGTTGCTGATAGCAAGCAACGATTTCCTGTCGCGAAAAAGCCGCTACCGAGGCCTGCACAGCATTTTCCAGCGCAGCCTGTAGCGGCGCGGCTGAAACCGGCTTCTGTAAGAAATCGACGGCTCCGCGCTTCATTTGTTCAACCGCCATGGGCACATCACCATGCCCGGTAAGAAATACCACCGCCAGGGTGCTCTCGCGCTGACGCATTGCTTCATGCACGGCATGTCCATCCAGTACCGGCATGCGCATATCCAGCAGTAATACGCCGACCTGATGCAGATCGGCCTGAGCCAAAAATGTTTCACCCTGCTCCCAGCAGCGTACCTCATACCCCATACTTTCCAGTAAAAATGCACAGGCCTGAGTAACCGCTACATCGTCATCCAACAGATGAATTATTGCCACGACGCCCTCCTTCCTGTGTTTGCTTAAAATGTAATGTCACCGCTACGCCCGCCAGACCGTCAGACGCTGGGTGATTTTTGATGCTAATGTCGCCATTTGCATAGCGAACCAGTCGCTGACAAATGGCCAGCCCGAGTCCCATCCCTTCCTTACGGGTGGTCATAAAGGGCTGGAATGCCTGATATAACTGCGCATCGTCGATCCCTCCGGCGTTATCCTGCACCAGGATACGCACACCATGCTCCTCACTGCACGCTGAGAACCACACCGTTTTTGCCCCCGCCTGGGCCGCGTTTAGTACCAGATTAGCCAGAACCTGCTCCAGCAAAACGGTCGGCAGTGTAACCGTGAGCGAATTATCGACCTGCGTTTGTAACGCTACCGTCGGGAATTGCTGTGCCATGCGTAATAACTGCCAGACATGATGGATCGCATCATGAATGTTAATGGGCTCCCAGTCGTCAGTCATCACCGGATTTCCCTGCGCCTGACTGACCCACTGACGTAAATTGCGTAGCGTATCGGCGCCCCGCTGCGCCTGCACGTCAATCTGTTCAAGGGCGGGTAACAGCGGATGCTGCTGATCCTGGCCGCGCAGACGAATCAGACAGCCCTGTGCATAGTGGCGGATAGCTGAAAGCGGCTGGTTAAGTTCATGAGCGAATCCGGACGTCATCTCGCCCAGCACGCTCATTTGACGCGCGGTTTCCAGCGCCTGTTCCTGTTTACGCAACAGCACATTATTACGCTCAAGCAGTCTTCCACGTCGGCGGACCAGCAGCATGACCCAGATGTAATTGAGCGTCAGCAACAACAGGACAATACCCGCCGCCCCCATGGCCAGACGATGTTGAATAAACCAGCTTTTGACATCCAGCCACAATTGGCGCTGCTGTGGGTGCTGGCGGACATCGCGCAGCAAAGCTTCTACTTCGCGGGTTGAGGCCGGCGCGCCCCAACGAAAGACAGCGTTTTGTGGCGCGTTAAACAGTACCCGCGTGACACGATCGGCCATTTCATCACTGACCGCGGGCAAGGCAGCAAACGACCAGTCAGGATAGAGCGGCGTGCTGGTTACGCAAGGAATTGACGTTGGATAGCTAATCACGGCCCTAAAGTCCGCTTTGCGGATTAGCCCTTCTTCATCCATTTTTTCCAGCAGACACACGGGCACAATCACCGCCTGAACCGCTTTTTCACGTAATAAATACAGCAAGGCATCGGCAGGAAAGCCGGTAAACGTCAGATGTAAATCACGTTCAGGGCGCAATCCCGCATCGCTGAGCGCTTTGTATCCCAGCAAATAACCGCCAAATGCCTGAGCATCAATGGCACCTACCGTTTTACCAATCAGATCATGTGCATTCACAATCCCACTGTCGCGCCTGACGAGGACCGCACTGCCAATCACGTTGCTGGTTGCCTTTCCGCCACGAGTGGAGCGTAATGATGCCAGCCAGCGAAGCGCTGCATGGCTGTTTAACTGCACGAATTGCGCCGGATTGGTGACCACAAACTGGACGGTTCCACGGTTAACCGCCTCCTGCATCTGCTGCAGATCCAGCGGTTGAATATGAAACTGTTCACCCGGAATTTGCTGATTTAACAGGGTTTCCAGCGGTTGCCAGTGGGCACGTGTAGAGACCTCGCCACGCATCGCCAAAACACCCACATTCCACGAACCTGCCCACGCCACGCTGCCGAGCATCCACACGGAGGCCAATAGCGTCAGACATCGAACGACGTTACATCCCACTGAATTATCCCTGTCAATTATGTTGTTTTAGATCAACAACAAGCCGGGTATGTGGTTAACCACAATAGAGCTGCCCCCGCCACGATTTTTACACTGTAAATCATTGAGATTCTTTATTCATCACACGCAAATCAACGGCGTGACCAATGTTTCGTTGTTGCATCGTGACGGGAGAAAATATGGACAGCAGTAAACGGCAGTTTCTCCAGCAACTGGGCGTCCTGACCGCTGGCGCATCACTGGTTCCCCTCGCACAGGCCCAGTTTCCCTTTTCGCCTGAACGGCATGAAGGATCGCCCCAGCATCGCTACGGCATGCTGGTCGATCTGCGTCGATGTATCGGCTGCCAGGCCTGCACCGTGAGTTGCGCGATTGAAAACCAGACGCCGCAAGGTGAGTTTCGTACCAACGTTAATCAGTATCAGGTGCAACTTGAAGGCCAGCAAAGCGTCACCAACGTCCTGCTGCCGCGCCTGTGCAACCATTGTGATAACCCCCCTTGCGTGCCGGTGTGTCCGGTGCAGGCCACCTTCCAGCGCGAAGATGGCATTGTGGTTGTCGACAACACACGCTGTGTTGGCTGCGCCTACTGTGTGCAGGCCTGCCCATACGATGCACGGTTTATCAACCATGAAACGCAAACCGCCGATAAATGCACTTTTTGCGTTCATCGACTGGAAGCGGGCCTGCTCCCGGCCTGCGTAGAGTCGTGTGTTGGCGGCGCGCGCATCATCGGTGATATCAAGGATCCACACAGCCGGATTTCTCAAATGCTGCAACAACATCATGACGCCATCAAGGTCCTGAAACCGGAAAGTGGCACCTCGCCGCACGTGTTCTATCTGGGCCTGGATGAGGCCTTTGTGACACCATTAATGGGGCGTGCCCAGCCCGCGCTCTGGCAGGAGGTTTAAATGAACCCTACCTTGATTATCGAAGAGGTTCTGACGCATCCACAGGACGTAAGCTGGTTACCCTGGGCTGTGCAATATTTCTTTTTTATCGGCATTGCCGCCTGCGCCGCACTGTTTGCCTGCGTGATCCACTGGCGCAAACAAGAGACGCCGGAACTGGAAAACCTGACGCTGTTAATCGCCCTGACCTGCGCGATTACCGCGCCGCTGGCGCTGACCGCTGATTTACACCAGACCGCTCGTGTCTGGCATTTCTACGCCTTTCCGACGCCATGGTCGTGGATGCCGTGGGGCGCGCTGTTTTTACCGCTATTCACCGGGTTTTTAGGGCTGTGGTTTATCGCACAACAGGTTAAGCGATTAACCGCAAAAAGTTACAGCGTCACTAAATGGTTGGCCGTGGGAAGTGCGCTATCGGCGATTGGACTGTTGGTCTATACAGGTCGCGAGGTCTCGATTGTCGAGGCGCGTCCGATCTGGTTCAGCTACGCCTTCCCGGTAGCGATGTTCCTCAGTGCCCTGCAAACGTTCCTTGCCCTGCTTATCGCCACGGTGAAAAACGCAGGGACAACATTACCGCGCAAACTGGCATGGGGACAGATAGCCACGCTGTGCGCGCTGGCTATCGTGGTGGTGATATGGGCTAGTGGCAACACGCTATCGGGGTCAGCAATTCGCCAGTGGCTGGATGTGGCGGCTTCCGCGCGACATTACGCCATCGGCTGGATTGCACTTTGGGTTACCTCACTGGGCGTTTGCGCCCAGGTGTTACGCCATCCGTTATCACTGCCATTACGTATTTCGCTGGCAATAAGTGCAATGGCATTGTGCTGGCTAATGCGCTGGACATTACTCATTCAGGTACAGACCGTACCGAAATTTAACGCCCAGTTTAATCCCTATATCCTGCCCGGTGGCACAGATGGCTGGCTGGCTATTCTTGGCACTTTTGGCCTGTGGGTCGCACTGATCATTATGGTTCGTGAAGCCCTGAACGCGATCGCAAGGAGAATGCAACATGGCTAATTTAACTCGTCGTCAGTGGCTTAAAGTTGGTCTAGCCGTCGGGGGCATGGTGACCTTCGGCCTGAGTTATCGGGACGTGGCAAAGCGTGCGATTGATGGTTTGCTTGACGGAACATCAGGAAAAATAACCCGTGACCGTATCTTTGGTAATGCACTCATCCCCGAAGCACATGCCCAAACGCGCTGGCAACAGAACCCGCAACAGGTGATCTCCATGACGCAGTGTTTCGGCTGCTGGACGCAATGTGGCGTGCGTGTCCGTGTTGATAACGAACAAGGCAAAGTGTTGCGTATTGCGGGCAACCCGTACCATCCGCTATCTCACGAACACCACATTGACTCCTCTGTTCCCTTTGCCGCCGCGATGGAACAACTGGCGGGCGAAACCGGCCTTGATGCCCGCTCCACCGCTTGCGCTCGCGGTGCAACGTTACTTGAAGGCCTGTACAGCCCACTGCGTATTCTGGAGCCAATGAAACGCATGGGTAAACGTGGGGAAGGCAAATGGCAGCGCATCAGCTTTGAGCAACTGATCAAAGAAGTGGTGGAAGGCGGCGATCTGTTTGGCGAAGGCCACGTTGACGGTCTGCGGGCGATCCACGATCCCGATACGCCGATTGATGCCCGACACCCCGGTTTCGGCCCAAAATCCAATCAGCTACTGGTCACCAATACCAGTGATGAAGGACGTGATACATTTTTGCGTCGCTTTGCCCTGAACAGTTTCGGCAGCAAAAACTTCGGTGCCCATGGCGCATACTGTGGTCTGGCCTATCGTGCCGGATCTGGCGCGTTGATGGGCGATCTGGATAAAAATACCCACGTAAAACCCGACTGGGATAATGTCGAATTTGCGTTGTTTATGGGGACGTCTCCAGCACAATCCGGCAACCCGTTTAAACGCCAGGCACGGCAACTCGCCAGTGCCCGTTTACGTGATGACTTCCGCTATGTTGTGGTTGCACCAGCCCTACCGCTAACGACAGTGCTTGCCGACGATCGTGGGCACTGGCAGCCCGTACGCCCAGGGACGGACTCCGCTCTGGCGATGGGGATGATCCGCTGGATAATTGAAAAGCAGCGCTATAACGCTGATTACCTGGCTATTCCAGACGTACAGGCCATGAAGCAGGCCGGGGAAAAAAGCTGGACCAACGCCACCCATCTGGTCATTACCGATGAAATTCCAACGCTCGCCGGTCAGCATTTAACGCTGGCGCATTTACGCGCAGACGCCGCCAACGAACCAACAGTCATTAACGAAGCCGGTGAGATCGTCGCCGCCAGCAGTTGCCAACGTGCCCAACTGTTTATCTCCCGTGAAGTCACGCTGGCCGGGGGGCAAACGGTCACGGTAAAAAGTGGCTTCCAGTGTCTGAAAGAATCCGCTGAGAAACTGTCAATGGCGCAATACAGCCAGCAGTGTGGTGTTTCTGAGGCAGACATTGGCGCGCTGGCCGATGCTTTCACCCGTCACGGACGAAAAGCAGCAGTGATCACGCACGGTGGGATGATGGCGGGTAACGGTTTTTATAATGCCTGGTCGGTAATGATGCTCAATGCGTTGATCGGGAACCTGAGCCTCGAAGGCGGCGTGTTCGTCGGCGGCGGTAAGTTCAACGGCGCAACTGACGGCCCGCGCTACAATATGGACAGTTTTGCCGGGAAGGTGAAACCTAAAGGTCTGAGCATCGCCCGCAGCAAGACAGCCTATGAGTCTTCCGAAGAGTACCGCAACAAAGTCGCCGCCGGGCAATCGCCCTTCCCGGCCAAAGCGCCCTGGTATCCGTTTGTCGCAGGCCAGCTTACCGAATTGCTGGTTTCAGCACTGGAAGGATATCCGTATCCGCTAAAGGCCTGGATCTCCAACATGACCAACCCGTTTTATGGGATTGCGGGCTTACGCGGTGTGGCAGAAGAAAAGCTAAAAGATCCTGCACGTTTGCCGCTGTTTATCGCGATTGATGCGTTCATGAACGAAACAACCGCGCTGGCGGATTACATCGTACCGGACACGCATAACTTTGAAAGCTGGGGATTCAGCGCCCCATGGGCCGGTGTCGCCAGTAAAGCCACCACCGCCCGCTGGCCCGTGGTCAGGCCCGCTACCCGCCAGACCGCTGACGGTCAACCAGTCTCAATGGAGGCTTTCTGCATCGCGGTGGCAAAACGCATTGGTCTCCCCGGCTTTGGTGACAATGCCATTGCCGACCCGCAGGGCAATCAGTATCCGCTCAACCGCGCCGAAGATTATTATCTGCGGCTGGCCGCCAACATTGCTTTTATGGGCAAAACGCCTGTGGCGGAGGCACGGGAAGAGGATATCGCGCTGACCGGGGTGCAACGAATCTTGCCGGTGATGACCCAAACGTTAAAAACCGATGAGGTGAGTCGCGTGGCGTTTATCTATTCGCGCGGTGGCCGTTTTGCGCCAGATAACAGTGGTCGGGTCGATAACCGCGTCGGCAATGCGTGGGAAAAACCGCTGCAAATATGGAATGCGGATGTCGCTGCACACCGTCATGCGATTACCGGCGAGCGCTACAGCGGCTGTCCGGCGTGGTATCCTTCGCGCCTCTCTGATGGACGTGCGGTTGAGGAGTTGTTCCCGGAACAAGAGTGGCCGTTGAAACTGATTTCCTTTAAATCGAATACCATGTCCAGCGCCACAGCGGTGATCCCGCGCCTGCATCATCTGAAGCCGGTTAATCTGGTGGCGCTTAACCCGCAGGACGGCAAGCGCTATGGTTTATCTCACGGCGATACCGTTCGCATCACCACGCCGGGCGGGCAGGTTGAAGCGCAAATCAGCTTACTGCAGGGCGTGATGCCTGGGGTAATCGCAATTGAGCATGGCTATGGACATAAAGAGATGGGCGCTGCGCAGCATACGCTCGACGGTGAGCCGATGCCATTTGATAAAAAGATAAAGTCGGGAATCAATATCAACGATCTGGGCTTTGCGGATCCGACACGAAAGGTTGCCAACACCTGGCTGGATTGGGTTTCAGGAGCCGCTGTGCGTCAGGGGTTGCCAGCGAGAATTGAGCGTATAAATCGTTAATCATGTTAATAAAAGCATCGGAAAAAAATTATAACGCATTCATAAATAAAATTTAATTAAATTAATTATTGAAAGCCTGAATTATTCAAAAAAAGATTCAGGCTTTTTTATGTTTTATGCTACAGGAATCACATAATTGATATAAAAATTAGTTTTTCATTGTTCTTTTAACCGATGAGTAAGTTTCTGAAATGTATTTCTATCAAAGCAATAGAGAAGTTTGTCAGTACATAAGCGAGCATGAATTATGGGTTTTAGGTCGGATCACTGGAATACATAATAAGACTACACATAAGAATGAAAAGATGTTAGAGCCGTTATGGCGAAAATACGATAAGAATATTGAAGGCATTTCTATATTTTATTCAAAAATGGACGCGGCATTTTATTCAACATATTTAGCACAGAGGTTTAATGAAAAATGGGATGTATATCCATTAGATGATTTCAATATTAAAGAAATGATGATGAATAATCAGCAGATTAAAAAAACCGACGATTATTATTTGTTATTACATGCCGGATTGTGGGCTAATAAAGAGCATGAAATTATTAGTTCAAATTATCATTTAGCTCAAGTAACAATCCCAGCCAAATATAACCCTGGAATTATAACTGAGGATAGCGAACATCCAATATTACAAATTCCTCAAAAGATAACAGATGAGTTTTGTAAAATATGGAGAAAAAGATTTCCTGATTTCATAAATCATACTAAGGAAGGTGCGAACAAGTCCCTGATATGAGATCATGTTTGTCATCTGGAGCCATGGAACAGGGTTCATCATGAGTCATCAACTTACCTTCGCCGACAGTGAATTCAGCAGTAAGCGCCGTCAGACCAGAAAAGAGATTTTCTTGTCCCGCATGGAGCAGATTCTGCCATGGCAAAACATGGTGGAAGTCATCGAGCCGTTTTACCCCAAGGCTGGTAATGGCCGGCGACCTTATCCGCTGGAAACCATGCTACGCATTCACTGCATGCAGCATTGGTACAACCTGAGCGATGGCGCGATGGAAGATGCTCTGTACGAAATCGCCTCCATGCGTCTGTTTGCCCGGTTATCCCTGGATAGCGCCTTGCCGGACCGCACCACCATCATGAATTTCCGCCACCTGCTGGAGCAGCATCAACTGGCCCGCCAATTGTTCAAGACCATCAATCGCTGGCTGGCCGAAGCAGGCGTCATGATGACTCAAGGCACCTTGGTCGATGCCACCATCATTGAGGCACCCAGCTCGACCAAGAACAAAGAGCAGCAACGCGATCCGGAGATGCA